>JBOHFT010000246.1:0-5587 GCA_050699815.1 Pseudonocardiaceae bacterium | reverse complement strand
ACTATCCCCGCGGCAGGCCCGGCAGGCCGCCCTGGGCGTGGCCGTGCACCGCTGCGACGACCGGCTGCTCGACGTCGGTCACGGATCCAGGCTGCTGTGGCTGCATCCCGTCTTCGCGGTGCTCTCCGACGCCGAGGGCACCGCCTGGCTCACCCCGGCCGACCTCTCCGCCGCCGAGCCAGACCCGTTCTGCCACCTTGAGCAGGACTGGCTTCGCCATCTCGATCACGCCCACCCCGACGTTCTCCTCGCCCTCGCCCGGCACGTCTTCACGCTGCCACGTGGGGTCCGCACCCGCGTCCGCCCGCTCGGCGTAGATCGTCTCGGCTTACGGCTGCGGATCGAGGACGGCGAGCAGACCCACGACCTGCGGCTGGCCTTCCAGCGGCCAGCCACTACCCCGGTCCAGCTCGCCACCGAACTACACCGGCTGGTCAGATGCCCCGCTGTCACTCTCGGATTTCAGGTAGGGCCCGATCGGTTGCGCTGACGGCAATGCCGGGGTCTCGCGACGGGCGGGCGGGCTCGGTGCAGCAGTCCGCTCCGGTGCTGACCCGACTCAGTGGCGGCTTGCCACCTGGGCGATCAGGAGATCGGTGAATTCTTCCGCGGCGTCGGCGTCGAACTGGTCGTAGCGGTACCGGGCGACCAGCGAGAGCCGTTGCCCGACAGTGGCGACTCCGATGGCGACGCTGCAGGAGCGGTCGCACGGCGGGGAGAACCACAGCTCGGAGTCAGGCCTGCCCCCGAGGGTGGGCGGCTCGGGGATGCGGCCCAGGTTCGACAGCATTGCGGTGTCGACGAACCGATCACCAGCCAGCGGTAGCAGCCTGGGCACAGCACGTTTGACCAGCAGGGGCGCTTTCCTGATGACCTCGAGAAGGTCATACAAGCCATAAGCGCGGTCCTGGCGCCGCATCTGATAGGTCTGCTCGGCAATCGCGGCAGTGGCGGTGGCCAGGTCCACTCGGTCGTCGGCAGCGGTGGACACGGTGACGTTCGACGTGAGGTTGCTGACGACGTCCCACAAGCGGCTGGCAGGGCGCACATTGATCGGCATCATGACCCCGATCCGGCCGGTGGGCACGCCGTGCTGGGAGTTCCATGCCTGCACGGTGAGGTGCAGCGCGGCGAGCAGGATGTCGTTGATCGTCGTGCCGGGGGCCCGCCGCACGAGCCCCGGGGTCGTCGTCTCGCCGATGTCGAGGGTGCGAAAGACGAATCCGAAGTCGCCGCGGTCGGTGCCGCCGACCGCGGCGATCCGGCTCGGCGCATCGAGCGCCTCGCGGCATCGCCGCAGCCCTTCCAGTTGCCGGGCCCACCGTTCGCTGCGGTTTTTCGGGGCCAAAAACGAACCGAGATCGCGGGCCTGGGCAAGCGGCAGGGGATCCGGCGGGTCCGGCTCCCCCCGGTAAGCCCGGGTGATGGTCTGCATCAGGCGCAGCGCACCGACCCCGTCAGCGACGATGTGGCTGACCGACAGCAGCACGAGATCCCCGCCGGGCCGCCGGGCCAGGGCGATCCGCAGGCCGGGGCTGACGTCCAGCGCGATCGGCGGGGTGTAGAGCTGCGCCCGAAGCCGGTCCAGCGCGGCATCGTCGGGGCAGTCCACCACCTGGACCGGATCCCGGTCCACCTCATCGGCGAAGTCCCACTGATACGACGTCTCACCGTTGTGGGTAACGGCTAGCCGGGCCCGGGTCAGGGGGTGGCGCCGACAGCAGGACAGCACCGCCTGCCGGAATGTCGCCTCGTCCAGGTGATGGCCGGTACCGAACTCGAACTGCACGTTCCACGACGAGCGTGCCTCCTGCAGCAGCAGGAGCGCCTCGTCCAACATGGTCAAGGGCAGCGACGGCTCGTTCTTCAGATCAGGCACGGTGCGGTCCCCTCCGTCGACGTCCTTGTGCCGCTAGGCGGCGCCGGTGGCGCGGCGCAGCCGCTGCGAGATCACCGTGGTGATGCCGTCGCCACGCATGCTTACCCCGTACAGGGCGTCGGCAACCTCCATGGTCGCCTTCTGATGCGTGATCACGATCAGCTGCGAGCGATCTCTGAGCAGTTCGAACAGCGCGATCAGACGGTTCAGGTTGGTGTCGTCCAGCGCCGCCTCCACCTCGTCGAGGACGTAGAACGGCGACGGCCGGGCCCGGAAGATCGCGACCAGCATCGCCACCGCGGTGAGCGACTTCTCCCCGCCGGACAGCAGCGACAGGCGTTTGACCTTCTTGCCGGGTGGGCGGGCCTCGACCTCGATGCCCGTGGTGAGCATGTTGTCGGGTTCGGTGAGTACCAGCCGGCCCTCCCCGCCGGGGAACAGCGTGGTGAAGACGGTCTCGAACTCGCGCGCCACGTCGTGGAATGCCTCGGTGAAGACCTCGAGGATCTTCTCGTCGACCTCACCGATGACGGTGAGCAGGTCGCGCCGGGTGGCCTTGAGGTCCTCAAGCTGGGTGGACAGGAACTTGTAGCGCTCCTCCAGCGCGGCGAACTCCTCCAGCGCCAGCGGGTTGACCTTGCCGAGCAGCGCCAGGTCGCGCTCGGCCCGCTGAGCGCGGCGGGTCTGCTCGGCCCGGTCGTAACGGGCCGGCTGCGGGGCACTGACCTGCTCACCACGCTGGGCTGCGACCTCGTATTCGGCCACCTCGCTGGCCAGCGGAGGCACTGGCACCTCGGGACCGTACTCGGCGACGAGATCGTCGAGGCCGATGCCGAAGTCGTCGGCGATCCTGGTCTCGAGCTGCTCGATGCGCAGCCGCTGCTGGGCACGCAGCACCTCGTCGCGGTGCACCGTGTCGGTGAGCTTGGCCAGCTCCTCGGCGAGCTCGCGGACCCGGCCGCGCACGTCGGCCAGCTCCTGCTCCCGTTGCGTCCGCTCGACCGCCACCGCGTCGCGCTCGGCCGCGGCCCGGTCCAGCGAGGTCTGGATGCGGCCCAGCGCGAACTCCCCGGCCCGCACGACCTCGGCGGCCACCGCGGCCCCCTGCTGCCGGGCCACCGCCGCTGCGGCGGCCCGCTCCCGGGCCACCCGCTCCGCCTGGGCGCTGCGCCGCAACCCGTCGGCCCGCCCGGCCAGCGCCCGGACGCGCTCCTCGGCGGTACGCAGCGCCAGCCGGGCTTCGACCTCCTCGCTGCGCGCGGTGGCCAGCGCCGCCACGGCCTCGTCGCGTTGCGAAGTGTCCAGCTCGCCGTCGGCCGGCTCGTCCTGGGCCAGCCGCAACCGCTCCTCCAGCTCCGCCAGGCTGCTCAGCGCGCCGGCCCGCCGCTGCTGCATCTCGTCGCGCTGGCGGTGCAGCCGGTCGGCTTCGGCGGAGGCGGACCGGGCCGCCTGGCCCAGCCGGGCGAGTTGCTCGGCCACCGCGGCCAGGTGCACGTCCGACTCGTGCCGGGCAGCCAGGGTGCCGTCGACGTCCTCGGCGCGGTCTGCCTCCTCGGCGCGGGCACCGTCGAGCTCGGCGGCCAGCCGTTGCACCAGGGTTTCCGACTCGGCCAGCCGGATCTGGCCGTCCTCGACGGCGGCCTGCACCTCGATGACGCTCTGGCTGCGGCCCGATCCGCCCTGCGCCCAGTCGGCGCCGAGCACGTCGCCGTCGACGGTCACGGCGCGCGTGGTGGGCTGGGCGGCCGCTAAAGCCCGGGCGGCGTCCAGGTCGCCGACCACCGCGGTGCGCTCCAGCAGCCGGTGCAGCGCGGGGCGCAGCCCCTCCGGGGCCGCCACCAGATCCACCGCCCACCGCGCACCACCCGGCAGCTGCGGCCAGGCCGACCGGTCCACCGTGGCCGGTGCACCGCCGACGAGCAGGCCGGCGCGGCCGGCCTCCTGCTCGCGCAACAGGGCCAGCGCCGCGGCTGCCACATCGACATCAGAGACTGCCAGCGCGTCTGCCGCGGCACCCAGAGCGGCCGCCACGGCGGCCTCCGCACCGGGATCCACGGTGAGCAGCGCGGCGATCGAGCCCTGCAGGCCGGGCAACCCGGCGGCCAGCAGCGTCTGCGAACCGTCCTTGCGGGCCAGGCCCAGCGACAGGGCTTCCACCCGGGCCCGCCACGACGCCCGCTGCTGCTCCGCTTCCCGGTGTGCTGCGGTGAGCTCAGCGGCTCGCTGCGCGGCGATGGCATGCGCGGCCACCGCCGCCTTGTGCCGCTCGTCGAGCCCCACCTGGCCGGCCTGCACGGTGTCGATCGCGTGCTGCAGCTCGTCGAATTCCCGCTGGGCGCCCGCCGCCCGCTCCCGGGCATCGGCCAGCGTGCTGGACAGCCGCTCGATCTCCTCAGCGGTGGCGCCCGACGTGGAGCGCAGCGCCTCGACCTGGCCGGCCAGCCGGGCCAGCCCCTCCCGCCGATCGGCGAGGGCCCGCGCCGCGGCCAGGTGGGCCCGCTCGGCGTCGGCGACGGTCTGCTCCAGCTCGGCGCGCCGCTCCAGGGCACCGGACAGCATCACCCTGGCCTCGTCCACCACCGCGTGCAGCTCAGCCTCGGTGGCCTGCGCGGCTGCGGCCTCGCGCTCCAGCTCGTCGGGGTCGCGACCGGGGCGGTGCTGCTCTCTGGGAGCGGACAGGTGCTTGGCTCGCTGCTCCGCCAACCGCACCGTGCCGCGCAGCCGCTCGGCCAGCGCCGAGAGCCGGTACCAGGTGTCCTGCGCCGCCGCGAGCCGCGGTGTGGTGGCGTCGAGCTGCTGCTCCAGGCGGGATTGCCGGGCGCGGGCCGCGTCCAGCGCGCCCTCGACCTCAGCCCAGCGGAACCTGGCGGCCGTCTCATCAGCCTCTTCCCGGGCCAGCTCCGCGCGCAGCGTCACCAGGTCGTCGGCGTGCAGCCGCAGCCGGGCGTCGCGCAGCTCGGCCTGCACGGCCTGGGCCCGCCGCGCGATCTCGGCCTGCTTGCCCAACGGCTTGAGCTGGCGGCGCAGCTCGGCGGTGAGGTCGGCCAGCCGGGTGAGGTTAGCCTGCATCGCCTCCAGCTTGCGCAGCGCCTTCTCCTTGCGCTTGCGGTGCTTGAGGACACCCGCGGCTTCCTCGATGAACGCGCGGCGCTCCTCGGGCTTGGACTGCAGGATGGAGTCGAGCTTGCCCTGCCCGACGATGACGTGCATCTCGCGCCCGATGCCGGAGTCGCTCAGCAGCTCCTGGACGTCCAGCAGCCGACAACTGCTGCCGTTGATCTCGTACTCGCTGGCGCCGTCCCGGAACATCCGCCGGGTGATCGACACCTCGGTGTACTCGATGGGCAGCGCGCCGTCGGTGTTGTCGATGGTCAGGGTGACCTCGGCGCGGCCCAGCGGGGGGCGGCCGGCGGTGCCGGCGAAGATGACGTCCTCCATCTTGCCGCCGCGCAACGCCTTGGCGCCCTGCTCGCCCATCACCCAGGACAGCGCGTCCACCACGTTGGACTTGCCCGAGCCGTTAGGACCCACGACGCAGGTGATGCCGGGCTCGAAGCGCAGCGTCGTGGCCGAGGCGAAGGACTTGAAGCCCTTCAACGTGAGGCTCTTCAAGTGCACAGCGTCCCAAACCCCTCCCTACATAACTCCCCCCATTGTCGCGCAGGGTACCCATGCCACCGCATTGCGCGGGCTGAGCGGGGCTATCGG
>JBOHFT010000245.1:0-5590 GCA_050699815.1 Pseudonocardiaceae bacterium | reverse complement strand
ATGCGGGGGCGTCGGAATGCACCACCGGTACCCCGGCCGCCATCGCCTCCAGCACCGGCAGGCCGAAACCCTCCGCGCGGCTGGGTGCCGCGAGCACCGCCGCGTGCCGCAACACGACGGCCAGCTCGGGGTCGCTGATCCGGCCCAACACCTGCACCCTTCCCGGATCCAGCCCGAACTGCCTGGCCAGCGCGGCCGGGTCGACCCGCCCCCAACCGGGCTGACCGGCCAGCACTACCGGCAGTTCCGGGGCATCCGGCAGCGCCAGCGCAGCGAGCAGCGTGTCGATTCCCTTGCGGGGTTCGAGGGTGCCGACAGCCAGGACGTACCGTCGCGGCAGGCCCAGCCGGGTGGCGATCTCGGCAGCCTGGGCCGCAGCGCTCAGCACCGCGGGGCTGACCCCGGCCCCGACCACGTGCACCGGCGCCAGGCAGGGCACGTGTCGCGGAAGCTCCTGAGCGACCGCGGCGGTGGGCACCACCAACGCACCCGCCCGGCGGGCCGCGCGTCCGATCATCCGGCGGTGCCAGCCGGCCCCGCGCCGGGTCAGCCCGTCGGGATGGGTCCAGGGCACCGTGTCGTGCACCGTGACCACCAGGTTGCCACCGCGGCGGGGCCCGGGCGGGGCCAGCGGCGTCGGGGCGTGCACGGTGTCGCCGCCCGGCCACAGCGCGACACCGGACTCCCAGGCGGCGATCAGCGCCCGGCGGGGCAGCGGCAGCACGTGCGGCCCCTCCACTCCGGCGATGATCGCCGGAGTGGGGTCGGCGTGCCGGGCGACCGCGCTGCCCACCGTCCAGCCGGCCGGGGCGGTGGCGGCCAGCGCCGCGGCGAGCTCACGGGAGTACCGCCCGGTCCCCCCCGGCACCGGCGCGAGCAGCTGCTCCAGCAGCACCACCAGCTTCGGCACGCGCAGGAGGGTACCGTCACGCCCCGTGCGAACCACGGTGGTCGTGGTCACCTGGCGGGGCCGGGGCCTGATCGGGAGCTGCCTGGATGCGCTGGCCGCCCAGACCCGGTCACACCGGGTGCTGGTGGTCGACAACGCCTCGACAGACGGGACCGCTGCGGAGATCGCCCGGCATCGTTGCCAGGTGCTGCGGCTGCCCCGCAACATCGGCTATGCCGGCGCGCTGGCCGCCGCGTTGCCACAGGTCAGCACGCCGTTCATGGCGTGGCTCAACGACGACGCGCAACCGGAGCCGGGGTGGCTCGCCGCGCTGGAGAACGCCCTGGACGACGATGACAGCGCCGCCGCAGCAGCCTCAGTGCTGCACGCCGGGGACGGCACTGTGACCTCCACCGGTGTGGCGCTCACCCGCATCGGGTACGGCCGGGACACCACCGGGATGCTGCCGTTCGGCTTCTGCGGCGGCGCGGCGCTGCTGCGCACGGAAGCGCTGCACGCCGCGGGCGGTGTGCCGGGCTCGCTGTTCTGCTACTACGAGGACACCGACACGTCATGGCGGCTGCGGCTGGCGGGCTATCAGGTGCGCACCGTGCCCGGCGCCCGGGTCCGGCACGTCGGGGGCGCCTCGGCGCGGCACGGCACGGCGGCCTTCCACCGCTGGAACGAGCGCAACCGGCTGCTGGTGCTGCTGCGCTGCGCCCCCGCGGGAGTAGCCGTTCGCGAGCTGGCCCGCTTCGCCGGCCTGACCCTGGTGCTGCCGTTTCACCGTAACTGTCCCACCGCGCCCAACTTCGCGCTGGGCCTGCGGCTGCGGGTGCTCGCCGAGATCGCGGCCCGGGTACCGACGGCGCTGGTCGCGCGGTGCCGGATCGGCCGGCGCGCCAACGTCGCCCGAGCGGTGGTGTGGTACACCTGGGCCGGCCGCTGCTGAGCGGGTTCGGTGCCCGCGAAATCGGCACGGTCGCAGTCTCGTTGGGCAGCCGTCCGGGGTAGTGTGCACCGCTCGGGGGATTGGTCCGGGAGCTGGACGGCACGGTCCCCGACGCCGCCGACCCCGAGCGGACCGCGGAGGATGACGGGCGGAACTGTCGGAGGTGGACGTGCCCGCGGGAACGGCATTCTGCGGTGCGCAGCAGCAGCGCGAGGGGTGGCTGTTCACCGGCCGCCGCGCGGTGCTGCAGCGCATCGTGACCTGGATGGGTGGCGACACTCCCGGTGCCCTCGTGGTGACCGGGTCGGCGGGATGCGGCAAGTCGGCCGTGGTAAGGCACATCGCCGCGCTGTCCGACCCCGGCCGCCGGGAGGAGCTGCTCGCGCACGGGCCGGTGGGCCCGGACCCGGGCGTCGGTGCCGTCGACGCGTCGGTGGATCTGCGCGGCATGGGCGAGCAGGATCTCGCGGTCGCGCTGGCCGGGCAGCTCGGCTTGCGTCAGCCGCAGGCGGGCTGGCAACTGATCGCCGACATGACGAGGATGGCGTCGCCGCCCACCCTGGTGCTCGACGGGTTGGACGACGCGATTCCGGAGCAACTCGACAAGATCGCGACGGAACTGCTGGTCGCGCTCGGCGCGGTGGCGCGCGTGCTGCTCACGACCCAGCAACATGATTTCCTGTGGTCCGGGCCTCGGTCCGAAGGGTCACGCGTCATCGAGCTGCCGGAGATGTTCGGACCTGATGTGCAGGTCATCGATCTCGACGCCGACGCGGACACCCCGGACGACATCGAGCAGTACGTGGCGAGGCGGCTGCGCGCCGGAGGTCGTGGCGATCTCGTGGCGCAGGTCGCGCCGACCCTGGCGGCCAATGCCTCCAAGTTCGGCGGGTTCCTCTACGCCCGGATCATGACCACCCAGATTCTGCGGCGCGTCATCGACGTGTCCGCGCAGGGCTGGCAGTGGCAGGTCGCGACGACGGTCGGCGGGGCGTTGGACCACGACCTCTCGACCGGTGTGTCCCTGGTCCGCGACGGCGCCGGGATTCCCGGTGCCGCCCGGGACCTGTTGCACGCGCTCGCCTGGAACCTGGGCCGGGGCATGCCGCGGGTCGTGTGGGAGGCCGCGGCCACCGCGCTGAGCCGCGACGATGTTCAGTACCGGGCTGCCGACCTGGACTGGGTCCTCGAGCACTACGGGTGTTATGTCGTCGAGGACGAGCATGACGGGGAAACGATCTACCGGCTGTACCACCAGGAGCTCGCCGAGCATCTCACCGGATCGCCGCTGCCGCTTCCCGGTAGCCCGGCGGCCGAAGCACTGGCCGAGGCGCTGGTGACGCTGCCCGAGGCGAGGCCCCCGGCGGACGGCGCACCGGACCGGCGCAGCCCGTATCTGCGACGGCACCTGACGCGGCACGCCTCGATAGCCGGGACGTCCGGTGTCGACGCCCTGTACCGGCTGGTCAAGGACACTCCTGAGGTCTACCTGCCCGAGCTCGCGGTGTCGGTGCACCAGCTCGCCACCAAGCTGGTCGAGCTCGGACAGCACGAAACCGCGCTGGCCCCTGTCCGCAAGGCCGTCAGCCTCTACCGGGTGCTGACCGAGGCCAACCCCACGACATACCTGCCCTTCCTCGCGATGGTGCTGAACGACCACGCCGTCTACCTGTCCGCGATCGAGCAGCGCGAGGAGGCGCTGGCTCCGGGCGCGGAGGCCGTCGACATCTTCCGCGTGCTCACCGAGACCGACCCCACCGCCTTCCTCCAGCATCTCGTCACCTCGCTGACCAACATCACCAGTCACCTCGCCGGGCTCGACCTGATCTCCGACGGGGTCGACGTCTACACCGACTGCGTCGATGCCTTTGCCGAGTCGCCGGACGTCCGAGACACGCTGATCATCGAGCGGGCCGGGTTCCATATCCGGCACGGCGACCCGCCGACGGGCTTTCGCGAGCTCGCCGGCCTGCTCGGGTCGGACGAGACCGACACCCCGGCCGCCATCGTGCTCGCAGCCCGCAACACGTTACGCGGGCATCGCCACCGCAACGCACTCGACGTCGACCATGCCTGGTGGACGGTCAACCGGACCGGACCCCCGGACTGGTTGAGTCTCACGCCGGAGCAGATCAACGTCGTGGCCACGTGGATCGCGGCGCCTACCTGGAGGCAGTCGAAGAGTTACCACGCGGCGCACGAAGCGGAACTGATGGCGGACTGGGCCTTCGTCGCTATCGAGGAGCTGCTCCTGCTCGTCGCGCCGCTGGCCGAGCGGCACCTGGATCTTCTCGATGAGATCATGGCGTTCGGCGTCGACGCCGCGTACCAGCCGCTGCTGCTCGAGGACCTGGTCACGGACTGGATCAGCGCGGCGAACTGGCAGGAATCGCGGTCCTTCGCCGCGGAACACGCCACCGAGCTGATCACCTGTGCGGCCGAGACAGCGCTGGTCAGGCTCGGGCATGCGACGGCCACCGTGGTGCACCTCGCGGTGCTCGGCCTTGCCCGGCGGGACGGCCTGGAGGCCGCCTACGACTGCGTGACCGACCGCCGGTTCGCGGCCGACCGGATGCGGCGGGCGCGTAGCGAGGCGGAGTCGAACACCATCGTCGCGCTGGCCATGCTCGAGGGGCGGGTGTTCGGTGAGTCGTTCGCCGCTGCGGCACATCTCGCCGTCGCCGGTTCGCTGGCCGGTACGCCGATGAGCGACACGACCCGGCTGGAGGAACTCGCCGAGCAGGCCGACGCGGCCGAGCGGCAGCGGGTGACCGCCGAGATCGCCGAGCTCATCGGCCGGGTCCCAGGGCACGCTGGCCGGCTCAGCTCCCTACCCAAGATCCTGCTGCCCGAAGTCCCGCCCCGGTCCCACCCGACCTGAGATCCTCCTGCTCGGACCGCACCGGCTGTCCGCTACGGGCAGGCCCAGCCGAGGTCAGGTGACATACCTGTTGTCACCTAAAGTCACCATGGTGACCGCAGAGCGGTATCCCGTATGGGATGTGTCCTCGTGGACGGTGGCTGGGGAAGAGGCAGCCGGTGACGAGGAGAAGGCATGGCTGGCCGAGCCAGGGACCGGCCACCTTTGGCTTTTCCAACCGGTCACGACTCATGACTGGCGGAGCGATCAAGGCGAGGACTGGGCCGAGCGGGTGATCGCAGCGGTGGCGACGCAGCTCGGCTTGCCCTGCGCGCGCGTTGAGCTCGCAGAACGAGACGGCCGGCGAGGCTCGATCTCGCAGAACCTGAACCGCCCCGGTTTCGGTGGAGACTTCAACCTTTGAAAGGATGGAGTCGTGCCCGCTCCCAGGAAGTACCCCAACGAGCTTCGTGAACGTTCGGTTCGTCTTGTGTTGCAGATGCGGAAGGAACAACCGCAAGAATCCCATCGTGCGATCTCGGCTGTCGCTAAGCGGCTGGATGTGCATCCGGCGACGCTGCGACTGTGGGTAAATCAAGCCGAGGTCGATAAAGGAGCCCGAGCGGGTACGACGACTGCGGATGCCGCTCGTATTGCCGAGTTAGAACGAGAGAATCGTGAACTGCGGCGAGCGAATGAAATCCTGAAGGCCGCATCGGCTTTCTTTGCGCGGGAGCTCGACCCGCGACTTCCGCGGTAGTTCATTTCATCGACGACCGCAAAGAAGAACTGGGTGGGGTCGAGCCGATCTGCGAAGTTTTGCAGTTCGCCCCGTCAACGTACTATGCGGCAAAGAATCGACCGACGTCGGCCCGCGCGGTGCGGGATG
>JBOHFT010000244.1:0-5596 GCA_050699815.1 Pseudonocardiaceae bacterium | reverse complement strand
CGGCCGAAGCCGATCCCGGTGGGGGAGCCCACCCCGTCGGACTGCCTGGTGCTGCTGCAGCTCGGCAAAGTCCACGCGCTATCCGGCGATGACACCCAGCTTGCCGGTATGGCCACGCAGGATCCCCGGACCGAGATCGTCGGCCCGCAGCTGTCTGTGGAGCCCTACGGCATCGCGATCAGCAAAGACAATCCTGACCTGGTGCGGTTCGTCAACGCCGTACTGGAGCGTCGCGCCCAGGACGGGCGGTGGCGGGTCAGCTACGAGCGTTGGCTGACCATGCTGGGCCCGCCGCCGTCACCACCGGCACCGCAATACCGGGACTGACCCCCATGACGAACTGCCCGAAGCCGGAATGCGCCGCGGTAATCGGAGACGACGGCTACTGCACCCGGTGCCAACCCTCCACGCTCCCACCCGCCACGGTTGAGCCCACAGCCCGGCCGGGGACCTCTCAGATCGTGACCAGGGGCGCACGCCGGGCCTCGCTGGTCAGGCTGCCCGAGATGCCGGCCGGCGATGATCACATGGTGCCGGTGCTCGATGACCCGCAGGTGCCCGAACACAAGCGGTTCTGCCCGAATCCCGAATGCCGGCACAAGGCGGGCCGGGCCCGCAACGGCAGGCCCGGCCTGGTCGAGGGCTTCTGCCCGCAGTGTCAGACCAGGTTCTCCTTCTGGCCGCTGCTGTCGCCCGGCGTGCTCGTCGGCGACGGCCAGTTCAAGGTGGAGGGCGCGATCGCCCATGGCGGGCTGGGCTGGGTGTACCGGGCCTGGGACTGCTGGGTCCCGCGCTGGGTGGCGCTCAAGGGCCTGATCGACCCCGACGATCCGGACAGCCGCCAGGCTGCGGTCGCCGAGCTGACCGCGCTGGCCGATTCCAGCCACCCGAACATCGTCACCGTGCACACCGTGGTCCGGCATCCGCACCCGCTCACCGGCCAGCCCGTCGACTACATCGTGATGGAGTACCTCAGCGGCAAAACGCTCAGTCAGCTGCGTCCAGACCACGACCCCTACCTCCCGGTGGATCAGGTCTGCGGGTTCGCCCTGGAGGTGCTGGCCGCCCTGGAGCACCTGCACGACAGACGCGGCCTGCTGTACTGCGACCTGTCGGCGAACAACGTGATGCACTCCACGAGCGGGGTGAAACTGATCGACCTCGGCGCAGTCCGCCGGATCGACGATCGGGACCCTCGGGTCTATGGCACGCGGGGCTACCGGGACCCGATGATCACGACGCACGGCCCGTCGATCGCGACCGATCTCTACACCGTCGGCCGGATGATGGCGATACTCAGCTTCCCGTTCCCCGGATTCCAGGACAACGCCCCGATCCCGGGGCCGGACAAGGTGCCGCTGCTGGCTGACCATCCCTCCTTCGCCGGGCTGCTGCGCCGCGCGACCAACCCCGATCCGTTACGGCGATTCGGCTCCGCGGCGGACATGGCCGACCAGCTGGAACTCGTGCAGCGGGAGGTCTGCGCGAGGCAGCAGGACCGGCCGTTCGCCGCCGCCTCGAACCGCTTCGGGCCGGAGCTGCGGGTGGTGGGGGCCAATCCGGATACCTTCTTCCCTACCACGCACCCGGACCCGGTCGCCGCGGCGCTGGCCCTGCCCGACCCGCAGGTCAGCCCCGCCGACCCGCACGCCGGTCTGCTGGCCGCGATCAGCGCCGAAAGCCCTGATGAGACCGAGCGGGTACTGGCCGCGCTGCCCGACCCGTCGCTGGAGACGTGGCTGCGGGTGGTCCGCGCCCGGATCGAGCTACACCATGCCGACACCGGCAACAACCTCAACACGCTGGCCCAGCAGCAGCCGGATGACTGGCGGGTCGACTGGTTACGTGGCCTGAAGTCGCTGGTCGATGGTGACCTCGAACCCGCCCAGCGCAGCTTCACCGCAGTGCTCGACGCCCTGCCGGGCGAAGCCGCCCCCAAGCTCGCGCTGGCCCAGTGCGCGGCCCGCGCCGGTGCCGCCGGGACCGCCGCACGCAGCTACGAGACCGTGTGGCGGACCGATCGGTCCTACGTGAGCGCCGCGTTCGGGCTCGCGCGGGCCCGCTTCGCCCTCGGCGATCTCGCCGGGACGGCCAAAGCACTGGAGACGGTGCCGGACGGCTCCCGCTACGCCGTCACAGCCCGGCTGTGCGCGATCCTGACCCGGGCTCGTGGCTGCGCCGACGACCAGCCTCCAGTCGCCGACTTCTTCACCGCCGCCGAGCAGCTGGGCGAGCTGGAACTCGACGGCCAGCGCCGTGAGCTGGCCGTCGCGGAAGTGCTCGAGACCGTGCTGAGCTGGGAACACGCCGGTCGGCCGTGGCCGCACGGGGCGGCTACCCCGATCCCCGCCACAGTGCTCGGCCACCGGCTCACCGAGCGCGGCGTGCGGGACCGTCTGGAGTCCGCCTACCGCGAGCTCGCCCGGCTGGCTCCCACCACGGCGGAGCGGATCGCCTTCGTCGACAAAGCCAACGACCGCCGGAACCGGAGCTGGACATGATGAGCAAAGCCACGATGGTGAGCCGACGGGCGGTACTGGCCGCGGCCGTTTTTCTGATCGCCGGATGCAGGGATGCCGCTAACTCCGGTTCGGCGGCGGAGCTGGTGTGGGCCACCGGCGGGATCGCTGCCGCGGACCAGCGCCCCGCCGTGGAGATCGCGCAGCAGTGGAACCAGCTGCACCCCAGCGGGCCGAAGGTGCGGGTGGAGCCGCTGCCGTCGGCATCCGCCGACGACACGCATCAGCTGCTGGCGGTGGAGCTCAACGCCGGCCTACCGCTGGTCGACATCGTCGATCTCGACGTGATCTGGATCCCGGAGTTCGCCCAGCGCGGCTGGCTGGTGGACCTGGAGGACCTGCGCCCGGACATCGAACGGGTCGCGCTGCCCGGTCCGATGCAGGCCGGGGTCTGGGACGGGAAGCTGTGGGCCGCGCCGTACGTCACCGACGCAGGGATCCTGTACTACCGCTCGGATCTGGTGGACAAGCCGCCGACCACCTGGGAGGAACTGATCGACGTGGGCCGCCGGGTCGGCGAGAGCAACGGCATCGCACCGTTCGTCGCCGACGGCACCCAGTACGAGGGGCTGGCGGTCCAGTACCTCGAGTACTTCTGGGGCTGCGGCGGTGACGTGCTCGACAGCGACGGCCGGTCGGTGCGGTTCCAGCTCGACAAGGCCCAGAAAGCCGCCGAGTACATGCGAAATGCGTTCAGCACGGGCATCTACGCACCCGGCTTCAACACGATGAAACTCGAAGATGCCCGCCGGACCTTCCAGTCCGGCGAGGCGGTGTTCATGCGCTCCTGGCCATATGCCTACCAGCCGATGAACAGCACGGATCCGGATAGCCGGGTCGCGGGGAAGGTCGGCATCGCGCCGCTGCCGGCGTTCGACGGGTTCAGGCCGGTCGCCGCGTTGGGCGGGCACAACCTCGTGGTGAGCGCCTTCTCCCGCAACATCCCCGCGGCGACCGAATTCGTCAAGTTCGTCTCGACCTCCCGGGACATGCAACGAGCGCTGGCCCAGCGGCACTCGCTGGCTCCGACGATGGCGGCGGTCTACCACGACGCGGACTTGGCGAGTGACCCGATGATGGCGCTGCTGGCCACGGTGTTGCCGACGGCCAAGCCGCGGCCGGCCACGCCGGAGTGGGCCACGGTCAGCGTGGAGATGCAGCAGCAGATCTTCGCCGCTTACACCGGCATTCGCGAGCCGAAGGACGCGGCCGAGGCGCTGCGCGAGTTCCTCGTCGCCACGGTCGCGGGCCGTTGACCCGGGGCCGCTGAGACCATGTCCAGGCAGAGCTGCCCACAATGCGCCGCGCCGGTGGATCCTCGGGACCGGTTCTGCGAGGGATGCGGCGCCCGGGTAGCGGATCAGCTGCGGGACCGCGTCGAGGTCGACGTCGGGGTTGCCGCGGGGGTCAGCGATCGGGGCCGGCATCACCACCGCAACGAGGACGCCCTGGCGCTGCGGCGCCTCGGCCTGGGTGCCCTCGGTGTCGGCTTGGGCACCAACCCTGGATCAGCGCAGCACAGCGCGGTGATCGCGGTCGTCTGCGACGGGGTGTCGGCGGCGGACCGTCCCGATGAGGCGTCCCAGGCCGCCGCCGAGGTCGCCGCCGAGGCACTGGTGGCTGCGCTGCACTCCGACCACAGCCCGGTCACTGCGACGCGGGAGGCCATCCACGCGGCCGACCAGGCGGTCGCCCGGCTAGCCGGCTCGGAGACCACCCGAGACGCCCCGGCCTGCACGTTCGTCTCCGCTGTCGTCGCCGGCGGGGGCGTCACGGTGGGCTGGGTCGGAGACAGCCGGGCGTACTGGATACCGCAGGTCCGGGCCAAGTCGGCGCCACCGACCAAGTTGACCGAGGACGACTCGTGGCTGGCCCAGGTACTGGCGGCCGGAACCCTGACCCCCGCCGAAGCGGCCGCCGACCGGCGCGCGCACGCCATCACCGCCTGGTTGGGCGAGAACTCCACCCCGCTCGACCCACACGTCGTCACCTTCACACCCGCAGGACCCGGCGTTGTCGTGGTCTGCACCGACGGGCTGTGGAACTACCTCGACAGCGTCGACGCGCTCGCTGCGGCGCTGCCGGCGCAGGCACACGAAGCCCCGCTGGACGCCGCGCGTCGGCTCGTCGAGATAGCCCTGCACTGCGGTGGCCGCGACAACGTCACGGTCGCCGTGCTCCCAGCGGATCCCGGCCCAGGCGCCGGTCCCACTGGCCGACGGTGACCGGGTGTATCTAGGTGCCTGGACTACAATCACGCTGCGTTCGCGGTAGCCGATAACCCACCAACGGGTCACTCGCCGCCTCTTGCCCGCAGGGTGAACAGCAGGTAACCATATGCGAATGTGGCGCGCTGTGCTCGAAGACTTCTGGCCGAGCCGGCGCATGGACGCCTTCGATCAGTTCTGTAGTTAGGCCGCGCGTCGGCGCATGGCCTCCCCCGCCCCGCGCGGCCGGTTCCCGGTGCCCAATTCATTCCTGTACACCTGGAGAGTCCGTGTCCGTCACCGATGAACTGCTCGCCAACAACACCCGATACGCTGAGACCTTCACCGGGCCGCTGCCGCTGCCGCCCGCCAAGCACCTCGCCGTCGTGGCCTGCATGGATGCCCGCCTGGACGTCTACCGCATCCTGGGCCTGAACGAGGGCGAGGCGCACGTGATCCGCAACGCCGGCGGCGTGATCACCGACGACGAGATCCGCTCGCTGGCGATCAGCCAGCGGCTGCTCGCCACCCGGGAGATCATCCTCATCCACCACACCGACTGCGGGATGCTCACCTTCACCGACGACCAGTTCAAGAGGTCCATCCAGGACGACACCGGAATCAAGCCGACGTGGTCCGCCGAGCCCTTCTCGGACCTCGACGAGGACGTCCGGCAGTCCATTGCCCGCATCAAGGCCAGCCCGTTCATCCCCCACACGGACTCCATCCGCGGGTTCGTCTTCGACGTGGACAAGGGCACCCTCAACGAGGTCACCTGAGCAGGTTGGCGGCTCTTCAAGGACCACCAACCCCGGTCCGGGACGCCTCAAACGACGGCCAACCCCCGCTGGCATGCCAGCGGGGGTTGGC
>JBOHFT010000243.1:0-5680 GCA_050699815.1 Pseudonocardiaceae bacterium | reverse complement strand
TACTACAACCGCCGGCGGATCCAGAAGGCCCTGGGCTACCGTACACCGTTCGAGTACGAACTAGGAATTGACAGTAGCGTGATTCTGGTGGCATAATTCAAGTGTCTACAGAAGCGGTCGGCCTCCAGCTCACCTCACCCTGCGCTCGGCGACAGAAGGCGGTACGGCACGCCTAGAAATAGCCGAAGCAGGCCGAACGTGGCCGGCGGGGGTGAGGAGGCCGATCGGGGCAATTACGGTGGCATTCATCTGTGACCACCTGCGTTCGTCTGGGACCGCGCGGAGTCGGTGACCTCAGGTATCAGGTCTGCCCGCACGGGATAGTCAGTCCAGTCCGGCCATTCTGCGCACGGTGGATGGCCCTGGGAAGTCGTCTTTGATGGCGTCCATCAGGATCTCGTCGCACGGCTCGCCGAGCCAGTAGCCGGATTGTCGGCGAGTGCCGATGACGCGGAACCCGGCCTTCTCGTATGCCTTGATGCCGGCTGTGTTGGGGGCGAGCACGGTGAGGTACACGTTGCGGAGGTTGGTGATGTGGAAGGCGTAGTCGAGGGTCAGCCTAGTGGCCTCAGTACCGATGCCCTTTGCCCGGTAGCCGCTGCCGAGAAGGATGAAGAACTCGGCGTTGCGCCAGCGGTGCTGGATCACCAACTCGCAGGTGCCCACCGGGACAGGCTCCGGTCCGGTGGTGTCGTAGATGGTGAAGCGGGCTTGCGAGTCGGTGCGTTTCATCTGGTGCGCTAGACCCTCAGCGCGCTGGTCGAGCGATTCGGGGGTCTGCCGGCCGTTGCCGACCATCACGCGGAGTTCGTTCTCCCACTGCCAGTACAGCTCGGCGAGATCCCGGCGAAGCGGCCCCAGGCCGCAAGTCTCCCCCGTGATCCAAAGCGTGGGGCTATCGGTCATGATGATCATCTCCTCGGATCGGCGGGGATGGTGAGCAGCGTCGTGTAGCGCAGGGTCGAGGGTGGTTCGGCGACCGGCTCGCCGTGGCTGGTCTCGACCCGTGCGTGCAGTCGCACCGGGTCCGCCGCCAGCCCATGACACCACGTCACCCGGCGGCGTGCGGCGGCCAACATGAGCACGACCGCGACGCTCTCCTCCAGACAGGCCAGGCGGCCCGGCAGGAACAACCCGGCCTGGCGCACCGCGTGGACAGCGCGGTGAGCCTCGGCATCGGTCGCTGGACGTGTTGTGCGCGCCGTGGCCATGCGCAGGAGCGCGATCAGACGGGCCATGGCCCGCTTTCGGTGCCCGGCGTGCTCAGCGAACAGCACCACCCCGAGCGCGGCGGCGGCCAGGGCAAGACTCCAGCGCGGAACCCGAGGCAGGCGGGTACGTCCTGCTTGTACTTCCTGGACACCCCAGCTCGGCTCCCATGCCTGTCCGGGCTTCGGGGCCGACCAGGGGCGGGGGGTCGATGTCGGCGTGAGGAGGCCAGCAGCGAGCAACCGGGTGAGCAGACGGTGGGCCGATCGCGTGTCAAGGATGGTGTACACCTGGCTGTCCCCGGTGGCCGCCAGCGCTGACCACCATTGGGCGGCGGGGCCAAGCAAGCCCAGCGTGGTTCCGGCGCGGTAGTCGATGAGCACGGTGACGGGGCCGAGGTCACAGGCCGCGATGTGCCCCGGGGCGGTCACGAACCGGTGCTTCATCTTGTGCCTACGTTGATCACGGTGGTTGTCCATGGCACTGGCGCGGCGGCGCTCAGCGCACGCAACCATGTCTCCGCCGTCACCGCTGGGTCGATGGGGGCGAACCCGCCGGATAGTCCTGCCGCCGCGCGGGTGAGGCTGTCACGGAGCTTGCCGGGGTGGACCAGGCCGAGGGCGGCGAGGTGACCGTCTGCGAGTTCGTGTAGGTGGTCGAGGTTGGCGCGCAGTCCGTGGTAGCGGTCGGCGGTGGCGTCCCCTTTGGTGGTACGTGCGGCGAGCATGGTGGGCAACAGGTCGCGGACGGATTCGCGCAAGATCGGCTTGTAGTCCGCTGGGCCGGGTCGTTGATCCAGCGGAACGGACAGCGAGACGTCGATGACCCGGGAATCGATGAGCGGGTTGTGCAAGGGAATTCCGTGGAGTTCGGCGAGTTGGGCGTCGGCCCGCGCGGTTCGTCCGATCTGACCCATCGTCTCGGCGATCACCCACGGCGTCGCGGCTCCTGCGCAGCTCTCGACGGTCTGCGCCGCCCTAGCCGCAAGCCTTCTAGCCCGGTCACGCGCCTGGGCGGTGGTCCATCCGGTGGCCGAGGATGATGGGAACCAGGAGACATCACTGTGGAAACCGGGCGGCTCGCCCCTCGTGCCGAGCGACGTCGCCAGCGCGGACAGCGCCACTGTCCGGGAGGTCCAGGCCGCACGGAATGCGGCCCGCAGGATCGGCAGAGCTGACCGTCGCCGCAGCCGCGCCCATGCCATCGCCTCAGTGAATGCCCTGCTGAAGCGGCAATGACGGAGCAGGTCGGCCAGGAATATCGGCGGCGTACACAGCAATCCGTCGCCGCCATCACCGGTCAGGTGGCAGTCAGACGCGCACCTCTCGTGCAGCCAGCGCAGTTGAGCCGACAGGAGCGCATACGTGACGGTTGAGGGGGCTGGCTCGTCGGTCACGGGCACCGTGTCCAAGGCGGTGTAGGGCTCATGAGCCTGGTTGAGGGGCATCCAATGGTGGTCAATGCCGGGAAGGCGACTTGCCTCGCATGCGTAGGTGAGATCACCACCATGACAGAGCCCGTCTGGCCGGAACGTCACCGCCGTGATTCTGCGATCAGGTTGTAGCCGCCTCGCGGCCAGCACGCACAACGCGGTCGAGTCGCAGCCGCCCGACAGGTCACTCGTCGGCGCTGTGGCTTTGTCCACGCGGACAGCGACGGCGGCGGCGAGTTCGTCTCGGAGCCTCCGGGCGGGATTCCCATGTCGCGTCCGGGGACGCCATACCCGCCGCAGCTGCTGTTTCCCCACGACCGGAAGAAACAACCGGTGCCCGGCGGGGACGTGGGCGATGCCCTCGAACATCGAGCGGCCCTCGACCAGCGCGGGGACGCCGGGGGCCGCAAGCCACGCGGCCAGTCGATCCCGGTCGAGCCGGTGGCCGGTCAAGGTGGCAAGAGCCAGCGAGCTGGACGCCCACAGGTGTCCACCATCGATCGCCAAGGTGTAGATCGGCCACATGCTGCCGAGGTCGGTCCACATCGCCGTGCCCTCTTCGGTGACCTCGACGACGGTGTAGCTACCGGGACAGGCATAGGCGATGCTGTCAGGAACGCCCCGTTCGGTAAGGCCGTGAAGCTCGGCGCGGCTGATGCCGCAGGGACCAAGCACCGCGACATGTCGTGCTCCGGTGACCGCTTGCCGTTCGTGCCCCGGCCACGGGCCAACTGTCCAGCAGTGCGACACATCGGTCCACAGTGGCTGGGCCCGGTGCGGGCGCCACCGTATGCGAGGGCTGCTGGCCCCGCCGAACCAGATCATCCGCTGACTCATCTCACTCGTGGCCAGGCGGGTGCCCACTCCTGCCGGAAGGGTGGGCACCCGCCACGGGCGATCAGTTGTACTCGTAGCGCTTGCTTTCCGACCCCTGGCCGCCTTCACCCAGGGTCAAACTGGCCACGTCCGCCATGTCGATCACCAGCTCGGGTGATTCGACACGGGCGCTGGGTTCGTGCTGATTCGAAGAGACGTCCATGTCTGCCTCCTTCCTGACTCGATTCCCCGGCGCTCCGACCGGGTAGCACCCAGCGAACGCGGCACAGGCCGTGGAGTGGAAGCGCTCACGCGGGCTGGTCACACCGTGTGCAAGTTCTGCACACAGCCTCGCCAGCCAGGTGAGGCCGCCATAGCCTGGACCGGGGATCCGGCGTGATCACGCGGGAGCTGCGATGGAAGCACACGACGCGCTGTGGGACTCTGCACGGGCACGGGCGCTGATCGCGGCCCGCGACGTAGGCGGCACGGTCCGGCTCGCGCGCCAGGCACGCGGCTGGCGGCAAGCTGATCTCGGGAAGGCGGCCGGCTACTCGGCGTCGACCATCTCCCGTCTGGAGACCAACCGCCGGGCCTCCATCGATATCGAGATGCTCCGCCGGGTCGCGCACGCCGCCGGAATACCTGGTGATGTGCTGGGCGCGCTTCTCGGCCTTCCCGCCCCCTCCCCCGCTACGGTAGCCGCGACCACCGGCCGCCGGGCGGAGGAGGACGACCCTATGCGCCGCCGCGAACTGCTGACCACAGGAGGGCTCGCGGTCCCGCTGCCGCTGCTGACCAGGCTCGACGACGCCTTGGTGCTGCTGCCGAGCCCGGCTCACGCCAGCTCCCCATCCGAGATCTCCGCACGGATCGCCAGTGCCCGTAGGCGGTTCGACGCCAGCGACCTCGCCCGACTCGTCGCCGACCTACCCGACCTGCTGGCCCTCGCCCACGAAGCCGCCGAACACAATGGCGACCCGGCAGCCCACGCGCGGCTGGCTGCCTGCTACGACCTGGCCACCGAGACGCTGAGCAAGATCGGGCGATACCGCAGCGGCAGGATCACCGCCGACCGTGCCACGACGTACGCGGCAATGTCCGGCTCACCGATCACGATGGCCGCCTCAGCGCGCGCCCTGGGCATCGTCCTGCGCCACGAGGGCCGCCAGCACATCGCTGACCAGGTCACCCTCACGGCGGCTGGCCGGCTGGAGGCGACCGGCCTGGTCACCCCCGCCCAGTCGGCCGCCTACGCGCAAATGCTGTGCACCTGCGCGTACAACGCCGCCCAAGCCGGCGACCGGGACCGCGCCCTCGAACTGGTCACCGAAGCCGAGCGGGCCGCCGCCCGGCTGCCCGACCATCCCGTTGGCGGCCAGCCGTTCACCGTCACCCCAGCCCAGGTCACCCTCTACCGCGTCGGCGTCCACTGGTCCCTCGGCGACGCTGGCGCGGCCCTGCATGCCGGGCGAGGGCTGCATCCCGGCCAGTTCTGCACACCCGAGCGGCGCGGACGGCTGCACACCGACATGGCGCGCGCGTGGTGGCAGTGGGGCAAACCCGAGCAGACCGCCCACGCGTTGCTGGCCGCGTACCGCCAGGCCCCGGCCGAGGTCCGCTGCCGCCCCGCCATCCGCACGATCGTCACAGAGCTGGCCGGAGCACACCCCCGCGTCGCAGGTGTGCGCGAGCTGGCCACCGCCGTAGGGCACCCGAACCTCACGCGGGAACGTCGTTACCGGTGACCGGGTGGGGCGGGGAACAGGCAGTGGTGGATGTCGAGGGCGAGGATTCCGGTGCGCAGGCCGACGGTGAGGGTGGCGCCGTGGCCGGTGCGTTCGCGGCTGCGCTGGTCGGGTTGTTGGGGGTTGCCGGACCATGGGGTCCGGGTTCTGCACCCAAGCAGGAATCGGCGTCGGCGTGCACGCCTGCGCAGCTTGACCACGCTCCGAGCGGCGATCCACTCATGGGCGCTACTGACGTTCCCGTGAGCGCCTGTTAATGATCGTTTAGGACGACGAGGGTATGGCGATCGCGTGCGTTTGTGGTGGCGTACCACGAATCCAGTCGGCCACGGCAACCCAGCACGCCACTCAGATCATCAATCTTGATCTGATGGGCCTCGCGTTTTCCGGACAGCTTTCTTGGTGGTTATTTCAGGCTGCGTGCTGCCGGTTCAGGTACTCGTCGTGGACCTCGCGTGGGGTCTTGTAGCCGAGT
>JBOHFT010000242.1:0-5747 GCA_050699815.1 Pseudonocardiaceae bacterium | reverse complement strand
TCCACACCGTCACCGACGCCGACCACATCATCTACCTCAACAACGGCCACATCACCGAAACCGGCACCCACACCCAGCTCCTCGCCAACAACACCCACTACGCCCACCTCTACCACCTCCACCACCCCCTGACTGTCTCGTAGCCATAGGGATGCTTCGCGGCCAGGGACTGCTGCGGGCTGTCCCCAGGACGCGGGGTGTCGTGTCGGCTGTGGTGGGATTGCGGGCATGGGGAATCCACTACAGAACGTCACCTTCGCGACCAACGGTTCTACTGCGCACGGTTACCTTGCGCTGCCCAACGGCGGCAGCGGCCCCGGCGTCGTGGTGATCCAGGAGTGGTGGGGGCTGACCAGCCACATCACCGACGTGGCGAACCGGCTGGCCGCCGAGGGCTTTGTCGCGCTGGCCCCCGACCTCTACGGCGGCACCACCGCCCACGACGCCGAAGAGGCCGGCCGGCTCATGCAGGACCTACCGGTGGATAAGGCGGCCCGCGACCTGGGCGGCGCGGTCGACTACCTGCTGGGCCACGACGCGGTCACCAGCTCGACGATCGGCGCAGTCGGGTTCTGCATGGGCGGCGGTTTCGTGCTGGTGCTCGCGGCCCAGCAGGGCGACAAGATCGGCGCCGCGGTGCCGTTCTACGGGATGCTCGGCGAGGAATATCCGAGTTTCGAGAACCTCTCCGCCCCGCTGCTGGGCCACTTCGGCGAGCAGGACGAATGGCTGAGCACCGACCAGGTCCGCGAGTTCGCGGCCACCATCGAGCGGCAGACCGGGCAACGGCCCGACTTCCGCTTCTACCCGGCGGGGCACGCCTTCTTCAATGACGAGAACCTGATCGGCACCTACGACCCGGAGCAGGCCGCCAAGGCATGGGACGCCACAGTGGGATTCCTGCGCGAGCAGTTGGCGGTCCAGCGCGGCTAGGAGGGTCAGATGTTGATGCTGAGGTCGGCTCGGATCCGCTGAGCGAGCGCCTCGTCCATGAGCAACCGGGCAACCAGGGCCCGGATGACGTCCTGACCGGTGACGCGAGCGGTGCCGATCATGTCGGCGGCCTCGGCGCACCACTGGGTGAGCCTGTCGTGGTGCGCGGGGGATAGGTCCACGCTGCGCCGGACGGGTTTGGTGCGGGGCGGATCCACACAATGGGGCTGTTCATCAGCAGCGATGTCGCGGTACCGCTGCTGCCGCTGAACTCCGTTGGTCTGGGCAGAAACGTGCTCGGCACTGTTGATCATCGGATCCCTCCTCGACACGAGGAGGTTCGTTTCCGGACCGGAAGCGGTTCGGAAACGATGGGGTGCGCGACCATCCAGGCGTCCTCGTTCCCCGGCGTTCCCTCGGCGGTACGACGCACGCTCACGTGAGTGACTATCCTGGGGCGCGTCCATCTTGGCGGGGGTCGCAGCCCAGGAGAGATCATGAGTAAACGCGGTCCCATCGTCACGCTGCTCGCAGTCGCCGCATTGGCTGTCATGCTCGTCGTGCTCAACGTGACGACGACCAGTCAGACCGCCAGCCAGACCGCGACCCCCCCACCCGCAGCCCCGGAGGTCCCGGAGGCGGCCCCGGAGGCACCGGCCAGTGCGTCGGCCTCGCCGCCCCCGGCGGCTCCCCAGCAAGCGGCCCCCCGGCAAGAAGCCACCTATGCGGGACGCACTAGCGGCAACGAGGCAACCATCGCCATCGCGGTGCGCAACGGTCAGGCTGCCGCCTACGTCTGCGACGGCCGCCGGGTCGAGTCCTGGCTGCAGGGCACCCTTGAGGACGGGCGCCTGGCCGTGCGGGGTGCCCGTGACGACGAGGCGACCGGCACGGTCGAGGGCAACGCGGTATTCGGGACGGTGTCGGTCAACGGTAAGCAATTGCCGTACTCCGCGCGGCTGGCAAGCCCGCCGGCGGGTCTCTACCAGGGCAGCGCGACGGTGGACGGGGTGTCCAACCGGATCGGCTGGATCGTGCTGCCCGACGGCAGCCAGACGGGCATCCGGAGCAGCCGAAACGGGATCCGGGAGCCGGCCCCGCGGATTGACCCCAACGCGCTCAGCAGCGTCATCGTCGAGGGCACCCGGATCGCCCCGAAACGCGTCGACGGCATCACCCGGGTCGTCGCCGGACCGCCGTCCTGAGGAGGACCGATGGCCTTCCCCCGCGACCGGCCCACCGTGGCGGCCCACCGGCCGCCGGACTCAGCCCTGACGGTGATGCTGGTGCCGATCGTCGTGGGCGCTGTGGTGGCGGTCGCACTCGGGGTGTACGGCCGACTGTACGAGCCAACCGGGATCGCGATCAATATCGCCGGCTTCTCCGGGGCGCAAGCGGCTAAGAGCTGGCTGACCACCGGAGCTTTCCTGCTCGCCGGCATTCAGCTTGCCTCCGCCCTGGCGATGTGGGGCAAGCTGCCTGGCGCGCCCTGGATCCCCACGCTGCACCGGTGGTCGGGCCGGTTCGCGGTGCTGCTGACCGTGCCGGTCATGGTGCACTGCCTGTATGCGCTCGGCTATCAGTCGGCTACGCCACGGGTCCTGATCCACTCACTGCTCGGTTGCTTTTTCTTCGGAGCGTTCACTGCTAAGATGCTCCTGCTCACCCGCCGCGGGCTGCCCAGCTGGGCGATCCCACTTATCGGTGGTCTTGTGTTCTCCGCCCTCGTCGGCCTCTGGCTGACCTCGTCCTTGTGGTTCTTCACCACGGTCGGAGTAACACTTTAACCCCTACAAGTGAAATTATCACCGTTCTGTGACACTCCGCTCCCCTATCGTGGGGGATCCCTGCTGAATTGCCTACTGTCCTCTTACTGGAAGGAGTGACGATGCCCCACCGCACCCCACAAGGACCCGAGGTGATGCGGCGCGCTGTCGTGGCGGGTACCGGGGTCCTGGCTGTCTCCGCCACGCTTGCCGCATGCAGCGTCTACGGGAAGTCTGATCAGCCGGCCGCGCCGGCTGATCAGTCCGGCTCCCCGGCCGATCAGCCCACCCCGGGCGGTCAGGCGCTGGGAAGCACTGGTGACATCCCGGTGGGTGGCGGGAAGGTGTTCGCCGACCAGGAAATCGTGGTGACCCAGCCATCGTCGGGAACGTTCAAGGCGTTCTCGGCGACGTGCACCCACACGGGGTGCACCCTGAACAAGGTGGTGTCCGGGACGATCAACTGCCCTTGCCACGGGAGTAAGTTCGACATCAACGACGGGTCGGTCGTCAACGGGCCGGCGTCAAGGCCGCTGGCGCAACGTCAGATCACGGTCTCGGGCGACACGATCCAGCTGGCCTGAGGGACAGGGCGACTCAGCGCCAGGAGGGCAGCCAGAGCTCGGCGTTCCAGTGCTCGGGCGTGATCGAGGTGCCGGTGAGGATCGGCCAGAGCCAGCTGAAGTTGGCCACCACAAGACCGGTGTACAGCGAGACCACCAGCAGTCCCGTGCCCCGCCGCTCGGCGCCGTCGCCAGCCCGGCCGAGTACCTCGCCTAACGCCAGCGTCACCGCGATGACCAGAAACGGCGCCACCGGCGTCATGTAGAAGAAGTACATCTGGCGGTCAATGTTGAACAGCCAGGGCAGCCAGCCGGCCGCGTAACCGGTCAGCGCCGCCGCGTAGCGCCAGTCCGGCCCGCTGGCTGCCCGCCACAGCGCCCAGGCCAGCACGGGTAGCGCGACCCACCACAGTGCCGGTGTGCCGACGAGCATCACGGTGGCCACGCAGTCCTCGCGTCCGCAGCCAGGGGCAGCGGCACCTGACTCGTAGTAGTAGAGCATCGGCCGAAGCCCCATCAGCCAGCTCCACGGCTTGGACTCCCACGGATGGGGCTGAGCTGGTGTGGACAGCCCCTCGTGGTAGTTCAGCACGACGGCGTTGTAATGCCACAGCGCCCGCAGCGCCCCCGGCACGAAGGAGAACATCTGGTCGCCCACGACGTGCCGGTCGATGCCGGTCTCGCTGCGCAACCAGGCCCACCACGCCGCCAGATAGGCCCCGGCCGGCACCAGCGCCATCGCCCACGACACCGGGCCGAGGTCCCGGGCGATGGTGCCGGCCCAGGGCCTGCGGACCCCCGCGCCGCGCCGGGCGCAGGCATCCCACACCAGGCTCATCGCGGCGAACGCGACGACGAAATACAGCCCGGACCATTTCGCCGCGCAGGCCAGACCGAGCAGCACTCCGGCCCCGAAGCGCCACCAGCGCACCCCACAGCGCGGGCCGAAGCCGGTGTCGGTGACCCGGCCTTCCCGGACCACCGTGGCCAGCCGGGCATGCATCTGCTCCCGGTCGATGACCAGGCAGCCGAACGCCGCGAGGACGAACACCGCGAGGAAGGCGTCGAGCATGCCGATGCGCGACTGCACGTGGCTGACGCCGTCGGCGATGAGCAGCACCCCGGCGATCCCGCCCAGCAGGGTCGATCGGGTCATCCGGCGCACGATCCGCACGATGAGCAGCACACATACGGTGCCGGCCAGCGCGGCGGACAGCCGCCACCCCCAGGCGTTGTAGCCCATCATCAGCTCACCCAGCGCGATGAGCTGCTTGCCCAGTGGCGGGTGCACCACGAGCTCGTAACCCGGGTTGTCCTCCACCCCGCCGTTGCGCAGCATCTGCCAGGCCTGCGGCGCGTAGTGCTTCTCGTCGAACACCGGGGTGCCCCGGTCGGTGGGCAGGCCCAGGTTCCACAGCCGCACCAGACCGGCGGTCAGGGTCAGGCTCAGCGTCACCGCCCAGCTTCGCCACCGGTCGGTGAGCGGGCGCGGCACCAGCCACTGCAGCGGACCGGGCGGCCTGGCCGGTGCCGGGGGCATCGAGGTGACACCGGCCATCGCGGTGTCGGGGCTCGCCTCCCGGACTGTCGTCACGGGCCCGATCGTAAGCTGGGCCGCGTGCAAGGCGTTCAGGATGCCGGGGCCCTGGTGCTGGCGGCCACCCCACTCGGTGACTCCCGGGACGCCTCGGCCCGCCTGATCGAGGCGCTGGGCCGCGCGGACGTGGTGGCCGCCGAGGACACCCGCCGGCTGCGGGCGCTGGCTGCGGCGCTGGGGGTGACCGTGACCGGCCGGGTCGTCTCACATTACGACGCGGTGGAGGCGGCTCGCATCCCCGCGCTGCTGGCGGCGATCCGCGGCGGCGCGACGGTGCTGGTGGTGACCGACGCCGGGATGCCGGCCGTGTCCGATCCCGGGTTCCGGCTGGTGACGGCCTGCGTGCAGGAGGGCTTGCCGGTCACCTGCGTGCCCGGCCCGTCAGCGGTGACCACCGCGCTGGTCGTCTCCGGGCTGCCCTGCGAACGGTTCTGCTTCGAGGGATTTGCGCCCCGCCGGGCCGGTCCCCGCCGGCGGTGGCTGGCCAGCCTCGCTGCTGAGCAGCGCACCTGCGTGTTCTTCGAGTCGCCGCACCGGCTGGCCGCCACCCTCGCGGAGGCGGCGGAGGTGCTCGGGCCTGACCGCGCGGCGGCGGTGTGCCGGGAGCTCACCAAACCCTACGAGGAGGTTCGCCGTGGTGGGCTGGGCGCGCTCGCCCAGTGGGCCGCCGACGGGGTACGCGGCGAGATCACCGTCGTGCTGTCGGGTGCGGCACCCGCGGGTCCGCCCGACGTGGGGGACCTCGTCAGCGAGGTCACCGAACGGGTCGCCGCGGGGGAGCGGCTCAAGGAGGCCGTCGCCGCCGTGGCCACCACGCACGGCGTCGGTAAGCGGGACCTCTACCAAGCAGCTGTGGACAACCCGTGAGTGGCGATGCGAGTGATAACT
>JBOHFT010000241.1:0-5771 GCA_050699815.1 Pseudonocardiaceae bacterium | reverse complement strand
ACACAACGTCTCCACTCGGGACTCGACTACAAGACCCCACGCGAGGTCCACGACGAGTACCTGAACCGGCAGCACACGGCCTGAAATAACCACCAAGAAAGCTGTCCGGAAAACGCGGGGCCCATCACATCGCACTGCTGGACACGCTGCCCTACCTGGCCCTCAACCTCGCCGACGCCCCCGAACCACTGCTACGGAAGCTGTTCGAGATCACCCAACTCGCCGTCCAGCTGCACGACGACAGCGACCACGTGACCATCACCATCCGGCTACCAGCAGACCAACTACCCCACATCGCCCACGCGGCGGAAAGGATCACCGAACTCATGCCATCTACACAAGAAACGCCTGCTCAAACGGCAGGCGCTGCTTGTGTAGATGCTGTACGTGCCCCCGGCAGGATTCGAACCTGCGACACACGGTTTAGGAAGAGCTGTGACGGCGCTGGCAGTGGTTTCTAGCAGCGATTTCAGGTGACGTCTGTTCGCACCACGTCGCATTGTGGGCACTGCGGCATGATAGTTCGCACCACGACCCGCACCACGGATCTTCTTGGCAGCGATCTTGCTGATAGGTGCTTACTCGTTCCTCGGCTTCCTCGGCCTTCAGGGGCACTGCGCGCCACCGATCGGGAGACGGGACGGTGGGGGCCGACAGCTGAGGTCTGCTCGTGGCATCGTGGATCTGCTGGCGACGATCGTGGGGCGGAAGTCCTGGCCGAGGTGTAGTATCAAATCCACCGTGGGTAGCGTTGAGGTGCTAAGGTTTTGATGCAGGAGGCTCGTGATGGCGGGGTTGCGGGAGGACCGCCTCGCGGCGTTGCCTGCCACTTTCACGACCGGACAAGCGGAGCTGGCGGGGTTGTGGCGTCGCGACCTGTACGGGTTGCGTGACGATGGCGTGGTCAGTGAGATCTCGCGTGGGGTCTATCGCAAGGTACAGGCGCCGGAGACCGCTCATCTTGCTCTCTTGGCGGTGGCGCATCGCGCACCGTCGGCTGTGGTGTGTCTGATCTCGGCGCTGGCGTTGCATGAGCTGACTGATGAGGTCCCGGCTGCCGTGCAGATTGCGGTGCCACGGGGGACCTATCGCCCGCGGATTGCGTATCCGCCGACCGAGGTGTCGGAGTTCGACCCGCGCACCTTCGACCTCGGTGTCCACGAGCGTGAGGTCGCGCCGGGGGAGCGAGTGCGGATCTATGGGCCGGCTCGCTCAGTCGTGGACGTGATGCGGCTGCGGCACCGGGTGGGGGAACCGGTGGCGCTGCGGGCGCTGCGGCACTGGGTCCAACGGCCCGAAGCAGATCTGGCCGAGTTGCTCGACTACGCGCGCGCTCTCGACGTGGAGGGCCCGGTGCGCCAGGCCGTCGAGGCGGTGCTGAGCTGATGTCGCCCCACCAGAGTCGTGGCACGACCGCCGGGCGGGTGTTCAACGACCTGCGCAACATGGCCCGGCGTGAGGGGCGCTCGACCGACGAGCTGCTCGTGTTCTACGTCTTGGAACGGTTTCTGCACCGGGTGAGCCGCTCGCCTTACGCTGATCAGTTGGTGCTCAAGGGCGGGATGCTTCTCGCGGTGCTCGACGCTCGGCGCAGCACACGTGACGCGGACCTGCTGGCGTTGGAGCTGGACCGCGACGAGCAGCGCGTCAGGGTGTGGGTGGGTGAGATCGCGTCGGCCGATATCGGCGATGGTGTCGTCTTTGCGGTCGACCGTCTGCGTTCGCAGCAGATCCGCGAGGGCGATCTCTACCCAGGGGTGCGTATCACTGTGCCTGCGGCCATCGGCAAGGCTCGTCTCAATCTCGTTCTGGACGTGAACTTCGGTGATCCGGTGACGCCCGGTGCGATCCGCGCCGATTTCCCACAACTGCTCGACGAGAGCACCTTCCCGATGTGGGCATATCCGGTCGAGACGGTCGTGGCCGAAAAGCTCAGCACCATGATCGCGCTCGGCGATCTCAATACCCGCGATCGCGATTGGGCCGACCTCTGGCGCCTGACGTGCGCTCAGGATATGAGTGGTCGCGCCTTACGCTCTGCTCTGGAGAGGACTTCTACGTACCGCGGGATTGCGCTACGACCCCTGTCTCGAATAGTAGTTCGGTTGCCGCGATTACGGCAGAACTCGTACACGGCGTGGCGGCGCCGCCAGATGGCAGAGACGCTGGCCTATCCCGAGGACTTCGCCGAAGTCGTGCGACACGTCATCCGGTTCGCTGACCCGCTGATCTCCGATCAGGTCGGAGATCAGCGCTGGCGTGCCGTCGACCGGGTATGGAGCGCCGCCGGCCACGCCAAGTAAGGCGCAGGAAGCCCGCCTACCCGCCGCGCCTCTTTGAGACTTTGATCAGTCGGCGGCTCTGCAGCGCGACCACCGTGATCTTGTGACTATGGCCCTCCATGACGCTGTCTGGGCAGCCGACCGTGACACAGCGGAAGACCTCAAGCTGCTGCCGGGCCGTCAGCGGTGCGCTCAAGTTGATAATGGACGAGAGCTGAGCACGTGCACGTCGGTCGTGCTGGCTCGATCAGAGCAATGTTGTGGCTGGTTCGACCTTAGCTGCTGGTGACACCACACCTGATCGGCGCCAGGGGTAGCGGAACGACCGTGCGGCGGCGGCGCTATGGGGTACGCGCGGGGACCGTCCTGGGTCGCCATCATGGGCGTTGATGGCTACTTGGATGGCCGGGCAGGGTGCGCAGAAGTGTCACGGAGTTCGGGGATCTCTCGTGTCGCCCGCGGCCACCGGAATACCCCACGCGGACGGGGACGATCGTAGTTCGGAATACCCCAAGTGGTCAGGGTGACCCGGTGTATCCGGTCGAGTTCGTGGTGGACGTTACGCCGGGTGTCGCCTGTGGCGTTCTCGATCACCCGCAACAGCAACAGCCCGGTCCGGGTGCGGCGCAGCCCTGGCTTGGTCTTGAGGCTGCCGAGGAGTTCCTCGCGCCCGCCGGGCGCTCCAGCTGTCAGAACCGTCGATGAGTTGTGCGAGGTAAGCGACGAGATCGGCGCGCACCTGGGCGTCGCGGTCGGCCGTTCGGGGTTGTGGCAGATGACAAACCGCTGGGTCCCGCGCGGGCGGTCACGGCCAACTCGCCCAACGCTCGACGACCACACCCGGCCAACAGGGCCTGCGCTCGTGATCTTCGGACGTCCGGTCTGAGTATCGTCGTTCTCCTGCTGCGCCTGCCGTATCCCCTGGAGTCGACCAGATTCCCGTGAGGGGTGAGCAGTGCTCGCCGGAGGACCTGCGGCGGTGGATGTATCACCGGGGACCGTGGACGCTCCTTTCCATGAGGGCTGGCGTGTACAGGGAATGGGGGATAACCAGGGAGGTCACCGTGATCGTCGGGTACTCGATCCAGGTAGCGGACCGGCCGTGGGAGGTGGTCGAGGGTCCGGTGCGGGTCGTGGTGGCGGAGGACAATTACCTGGTCCGGGAGGCGTTGGTGGGGCTATTGTCCGCTGATCCTCGGGTGCGGGTGGTGGGTGTGGCCGCCGATTACGACTCCGCTCTGGGCCTGGTGGGTGAACTTCGCCCGGGCGTGGTTGTCACCGATGTCCGGATGCCGCCGTCGCAGACGGATGAAGGTGTTCGGCTGGCCGCCGCGCTGCGCGCGTCTCATCCGGGGACGGGGGTGGTGGTGCTGTCTCAGTACGCCGACCCTTCTTACGCTATCGCCTTGGTGGAGGCTGGTTCCCGCGGGCGCGGATATCTGCTGAAGGAACGAGTCGCTGAGCTGGACCAGCTAGTCGGCGCTATTGAAGTGGTGGCTGCGGGCGGCTCGGTGCTGGACCCTGTCATGGTCGACGCGCTGGTCGCTGCGCGGAATATCGCACCGGGTCCGGTGAGCGGGTTGACCCCGCGGGAGCGAGAGGTTTTGTGCGAGATTGCGTCGGGTAGCAGCAATCGTGCCGTGGCCGCCAAGCTGGTGCTCTCGCCCCGTGCGGTCGAGAAGTACATCAACGCGATCTTTGCCAAGTTGGGTGTGTCCGGCGACCCCGGCGTTGACCACCGGGTCAAGGCTGTCCTGCTGTTCTTGTCGGAGTGCAGCGGCGCCAGTCGATCGGCACAGTGGGTGGGCATCCCCACGACTGAGGGTGTGTCCACCCTGGCCGGACCTGCCCGCCGTTGGCACGATGCCGGTGGTGCCCGATCAGTGGATTCCCGTCATGGTGGTCGATGACCAGCTCGCCTTCCGTAAGGCCGCGATCGCGCTGGTTGCCGCTACCGAGGGGTTCGAGGTGGTTGGTGAGGCCGACTCCGGCGAGGCCGCGGTCCACCAGGCGGCCGGAGTGGGGCCGCTGCTGGTGCTGATGGACATCATGATGCCGGGCATGGGTGGTCTCCGGGCGGCCCGACTCATCCAGCAAGCACGGCCTGAGACTGTGTTGCTGTTGATGTCCACCTACGACTGGGCCGACCTGCCGACGGAAGTCACCAGCTGTGGCGCCGCGGGGTATGTCCACAAGGAACTGTTGGACGCCGATGTCCTTCGCAACGTCTGGCGCAAGCACCGGCCCGGCCACCAGTGATGGCGACGACATCATCATCACCTCGCCAGGTCGCGGCCCGGTTGCGCCAGTTCGTCATCGCCGACTTGTGCGCTATCGCCGCCGGGGTGCTGCTGTGCCTGTGCGTCTACCTCTGGCTGCTGAGCTCGCCGTGGATACTGGCGCTGGCCGCCGTGGTGGCGGCCGACGGTATCGTGATCGCCTCGGCCACCCGATTGCTCTCCCGCGGCCAGCACGCACGCGCGGTGACCACGATCTGCGCTGGTACCTGGGCCACCGTTCTGGGTGTGACCCTGATCGCCCCGATGACTCTTCCCCTCATGGTGCTGGCTGCGCAGATGCCGGTCATTCTGGCGTTCCCCTACATCACCCGCCGGCGCCTGCGGGTGTTCCTGCTGCTCACTGTCAGCTGCTTGCTGGCCTTGGGGGCACTGGCCCGGCTCCAGGACATGTCGGGACTGTCCACGCAGACACCGGACCTGTTACAGGACGTGGTCATCATCACATCCCTGCCGGTACTGGCCGGGCTGATCCTGCTGATCGTGTGGCACAACTCGACCGCATTGCGCAGCGCGGCCGACGCGGCTACCTCGGCCAACAGCGCCCTGATGGCATCCCAGCGGCTGCTCGCACGCCGAGCCGAACAGCTGGCCGCCTCGCGGGCCCGGCTCGTCGCCGCGACCGACGCCGAACGGCGCCGCATCGAACGCGACCTGCACGACGGCGCCCAGCAGCACCTGGTGGCCATCGCGATCAACCTCCGGCTGGCCCAGCGGATCGCCGAGCACGACCCTGCCCAATGCGCACCCGTGCTGGCCGAGCTCGCCGCGCAGCTACAGACGGCGATCACCGAGATCCGCCGGCTCGCCCACGGCATCTACCCCCCGCTGCTGGCCTCGGGCGGTCTCGCACAGGCGATCCCCGCGGCCGCCGCCACCGCCGCAGTGACCACCAGCGCCACCCTCGACCACCTCGGCCGCTACCCGCCGGAGGTCGAGGCAGCGGTGTACTTCAGCTGCCTGGAAGCGCTGCAGAACACCGCCAAACACGCCGGTGACGCGGCAACAGCCACCATCAACGCCAGCCACGATGGCACCATCCTGACCCTCACTGTCTCCGACAACGGCTGTGGATTCGACCCCGCCACCACCGCACACGGAGCGGGACTGACCAACATGGCCGACCGCATCGCCGTCATCGGCGGCCACCTCCACATCCACACCCACCCCCACCCCCACCAGGGCACCCGCC
>JBOHFT010000240.1:0-5799 GCA_050699815.1 Pseudonocardiaceae bacterium | reverse complement strand
CCTACCTCGACCGCGTGGCCGCTGAACTCAACAACCGGCCACGCCGTATCCTCGGCTACCGAACCCCAGCAGAAGTCTTCGCCGACCTCCTCGCAAGATCAATTGCTTCCACCGGCTGACACCAAGCCTCGATCGACGCGGCGCGGACGGCCTGGATGCGGTCAACGAGTTCCCGATTGCGCGGCTTGTCCTTATCCACAGTGTCCAGGTACTGGGTGATACGGTCCAGAAAATAGTTGATCTTCCCTTGGGGAATGAAGACGATGGCGCGCTCCATCATCGCGCCGCCGCCAATGTCGATCTCCTGGACGGACATCAGTTCCGGATGCGTCTTGCCCTGCCGGGGATCGAGGCTTTCCAGTGCCAGATTGATGCCTGGGAAACTCTCGAACGTGGCATAGATGCCTTCAACGGCGCCTTCCACAGGAATCGGGCGATCTCGGCGACGGGCCGCGGCGTCTGCTTCGGCCTGTTGAAGGTCGTCACGCAGTTGTTGACCGTGTTGTTGACGATCATCAGGTGCTGTCAGTGGTGACGTCGGCACAGCCCGATTGGGCGGCTGGTACGGCGCCGCGCGCGCAGGAGTCCGGATGATCAGATGAGGTTTATCGCGTTCCGGCATGAGTCCTCTGCGGCGGTCATCCGACGTTGTGGACGCGGCGTTCCTGCAACGCCGCGCACAGACTCGCGGTGGTCACCTGCCCAGCCCCAGACAGGATGGCTTCCTTCGCTGCGAGTTCCGCCGCAGCTGCAATCTCGCCATGACTCAGGCCAGCCGCCGCCTCATCAACCTTCGCCCAGGCCAGACGGCCCACTCGCACGGTCGCCAGCCGGTTGCGAATCACTTTCCGAATGATATCGTGGCTCGGCAGTGGATACTCGACCACTGCATCGAAACGTCGGAACATCGCACGGTCGAGCAGTTGGGGGTGATTGGTGGCGGCGATGATCAGACTCTCGGAGACGTCGAGTTCCAGAAACTGAAGAAACGAGTTCAGCACCCGCTGGATCTCGCCAACATCGTTCGCTGCGGCCCGTTCACCGGCCAGCGCATCCACCTCGTCAAACAGGTAGACACCACGCGTCTCCGAGAGCGCATCGAAGATCAGCCTCAGCTTCGCCGCCGTCTCGCCCAGGAACTTGGTGATCAAGCCGTCCAAGCGGATCAAGAACAACGGCAACCGCAGCTCACCCGCCAGCACGTGGGCGGACATCGTCTTACCTGTCCCAGGAGGCCCGACCAGCAACAGCCGCCGGAGAGGATGAAAGCCATGCGAACGCAGCCGGTCACCCTGGCGCTGCTCAAGCAGTACCCGGTCCAAACGGGCCCGCACGCTGCTCTCCAGCGCAAGGTCAGCCAGGACGTTCCGCGGGTAAGTGACGGTGAGCAGCTGCGCCAGATCTCCTCGGGGCTGAGTGACCGGCACAAGCCGCGCTCCTGCCGCGGACGAGGCAGGACTCTGCTGCTCACGGAGCGTGTCCACCAGCTCGCGGAGATCCTGGGCAAACCTGTTCTGGCCGTTGCGAGCTGCACCAGCAGCTACCTGTAACGCAACCGAGTAGAACCGGGTGTCATCACCTTCCGCGTGACTCCTGACCAGCGCCTTCACCTGATCCGCTGTCGCCAACGATGTCACCTCCTCCGCCCGTTCGCACACTCATCCACCTGGCATTGACGATAGCGGTCGGTCAGCCTCCCGGACCTCAACCGCCACCGTGACCACCTCCGGAGGGAAGCGGAACTCAGCGAAGCCCGACCGCAGCGCAGGTACTCGGCGGTGGCGACGACCCATCAGCTCAGTGCGCGCGCCGCGGTGGTGTGGCCGGTACCGTTGCGCTGTTCTTCCAAAGTTCGGAGTCTGCGCAGCGGACCGGCTCAGTGCAACGAGGCGAACCGCGACGGCAGCACCCAGTGCGTCGTGGGGCGCATCAGATGGTCAGGGCCCAGCTCGGCGGTGACGTCGTCCTGGTGGCTCTGGTGAGCGGCCCGGGAGTGGCGGAGGGCTGCAGGGCATGTCATGCGAGGCATTGGGCGGTCCGGGTCAGGGTGGATGGTGTGCACTGGGCTGCTGCTGCTCGCGCTGGTCCTCCGGCTGGTTGGGCTCACCGCGGACTTGCCCTACATGCATCACGCCGACGAGCCGGTCAACCTGCGGGTCATCGACGCGATGGTCGTGAACGGCGACCCTAACCCGCACTTTTTCAACTATCCGTCGCTGTTTTTCTCCCTGCACGCTGCGGTGAGCCTCGACGGGCCGTTGCTCGGCTGGATCCCCGGGCTGGCCGAGCAAGCACCGGTCACCGCTGTGATGGGCGTCTCCTACGCCCCGACCACCGGCTCCGTCCTGCTCCACCGCGGCCTCACCGTCGCGCTCGGCGTCCTCGTCGTGCTCGTCGGATGGATCACGGCGCGCCGCCTCACCACCGGGGTGCTTCCCGCGGTGGTGACCGCGATGCTGCTGGCCCTGTCACCCACCCTCATCGAATAGCCGCTACATCACACCGGACGTGCCGACGACGCTGCTCGTCGGGCTCACGGTGCTCGCTTCGGTGTATCTGCTGCGATCGGGCAGCTGGCTCGCTTACGCCGTCGGCGGGCTCGCGGTCGGGCTGGCGACGTCGACGAAGTACACGGCGGTGTTCGTTGCTGTCCCCGTCATTTTCGCTGCGTTGCTGCGGTCCACCGACCGCGCTGATCTTCGCAGAGCGGCGGCGGGGCTGCCGCTCGCGGGGGCGTGCGCGGTGCTCGCGTTTCTGGCGACCACGCCCTACGCGCTGCTCGACCGCCCCGCGTTCCTTGCGGGGCTGCAGTTCGAGCGGCACCACTACGCCACCGGCCACGCCGGTATGGAGGGCAACGCCCCCCGCTTCTACGCAGCCCACCTGGCGACCCACGAGGGACTGCTGGCCGCACTCGCGCTCACCGCAGTAGTGGTGGTCACGGTGTGGGCCCGGCAGCGGTGGCGCGCCGCGGTCGTACTCGGCAGCTTCCCCGTCATTTATGGCGCGGTGGTCGCCATGCAGGCCGTGCGGAACGACCGCACGATCATGCTCATTCTGCCCCCGCTGGCGGTGCTCGCCGCCCTAGCCATCGAGCCGGTGATGACCTGGGCGCATCACCACCGGGCAGCAGGGCTCGCCGCGGCCGACGTCGCGGTGGTGGTGCTCGTCGTCGGGGTCGTGATCAGGGCTTCCGCATCCAGGACCGTCTACCTGGACCGCGGCGCAACGCTGGCTCGACGAGCGCACCGCACCCGGCACGACCGTACTCATCGAGTCCTACGCCCCCTGGCTCGACCCCGCTCGGTACAAGGTGATCGCGTGCACACGAGTCATCGACTGCCCGCTGCCGCGCGGGGGCTACGTGGTGGCCAGCGAGCAGATGTACGACCGTTTCACCTTGGCACCGGAGACCTACCCCGCCAAGGCAGCCGCCTACCAGCGACTATTCCGGGAATTGCGCGAAGTCGCCACCTTCGATGACCGTGCCGGGCACACCATCCGGATCTTCAAGGTCCCCGCACCCTTGAGCCGTACCTAGCAGGCCTCCAGTGCTGTCCTCGACACCGACAACCACCGCCCCACCGCCCGGCGTGTTCGCGAAGCAAGCTACCTCGTCGGCCAGCTGGGTCGCCGCTGCGAGGTTCTTTGCCTGTCCAGGGAGGAGCACGCCCCCCGCGCCCCGGCGCCCCGCCTCCTCCTTGATGTCGACCTGCTGTCGCTCTGCCTCGCTCGGCAGCACGCCGGAGGCGAGCCCGTCAAGTATCGTGCCCACCATCCGACGCAGCACGCCGCGAGCTTCGACAAGATTGGACTGGGGGTTAAATGGTAATTCTATGGCTCCCCACGCTCCCAGTTGTCTTTTAGGCTGATTCTAAGCAGCTGTAAGTAAATAAACAATCTAATCTAGCGAATTCTCAACTGCGTGTCGTGTCGTTCCCATTGAGATGATCAAAATATGAAATTAAAGGTCGACGGTTCGACCCCGTCTCTGGCCACCACCTCTGACCGGACGGCGACCTCCTCAAATCCTTTTCTTGCTCCCGCTGGCGTGAGAGCTTATTGCGCGGTGCCCATTCGGCCGGGTCTGGCATGTCGGCGGTGGCGCCGGTGACGCAGGGCAGGCATAACGCGCCCGAGGGGGTGTCATGTGTGGTCAGGCCCTGGGCCGGTAGCCGGTGCCCTGTGCTCGGCCCTGTGTTCACCGGGTGGTGTCGTTTCCGGTGCTGGCCTGGTGGCGCTGGGCTCGGGGCACCAGGCGTCGCAGCAGCCCGCCACGGCGGTGGCGTGGCCGGTGTGGTGGGGCGGCGGCCCGGCGCGCCGCCTCAACCACGCTCAGGCATACCGGGCACGGCGGGCCGGGTGGCGCGTCCATCGGCACAGGAACGAACACGACCCCGCACACCGCCTCGTACTCGCCCCGGCCGGCGGCCCGGCCGGCCGCGAAGGCCTCATCGGTCACCTCGTGCTCCGCCCGCACCCCGAACTGCGCCGTCATCGGAGTCGTGTACAGCCGTTCCACCACCGGCCTGCCGGGCTTGCCCGCCCCAGGCACACCGGCTTCCTGACCCGGTACATCCGGGTGCTCAACCTGCATCGATCCCCTCCAGGGTGCGGTGTTCGCCCCGACCGGGGCTTGTGCTGTCTGGCGCCAAGTGTGGGAGCCGGGCAACGACCGCGCTCCATGGCACTATGCTACCATAGTGCCATGGTAGCAATGCTTGCCGCGTCAGCACAGCCGGTGACGCCCCGGGTACGCGATCCGGGGCGTCACCGGGGATACCGGGGCGGGGACTCAGTCGACGGGAATCTCGTACTCCAGGCGGTTTCCGTCACCGCCGAGGACCATCACGCCGACCTCAATGGGCCGGTCGTTGTCGGACAGCACCGTGCGCACGACATGGAAGACCGGCGTACCCGCTGGCAGGTGCAACGCCCGTGACTCCTCAGGCGTCGGCATCCGCGTGTACACCACCTCGTGCGCGCGCCGCGGTGGGTAGCCGAGGTCGGCCAGGACAGCACGAGCGCCACGGGAGATCTTGCCAACCTCCATGATGCGGCTACCTCGGACGAGGTCAGCCGGGTAGTACGACTCGGCCAGCTCGACGGGCTCATCGTCGAGGAACATCACGCGCTTTCGGACCACGGCCGTCCCCGCATCGGGCAGCCTCAGGTAGTCGGCCACCTCGTCCGGTGGCGCTACCTCCCCGACGAACGTGACCTGCTGGTCAGCGCGGCGGCCCTCGTTCGCACTCTCGGTTGTCCACCGATCCCGTTCGCCTTCCGGCGGAACGGACAGGAACCGCGACGGCACCACCCGCCGCGGCCGCTTCTTGCGGACGAAGACGCCCCGGCCAGGAACACTCTCGACAAGACCCTCCGACATCAGGGTCCGAACCGCGCGCTGCGCCGTGGAACTCGCGACCGTGAACCGATTCATGATCGTCACGTTGGAGGGGATCGGGTCACCCGGACGCAGCGCACCGGACTCGATCTCGGCTCGCAGTGCGTCTGCGATCTGCCGGTACGGTGAGCGCTGATCACCGGGGTTCACCATCATGACTCCCTAGCGGCTCCCGTGGCTCGTTCCCCATCCTACGACCATGGCAGCCAGGCGCCATGTCCGGCGGTCAGCAGCGGGCTGTCGAGCCCGGGTGGTTCCTCACCGTCGTAGCCAGCGTCGGCTGCGCAGCCACACGCGGTACGGCCGGGTCGTGGCTGTCCCGATCTTGTCAGGGGTGCTGGGTAACGTCCAGCCCGTCGGACCGGCGTCTGGTTCGCGACGGGGGGTACGGGGTG
>JBOHFT010000239.1:0-5854 GCA_050699815.1 Pseudonocardiaceae bacterium | reverse complement strand
ATCACCGACCCCGTAGAGGTAGCCGCCTACGACCGCCGATTCGCGGAGCTCGAGCACGTCGGGGTGTTCGGCGATGAGGCTGCACAAGTGTTCCAACGGGTTGCGGACGACTACCGCGACCTGGCATCACTGCCGCCACCGACGACTTGCTGATAACGAACCGCCCCGTCACCGACCCGAAGTTGCTCGCCGCGCTCAACCCGCTCCGTGAGCAGGAGAACCCATATGCTGACCATCACCGAGCTCACCGAGATCGCCAGCTCGGCCCGCAGCTCCCTCTTTCGCCTGGAAACCCTGGACCGCTACGAGGTCCCCATCGACGGTTCCGACCTGTCCGTGTACCTGGCTGGTGGGAAGCAGCCGCACAACCCGGAGAAGCTGGCCTGGGAAAAACACCTCCGGGCCGAGCGGGCCGCCGGGATCTGGCGGCACCGGGTGCACCTCATCGATACCACCAACGGCCTGGGAGGCTACCTACGCTACGAATGCGAATGGGGGTACATGGCGACCACCGCAGCAGGTGAGGGCGTCCGCATCCTCGATCTGTCCACCGCCCGCCGCCCCCGCGAGCTGACCGAGATCGACCACGACTTCTGGTTGATCGACGGCGAGCAGGTGGTGCGCATGCACTACGCCGCCGACGCGACCTTCGTGGGCGGCGAGCTGATGCCCCCCGATACCGTCCCGTCCTACCGGGCGGCCCGCGAGGTCGCCTGGACCAGAGCCGAAGAGTTCACCTCGTGGTGGGCAGCGCACCCGGAATATCATCGGGCACACCATCACGTCTCTTAACCCGAGAGGACCGCTTGGCCCACCCCGCGCGCCGACCCGACGAGCTGTCCACCACCCTGCGTCGGCTGCGGTCAGACGCTGCCCTGTCCGGCATGGAGGCCGCACGGCGCGCGGGGTACTCCCAGCCCAAGATCTCCCGCTTCGAGACCGCCCGGCAGGTGCCCACCACAGCGGAAGTCCACGTTCTGTGTCGCGTGTACGGCGCCCCACCCGAGGTGCGGGACCGGCTGCTGGAGCTCGCCGCCGACCTCACCGCAGGCACCGTCCGCGCCCGGACCGTGCTCTCCTACGGGGCTCGGTACATGCAGCAGCGTGTCGGCAAGATCGAGCGGGCATCCGAGCTGGTCCGCAGCTTCACGCCCACCATCGTGGACGGGCTGCTGCAGACCCCGGACTATGTGCGCGCCATGGGCTCCCACAGGCTGGCCGGTGAGGAGCTGGAGTTCTTCGTCGCCTCCCGCGCGGCCCGGCAGCAGATCCTGGACATCGACCGCCAGTTCCAGTCGATCATCACCGAGGGTGCGCTGCGCTGGCACGTCGGCTCCCCGCAGGTCATGGCCGCCCAGCTGGAGTACCTCCTCGAGGCCAGCCACCGCCCCAATCTGCGCCTGGGTGTGATCCCCTGGACCACGCGGGTGCACTCACCCGCGCTGCACTGCTTCACCATCTTCGACGACCACGCGGTGATCTTCGGCACCGAGACCGCGACTGCCATCATCACCGACCCGGCCGACATTGCCGACTACGACCAGCGACACACCTTCTACTCCCAGCTCACCGTCGCCGACGACCCAGCCCGCGCAGTGCTCGCCAGGCTCGCGGCCGAATACCGCGACCTGGCATGACGAGGGCCGACCAAGGAAGTGCGAACGTGACGCTACAGTTCCGCGCCGCGGAGATCCTCAACCCGAGCCAGGTTGCCGAGCACCGCACGGCCGCCGAGGTCGCGTGGGAGTCAGGCGAGGACTTCACCACCTGGTGGAACGACCATCCACAGCATCACCGCTCGGCCCACCGAGTGGCCTGACGACATCGCGCACCAGCTTGAGCGACAGCCCCGCCCACCCTGAACTCGCAGCGACCCTGCGCCGCCTCCGGCGGGATGCTGGCCTGTCCGGCATCGAAGCCGCGCGGCGGGCGGGGCTGTCCCAGCCCACCGTGTCCCGGCTGGAAACCGGGCGCCGGGCACCCACTGTCAAGGAAGTCACCGCTCTCTGCAAGGCGTACCGGGCGCCCGCCGAGGTGCGCGCCGCACTGCAGGCCACCGCCAGGGACCTGCAAGAAGGCATCACCTCTGCCCGGATCGTGCTCCAGCGGCCCTGCGAGATGCAAGAACGCATCGGGCGCATCGAGCAGTCCTCCGCGCTGTTTTCCCTCGTTAACCAGCGCGGAATTATCGTAATACACTTATTCGGGTCCCTGATCCGTAGTTTTTCCGCGACCGCATCATGCAATCGCTTGTTCTTCTCCGGTTTCCGCTCTTTCGGCCGAGATTTCAGCGTCTCATACCGCTCCTGCGCGGCGTGCACCCGGTAGCCGTCCCGGCCGCCGTTCCGGGTGATCTCCCGGGAGATGGCCGACTCGTTCCGCCCCAGCCGGGTGGCGATTTCCCGATCCGACAGATTCTCGCATATCCCACGGAGAATATCGTCCCGGTCCTCGACCGTCAGTACCTTACCGCGCACTCGAGCCTCCGTCCATCACACAAGATCATCTCATGTGATGCACTGACCCTTTGAATCCGCCGCTCGAAGTGGAGTGCAGTCGGCACCAATTCGTCGGTATTTACCCAGCCGGTGAGAATCCTCCTACCGAGGACATTGACCTAGCCCGCGCAACTCAGCGGCGACCCGCTGGATGAGGGCCACGGCGGCCGGGCCGGCCGCTGCCGCCTCCCGAGCCGCCTCGAACGCCGTGGTGTGGACCTGGATCTCTTCTGGGTCTGTGGTCCGCAGCTCCCGCGTCAACGTCTCGAACCATAAAGTCTGGTCATCGTGGATGCTGAACCCACCCAGCGGCAGGATCGGTGACGGCGCCTCGATCGACAACACCCGCAGATCAACAGCGGCCAGACCTGCGAGAACCACCAGCCGATCAAGCTGACCTATCAGGGTGTCCACCGACCAGAAACGCACCATCAGCGCGGCCTGACCGAGCACGATCTGCACTTCCCTACCCGGCTCGTAGAGCAGCGCCTGACGCTTGACCCGCTCCGCGATATTCGCCTCCACACCCTCGGGTGTCGCGCCCACCAACACCGGGCCACCCGGTGCCAGCAGCATCTCCCGCGCATAGGCCGGGGTCTGGATGATCGAGGGAAGCATCGATGGCTGATACTCGCGGATGACCCGCGCTTTGGTCTCCAGCTGCCGTATCTCGGCCTGGCTGGCAGCGATGCGACCGGAGCGGTAGTCCGCTCCCCACTCACGATGCTCGATTCGTGCCTGCGTGAGCAACTCCGCCAGCTCAGCCCGGACACCCGAATCGGCTCCGGTGGCCACGACCCACGCGTCGAGATCTTCATCGGATGGCAGCTGGGCTCCCAGCTCCAGCTTCGACACCCGGGTCTGCTGCCACCCGAGACGCCGGGCCATCGCGGCACCTGACCGGAACCGGGTCGCGCGTAGCTCCCGTAGCCGCTCACCGAGGCGGGCTCGTTGCGGGCTGGCCTTCCGCCGTGCCACGTCAAGATACCTTCGGTACCCGGCGCAGCAGATCCGGGTGACGGGTCATGTACTCGGCCCAAGGGATGGCGTGATGCAGCGCGGCGTCCCGGGCGGCGCAGGCCGCGACCACGGCCGCCGGGTCGGTGACCTGGTGAGCACCCAGCCATATCCCGTCCGGGCTGTAGTCCAGCCGCCACAGCACCCGGGAGTCGAACAGGGTGAAGTCGTGCCGCGGCACGTCGTCCGGCCAACGGTCGCTGACGGTGATGATGCCGATCTCCTCTCCCGCGGCCCTGTGCGGCCCGTACTCCCAGGTGAGTTCGTAGGCCAGGTAATTGGTGATCGGTTCGGTCACGACGTGCACCCGCTGCTGGACACGCCCAGCGTCTCGGTGCGCCCGCAGCAGCGCCGCCCACTCGTCCTCAGCGGGGTCCGGTGGGGGTTGCGGGTCGCCACGGTGGAAAGCAGCGATGCCCGCGTCCTCGCCTGAACCTGCGTAAACCTGGAGGGTCTCCAGGCGAAACACCGAGTACCTGAACGTTGAGAACGCGGCTACCAGCTGGTCAACACCGGGGAGCTGGTTGCCAGTGGTCACTTCAGCTTTGTCAGCGCAGCGCGGACGATGTCCACATCGATCTCCACCGCGCCTTCCCCGGCCAGGAGGTTGAGGAGGTTGGCTCGGGTTGCCTGGTCGAGTAGGCCGCCCTGGATGACGAGCTTCCCGTTCTCGGCGAGGTAGACGGACTCGCTGCCGGCTTTCCCGGACTCCTGGTCCTTCGCGAGCAGTGTCAGTCTCATGACGCCCCCCTCGGCTTGATGTGGGTTGGTTCGTGGTCATCGTGGCTGAACCTCTCACCGCCTGTCACCTGCGCCGTGTTTCAGCCGCACTCTAACCCATCAAACCGACTTTTTTGAGGGTTATACTAGGTTAGTTTGAGGGTGATAGTCGGTACCTGGCGACGCTCCGTCAGGCGAGGAGAGGGGGCACGCGATGAGCGTCAAGCCACCCGAGCGGCACGGTGAACGCGAGGCCGGACGGATGGCCGTCGTCGGTCGCTGCACCGACGACGGCAGCGACAACACCCTGCTCGTCGTGCACGAGAACAACGGCCAGTGGACTTTCCACGGCCTGGGCGCCCACGGCGTGCGCATCAGCCGGGATGACGCGATCGGTATCGCCCGGGGCATCCTCGCCGCGACCAGGAGCACCCCGTGAAGTGGGGGCTATCGGTGCTGGACTGGCGCTCCCACGCCATCAACGAGCACGCCGACCATCCCATCGGTGTGTTCAAGGCCGAGTGCGGCCACCTGCTGATGATGACCACGCCGCTGCGGGACGAGCCTGGTGGGGCGCCGTGCCAGTGGTGCGCGGGACACACCCGCGCCGCAACAGGAGGGCCCCCGGTGACGCTGCCCAGCCGTGACCTGACTCCGGGGCAGCGTCTCGCTGCCCAAGCCGCCGAAGCCGCGGAGGTTCGGTATTGGCAAACCGATCCCGACGTCGTCGCGTTACGTGTTGAGCGGACCCGCCTCACCGTGGACCGGCTCATCTGGTGCGCCATCGTGATCGGCCTGTGCTGCACCATGACCAACGTCCAGCAGTTCGCGGCTGGGGTCATGGGCGCCGACCCCGGTGACCTCGGTTGGTGGGCCGCGTGGCTGATCGACCCCGTCGTCGGCGCCGGCCTGCTCGGTGTCCTGATAGCTGAGCGTCGCGTCTCCGGAATCTGTCAAACTCGATGGGACAAGGGTGGCGGGGAACTCAAACCGATCCTGGCGTCATGGCTCACCGACCGCGCCGAGTTCATCGAGAAGGTCAAGGACACCAGCCACCGGGCCGGACACACCACCCTGTGGCACGCCGTGCACTCCCCACTGCACCTCTGGCATGTGGTCAAGTACGCCCCCCGCGGTGGCTGGCGGGTCGTGAGCGCGATCTGGGGCTGGGTGTTCGACGCGGAAGGCAAACCGCTGCGCCGTCAGGCCGTGAACACCAACCAGACCGCCGAGTGGCTGCGGCTGACCAAGGAACGCCAGGAGCGCATCCACCGCCGCTGGATCGGGCTGGCGGCGCTCACAGCGTTGGCGCTGGTCAGCGCGCTGCTGCTGTGGTTTTGGGTGCCACACGCCCGGTGGGGCTTCACGGTCGCCGCTTGCGCCGCTGTCGTCGCCTTGAGCTACGTCGGCCGTCCCATCGACAAGCCGCTGCTCACACGGGCCACCGACATCAGCGGAAACCAGCCGCTCAACCCCGAACTCATCCTCAAAGCGCTGATCCGCAGCTTCCAGCCGGCCATGGTCATCGGCCTGGTGCAGACCTTCGACTACGCGCGGGCGATGATGCCCGGGAGAACGAGCGGCCAGACACTGCAACAGCTCACCCAGTCCCGCCGGGA
>JBOHFT010000238.1:0-5892 GCA_050699815.1 Pseudonocardiaceae bacterium | reverse complement strand
TAGGGGGTCCGCACGCCGCCGTGGTCAGCGCCCAGGTGCGCAATAGCGTCATCGGTCGCGTGCGGTGTTGTTGCCGCGGTGCCTTCCTGCCCGCACAGCCGGCACCACCATCGGGTCCTGTCCACGCCGGCCATGGCCTCGAACTCGACTACCTGATCCACGGGGAAACAGACGGTGACGGTGGTCATCTGGTGTGGACCAGCCGACTCGGCCACACCTACCACCGGCGATCCTCGAACCACTGCCCGACCCCATCCCCCGTGACCGGCCCCCCTACCCACTCACCATCCCCCCGATGACGGCTGGGAAGACACCGAGATCTGGGAAGACACCCCACCCGACCCCGAGCCGGACCCCCGCCCGAACCCGACCCCAGCGCCGACATCCCCCATTCTGATCGGCGCCATGAGGCTGGGTTGTGGGAACCAAGACCTTACGGTTCGGGTTCATGTCGAGGACGCGCCGATCCTCGGCGTTGGCCTTCGGCCTGGACCTGTGCTGGCTGGGAGCGTTTCCAGGTTCCTCCGGTAGAATGCCTGTATCGTCCCGGTATGTGAGTGTTCGTGAGGCTCGTGCGCAGGCTGCAGGCGGGGCGTCGGCGCCAGGAGATGGAACGCCGCCTTAGGGAGCTGGACCGGCTCGACCGGAGGGGCGACGTCCCGGCGCGCGTCGCCATGCCCCGGCAGGGGCGTCGGCGGCCACGCAGGGGCGAGGTGGTCCTCGTCGTCTGCCTGCTGGCGGGCATCGCGGTGTTGATCTCCGTTCGCGGCTCGAACCCCCCCGTGGATCCTAGGCGGGTGGCGGCGCCTGGCCGCCTCCTGCCGCCGGTGACCGGCGCGCCTACCGGAAAGCACGCCTTCATCGAGACCACTGCCGACGGCAGGCCAGTGACCTACGATCCGTGCCGCGCCATCCACTACGTCGTCAATCCGATGGGCATGCCCGATGGTGGGCTCGACCTGGTGCGCAAGGCCGTCCGGGAGATCAGCGCCGCCAGTGGGCTTGCATTCACAGAGGATGGTGTGACGCCAGAGAACCTTGCGAAGGACCGGAAACCGCGGCAGCTGGAGCGCTACGGTGATCGATGGGCGCCCGTGCTGATCGGCTGGGTCGATGAGGCGAGTTTTCCGCTGGTCTCCGGGGATGTTGCGGGGATCGCTGGTAGCAGCGTCGTCGCGCCGGACGGGCCGGGATCCGAACGCTATGTCACCGGCCAGGTCGCCCTCGATCGGGACTGGTTCGCTGAGGCGGTGGCGCGCCCTGGCGGCGACGCGGCCGCTCGTGCGCTGGTGATGCACGAACTCGGTCATCTCGTGGGGCTCGATCACGTCAGCGATCGGCGCGAGCTGATGGCCGAGTCGGCTTCGGAGGTCACGGAGCTGGGCCTGGGTGACCGGCAGGGTCTCGCCGCGGTTGGGGCGGGCCCTTGCTGGACCGACATCTGACTGGGCACCGCTCCCCGAGGGCGGGCGCTTCACCCAGGGCTGAGCACTCGGGACACACCGGACATTTGTTACCCGCGGCGGCTGTGCACGGCTGACCGGCGCTGCTCACCGGCGCGGATAGATGCCAGGATAGTCAGGTGTCGAGCGTGATCTGGATTACCGTAGCCATCGCGGTGGTGTTGTTGATCGCGCTGGCCGTGGGCCTGCTGCTGGCTCGCCGCCGACGGATCAGCATCGCCGAGAAACCGGACCAGGAGGTGGAGGCGCCACCGGCCACCGGCCGCTACCAGGCCGGGGGCCCGATCAGCTTCTCGTCCGGCGGGGGTGGTCCACCGGCTCCGCCGCAGGCTGCTGCACCGGCCCCGCCGCAGGCACCGGCCCCGCCGCAGGCACCGGCCCCGCCGCAGGCACCGGCCCCGCCGCAGGCACCGGCCGCACCGCAGGCTTCCGCACCGGCACCGCCGAAACCGCCCGTGCAGGCGCCACCTGCCCCGGCGCGACCTGCGCCGGCCAAGTCGGCTCCGGCCGAACCAGCTCCGGCCGAACCAGTAGCCGCGCCCGTCGAGCCAGAGCCCGCTGAACCAGCCGTCGCCGGACCAGCGGTCGCTGAGCCAGCAGTCGCTGAACCGGCAGCTCCGCGGATCGAGCCGATCGAACCCCCTTCCGGTCGGCTGGTGCGGCTGCGCGGTCGGCTGTCCCGGTCCCGCTCGGCGTTCGGGCAGAGCCTGCTTGGCCTGCTCGGCGCGGGTGACCTGGACGAAGACTCCTGGACCGACATTGAGGACACGCTGCTGCTCGCTGATCTCGGCACGGCCGCCACCGCCGACATCGTGGACCGGCTGCGTGCCGAACTCGCGCAGCGCGGCGTGCGGACCGCCGAGCAGGCCCGCGCGGCGCTGCGTGACGTGCTGATCGAGGCGTTGCGTCCCGATCTGGACCGTGCCGTGCGGGCGTTGCCGCATCTCGACGGCAGCAACGGAACACGCACCCCTGGCGTGGTGCTGATCGCCGGGGTGAACGGCACCGGCAAGACGACCACCACCGGCAAGCTGGCCCGGGTGCTGGTGGCCGACGGCCGGCGGGTGTTGCTCGGCGCGGCCGATACGTTCCGGGCAGCCGCCGTGGACCAGCTGGCCACCTGGGGTGAGCGCGCCGGTGCGGAGGTCGTGCGGGGTGCCGAAGGCGCCGATCCGGCCAGCGTGGCGTTCGAGGCGGTCAAGCGGGGCCGCGCGGACGGGGTGGACACGGTCCTGATCGACACTGCTGGGCGGCTGCATACCAAGACCGGTCTGATGGACGAGCTGGGCAAGGTCAAGCGCGTGGTGTCCAAGCAGGCCGAGGTGGATGAGGTGCTGCTGGTGCTGGACGCCACCACCGGCCAGAACGGGCTGGTCCAGGCGCGGGTGTTCCGCGAGGTCGTCGATGTCACCGGCATCGTGCTGACCAAGCTGGATGGCACTGCCAAGGGCGGCATCGTCTTCCACGTGCAGCGCGAACTCGGTGTGCCGGTCAAGCTGGTAGGCCTCGGGGAGGGGGTGGACGACCTTGCTCCGTTCGAGCCCGAGGCATTCGTGGACGCGTTGCTGGACTGATTTCCGGACGTTACCGGATGACTCAAGATCTGTCGGCAAACCGGACGTAGTATGACAAGCTCGACAGTTAATGCTGTCGTCACATACTGTGCCTCTGGTAGAAACGCAAAGTGCTCACGCTTTTCGCACGCACCACTCGGTCGTGAGACGTAAAGGGGTGAAACGTGGACACCGGTGACACCGCCTGGATGCTCGCCAGCTCCGCCCTGGTGCTGCTGATGACTCCGGGCCTGGCGTTCTTCTACGGCGGCATGGTCCGCTCGAAGAGCGTCCTGAACATGATGATGATGAGCGTGTCCGCGATGGGGGTCGTGGCCGTTCTCTGGGTGCTCTACGGCTACTCGGTGGCGTTCGGCAACGACGTCGGCCTCGGCCTGCTCGGCAACCCCGGGGAGTACGCCGGGCTGAAAGGTCTCTTCGGCGGGACCTACGCCGCCAGCGGGGGCTCCCCGATCTCGATCCCGCTGGTGGGGACCATCCCGGCGACGGTGTTCGTCGCGTTCCAGGCGATGTTCGCGATTATCACGGTCGCCCTGGTCTCGGGTGCCGCGGCCGACCGGCTGCGGTTCGGGCCCTGGCTGGTGTTCGCCACGCTGTGGGCGACGGTGGTGTACTTCCCGGTCGCGCACTGGGTGTTCTCCTTCGACGGGGTCAGCGCGCCGGTCGGCGGCTGGATCGCCAACGACCTCAAAGCGATCGACTTCGCCGGCGGGACGGCGGTGCACATCAACGCGGGTGCCGCGGCACTGGCGCTGTGCCTGGTGCTCGGCAGGCGCCGGGGCTGGCCGCGGGAGGTGATGCGCCCGCACAACCTGCCTTTCGTGATGCTCGGTGCGGGTCTGCTGTGGTTTGGGTGGTTCGGCTTCAACGCCGGATCGGCCCTCGCCGCAAACGGAACCGCGGGTCTGGCCTTCGTCAACACCATGGTGGCCACCGCCGCGGCGATGCTGAGCTGGCTGCTGGTCGAGTGCGTCCGGGACGGGCGGCCCACCAGCCTCGGTGGCGCCTCCGGCGTGGTGGCCGGCCTGGTCTCCATCACTCCGGCCTGCTCGTCGGTTTCCCCCATGGGGGCGATTGTGGTGGGTGCGATCGCCGGCGTGGTCTGTGCGCTCGCGGTCAGCGTCAAGTTCCGGTTCGGCTTCGACGACTCGCTCGACGTGGTCGCCGTGCACCTCGTCGGCGGTCTGGTGGGCACGCTGCTGATCGGTTTCCTGGCCACCTCCGCGGCACCCGCCGCGGTGAACGGCCTGTTCTACGGCGGCGGCGTCGACCAGCTGTGGCGCCAGGCCGTGGCGGCGGGCGCCGTGCTGGCCTACTCGTTCGCCGGGGCCATGGTCATCGCCCTGCTGCTCAAGTACACCATCGGCCTGCGCGTAGACAACGACGCCGAGCTGACCGGTATCGACGAGACTGAGCATGCCGAGGTCGGCTACGAGCTCGGCACGATCTTCACCGGCAGCGGGAACAGCAGGGCTGCCCAGGTAGTCCCCCAGAGCAGGACGCCGGCCTCGGCCGGGCAGGAAGGGTGAGTGGCGATGAAGCTGGTGACCGCGATCATCAAGCCGTTCACGCTGGAAGACGTCAAGAGTGCCCTGGAAAAGGTCGGGGTACTCGGGATGACGGTCAGTGAGGTGCAGGGCTACGGCCGGCAGAAGGGGCACACCGAGGTCTACCGGGGCGCGGAGTACACCGTGGAATTCGTGTCCAAGATCCGGGTTGAGGTCGTGGTGGACGATATGCAGCTCGACAAGACTCTCGACGCGCTGGTCGAGTCGGCCCGCACCGGCAAGATCGGGGACGGGAAGGTGTGGGTCGTTCCGGTGGAGACCGTGATCCGGGTTCGCACCGGGGAACGGGGTGTGGACGCGCTGTAGAGCCTGAGAAGGGGCCGACGCTACACGGAAGGGGCGGTGGTGATGGCGCTGTCTGGTGCCCCGCCCCACGCCGGTGGCCCGGGTGGGTCCGCAGCTGACCTCGTCAAGGCCCGGGCCGCTCTCCTTGAGGTGAACCAGCGCCAGCTGCCGGCGCCAGCGCTGCGGGCCGCGCTGGCGGACTTATACGAGTTCTGGCTGGTTTCTCGCTGCGCGTCGGTGGGTGTCGGGCGCGGCACCGCGCTGGTCGCCGTCGGTGCGCTGGGCCGCCGCGAGCTGGTGCCCTACTCCGATCTGGACCTGCTGCTGCTGCATGACGGCAACCGCAACTTGCGGGAGCTCGCCGACTCGCTGTGGTACCCGCTGTGGGACGCCCGGATCGGCCTTGACCACAGCGTGCGAACCGTCGGGCAGGCCATGCAGGTGGCGGCCACCGATCTGCGCGCCGTGCTGGGGTTGCTGGACGCCCGCCTGATTGCCGGCGACGGCGCGCTGTTCACCAGGATGGACACCGCGGTACGGCGGGCCTGGCGCACCGGGATCCGCACCCGGCTGGAGGAACTCGCCGAGTCGGCGCGGCAACGCTGGCAGCGCAGTGGCGACATTGCGCACCGGGTGGAACCGGATCTCAAGAACGGCCACGGCGGGCTGCGCGACGTCCAGCTGCTCGATGCGCTGTCCGCAGGCCAGCTCCTGGACCGGGTTGGGCCGGAGGTCCGCGCGGCGCGCGACCTGCTGCTGGACGTGCGCACCGAACTGCACCGGCTCGTCGGCCGCAACCGAGATGTGCTCCACGCGCAGGACGCCGACGAGGTCGCTGCCGCGTTGGCGATGGGTGACCGATTCGACTTGGCCAGAAGCCTGTCCGGAGCGGCGCGGACCGTTGTCTACGCGCTGGACGTCGGGCTGCGCAGCGCGCGGGCCGCGCTGCCCCCGCGCGGACGGGCCCGGCTGCGCAACCTGGGGCGGGGAAACCTGGGGCGG
>JBOHFT010000237.1:0-5981 GCA_050699815.1 Pseudonocardiaceae bacterium | reverse complement strand
ATCTCGCCCGCCACCGCCAGCCCCACCGCGACGCTCCTCCGTGGACACAGACACCAGGATCTCCGATCACGCCCTCTGCTGTGAACCACTGGCACCAAGCTGTCTCAGGTGATCCTGACAGAGAGGGCATCGCCGACGGGCTCGGCATACCCCGAGCCTGGCTGGGCCTGAGCTACGGTGACCAGGCACCGGACCCGCCCTCCGCCGGACAGCAGGTGACCGAGGCCATGAAACGCCGCATCCTGGTTACCACCACCATGGCCGCCGGTCTGGGTCAAGCGTGTGTGGGTCTGCCCGAGCTCGCCCTGCCGACCGGGCAGGCGCTGCCCTCCCGGCTGGGGATGGTCCACGTGCACACTGTGCGGGCGGTCACCGAGGGGTTGCGGGGTCTCGCGCGGTACTACGGCGGGCAAGCAGACCTGCTCAGTACCGCCGCGACCCTCTACACCCAGTGGATGCACGCCCCCGCGCCCGACGCCGTCACAGCGCAGCTGGCCGCCGCACTGGCTGAACTGCACACCGAGGCGGGCTGGGCGTGCTATGACTCCGGGCTGGACGGGACCGGCCACTTCACCCGCGCCATCGGCCTGGCTGGTACGGCCCGGGATACCTACGGGATCGCCAACGCCGCCTGGCACGCCGGACTGGTGCTGGTCCGCACCGGGCACCCCAACGACGGGCTCAAGCTACTCCAGCTCGGGCGGTGCCAGCAGCTCCGCACCGACGACCCCCGGGTACCGACCCTCACCACGCGGTTGGCGTGGACCTCCGCCGCCGCCTACGCCCGCATGAGCGGCACCGAGGAGGCCACCCGCTACCTCGCCCAGGCGAACGACGGATGGACACCCCGCGACGCCTTCGAACACGGCGGCGCCGATCTGGAGACCGCCGGGATCCACCGCGACCTCAGCCAGCTCGACACCGCCGAACGGTTCGCCACCAGCGCGGCACACGCCTACAGCGAGGGCCACTACCGCCGGGGCCACACCCTGGCCGAGCTCCTCCTCGCCGAGATCCACGTGCGGGCCGGAGACCCCCGGGGACTCACGCTGGCCCACCAAGCCATCGAGAAGGTGAGCACCCTGCAATCCATCGCCGCCCGCCGCGAATGGCTCACACCCCTAGCCACCGCACTGGAAACCCGACCCGGCACCGACACCCAAGACCTCGCCCGAACAGCCCGACAGATCACCACAGCCCAGACCTAACGGCTCTGGACGCCAGGAGGCTAACTGAGTGACAACGCCCCCGCATCCGCGTGGACGTCCACGGACGTTGATGCACTGCCCGCACAGGTCACCGCCGTTGTGGGTGCTGGCGGAGTGGCACCGTGGGATGACTCGTAATGAGCAGGTCCGGGGTTCGATTCCCCGCGGCGGCTCCGCCTCTGACCAGCGCAAACGCGCTCGCCAGGTATGTGAGGGCATCATCACCTGCCGCTTCTGTCACATCCGTCGCTGTGGCCGACTGCTGCGCGGGGTGGGTGAGGGTGTGGGCGAGCGCGGCGTGGTCGGGCAGGTCGGCAGCGTCGAGTTTGAGGACGACGTCGTCGGCGAGACGCACATGGTGTTCGGCGTGTCCGGCGGCTCCGCGCAGGGGGACGAAGCCGCAGACAACCGCCGAGGTGCTGACCATCTGGTCGGGCTGGTGCAGGTCGAAGGCGATAGCCCTGGTGAGGCCGCTGCCGTGCAGGCGCAGCGGCACCACGAGCCGGCCGCCGACGGTGAGCTGGTCCCACCAGGCGGGGACGAGGTCCCACGCCTCGGCGGTGACGATGATCCGCTCGTAGGGGGCGTGGCCGGGGTGGCCGAGCGCCCCGTCGCCGCAGATAACCTTCACCTGGGGGTAGCCGGCCGTTTCCAGGCTCTTGGCGGCTCCGGCGGCGAGGTCGTCGTCGAGTTCGATGGTGACGACCGTGCCGGTCGGGCCGGCGAGTTCGGCCAGCAGGGCCGCGTTGATGCCGGTGGCCGCGCCGATCTCCAGCACCCGCTGCCCAAAAAACCACCGGGCCTGATCAGGACCAAACGCAGCCAGCCCCGGATACGGGCAACCGGCCACCGCACGGTCATCATCCGCCAGCACCGGGCTTTCCGCGGTGGCCAGGACCGCGGCCAGCGCACCACCGGTGCCCAGCGCCTCATCAAGACACCGCGCGATATCCGGGGTGAACCGCTTCGCCCCCGTCTCCAGTTTGCTCAGATAACTCTTACTGTACGGCACCTTACGAGCCATCTCCGCCAACGACCAGCCCCGGTCGTGACGCAGACGGCGCAACTCAGCCCCAGCCTGCTCACCCGTAGTACCTGATGTGCCGTCCATGGCAGGGCCGATCACCTCCACGGCTTACCAGTATCGGCTGTGCTGGCGTCGGGGGCACACTGCTGCGTTGCGGGTCCGGGCTCCACCTCAGTCACGTCACCTGGCCCGCAGCTCGGTCGCCGCACCCTGCAGACACAGCCCGACAAGGACGGCTACCTCATCGCCGACATCCAACCCAGCGCAGGCTCGTCACAGGGAGGGTCCCGCCCGGTGAGCAGTTCGGCGGCGCGTCGGACGACCCGGTGGTGCTCCAGCGTGCTGCATGGCCGGTCACGCCCGTGCTGTGACGACTTTCCGGGCCGTCCGGGCGAGGTCTCGCGCGTCGCTGCCTGGCCGGGCCTCCAGTGCGGTGGCCAGCGGCTCGAGCCGCCGGCGGGCGCGGACTGAGCGCAGCTTGGTCACGGTGGTGATCGCGCCGTGGGCCAGCGGCAGACCGCGGGGCTCCCCGGCCTGGACATAGACCGTGGCCACCACGATGCCGGACCGGGCGTGGCCGACCTGGCTGATGCCCTCCCAGCGGCGCACCGACGCCGCCGCGAGCTGTTCTGCGACCTCCAGCCGCCCCCGGCGCAGCGCCAGCAGCGCAGCAGGACAGTCCAGGTCACCGAAAGGGTCGGCGCGGGTGGGCAACCACAGCCCCCGCGCTATCGCCATCTCGCGCTCGGCGGCGGCCAGGTCCCCGAGATCAGCCAGGGCGGTCGCGGCGTCCGCCCGCCCGCACGCCTCCACCGCCGCCCGCCCGATTGACCCGACCACCACCGCGCGCTGCTCGCCGTCGGGGATATCCAACGCCTTGACCTGCCCGAACTGGAGCATCTTGAGCCCGTCGTTGGGGTGGCCGTGCTCCTGGGTGGCCAGCCCAGCGGAGTTCAGGGCATATACCTGCAGGTAGGCATCCTTAGCCCTGATGGCCAGCCTCAGCGCGGTCGTGAAGTGGTACATAGCCCAGTCCTCGCGCCCCGCGTCGAACCCGGCCCAGCCAGCCTCAATGTGCAGCTCGGCCACCGCCACCAGCAGCGCTTGCTTGACCGGCCCGGCACCCGACACACCCAGCAGCCGCTCGGCCCACCCGGCGGTGGCGCTGAGCACCACCGGGTCGCCAAGGTCGGGCCTGTTCGGGATGCCAGCTGCGCCGAGCCGCCGGGTCAGGTCCCGCACCCGCGCCACCTGCACCCAGTCGATCCGGGAGGGCAGCGGCTCCGGCGCGGGCAGCGCCAGCAGCTCGCCCAGCCGGTCCACCGGCCGGGCGCCTAAGGCCACCCCGGCGCCGGCCAGCAGCACCCGGCGGTACATCTCCGCCACCTCCTCCGGGGACTCGGTGACCGCGTCCTTACCAGGGTAGGCGCCCTCGGGGCCACCCGAAACGCGCATGGCTGCCCGGGGCACCTCCAGCCCGTCGGCGATCCGCTCCAGCACCGTCACATCCCGCACCCGGCGGCCCTTGAGGATCTCCGACACCTCGGACTGGGACTGCCCAGTGCGCCGGGCGATCTCCCGCTGACTGACCCCATAGCGCTGCAGCAGCCGGTACACCACACCGACATCGCGGGCAGCCAGCGCGGCCCGCGCCTCGGGGCGCTCGTACCACTGGGGTGTGACTCCGTCGCTCACCACGAGCACCGCCTCCTCGGTAGGTGTAACCGGAAGCACCCTAGCGTGCGGCCCCGTCAAAGTGATCACCGAACCGGCCGCTCGGGCCTGGCGCTGATCGACGCGACGTCCGCCTCGATCATCGATCCTGCCTCCGGGGCAACCGCCGCGGCGCGAACCTGTTCCTGCCCCTCGCCGACGGCACGCACTGCGAAGGGTCTGTCAAGTGAACGGTTTGCGCCGTGAGGCGCTGTCGGTTCGAGTGGGGGTGAGAGACCGCCACCGGGGGCCTGTCGCAGCAGGCTCGCGGAGCTGAGGGCAGCCGGATCCGGGTGATGCCGGGGAGGGTGGGAGCAGCCCTGACAAAGCCGGGACGTGTCAGTACTGCCAGATGATGCGGGTTCGGCGAGCGTGGTGGAGAGGAGTACGTGAGGAACCGGCGTTGTTACGTCCTTCAACCTTGACACCGACTCGAAACCTGGTGGATCTGGGTCGGGCGCGGCGCGTCTCGCTGTTTACGGTTGCGGCGAGAACTTCTCGGGCGATGTCTAAGGAGTTGCTCGGGTGGGTCATGGGGAATGTCTGCGGCGTACTCATGACGAGGTCGCTGGGACACAGCCGGGCTCCTCCTCCATCGAGCGAATCACAGTGAACACGGGAACCACCCGATCTCAGTTCCTGCGAGGGTGCCGGCATCCGGTCGGCCCTTGTGGGATAGGCACATCGACTGCTGAACGGTTCGGGTGGGGCGGAGTCGCCGTAGTACTCCGAGCCGGGGAAAGCCCGCGCGCATGGGGAAGGGCGGCAGCGATATCGAGAAGGGACGGATTCTGCAATGCCGGAAGACGCACCGCTGGATGGTGGTGCTCCGCCTGAAGGAGTCCCGATGGGGTCGTTTCGGCGGGTATCGGAGATGCAGGCCAAGCTTCACCGTTGGGCGGTGGCCGATCCTGGCCGTCGTTTCGGCGACCTGTTCAACTTCGTGTGTGACCCGGCAACGCTGGTGGTGGCGTTTGACCGGGTCGCGGGCAACCGAGGCGCCCGCACTGCGGGCGTCGACGGCCTGACCGCCGCCGACGTCGAGGAGCGGATTGGCGTTCCGGGTTTCCTGGACGACCTGCGTGCCAGCTTGAAGGCGGGCACGTTCCGGCCGCTGCCGGTGCGGGAGCGGAAGATCCCCAAACCGGGTGGATCGGGGAAAGTCCGTCGGCTGGGGATTCCCACAGTCGCGGATCGGGTCGTGCAGGCTGCGCTGAAGCTGGTGCTGGAACCTATTTTCGAGGCTGATTTCGAGCCGGTCTCATACGGGTTCCGGCCCATGCGGCGTGCGCAGGACGCAATCGCCGAGATCCAGTTTTATGGCACCCGCGGCTATGAGTGGGTGCTGGACGCTGACATCGCGGCGTGCTTTGATGAAATATCGCACCCGGCGTTGATGGACCGGGTGCGACTACGAGTCAAGGACAAACGCGTCCTGGCACTGGTGAAAGCGTTCCTGAAATCCGGGATCATGACTGAACTCGGAGAGTATGAGAACACCCACACCGGCACTCCGCAAGGGGGCTTATGCGCAGCTGCGCATAACCCGCCCTATGAGCAGCGCTGGGTTATGTGCAGTGCTCGACGGTTGCCGCTGGTGGGGGCCGTGGCGGCGACCAGGCGCTGCGCATAATTCGGGGCGGGCTGGTTAGAGGTCGGCGAGCCAGTTGGGCAGTTCGGGGTTTTGGTTCCATTCGGGTAGGTCGGTGGTGACGATGCCGGTGTAGGCGGTCCAGCGAAAACTCCTGCACCCCACGGGATGCGAAGAACCTCTGCAGGCGGCGCCAGCAGCCCTGATACCACGCCATCGTCGAGGCCTTGCAGCCCAGGCGCACCAACTCGGCATCCAAGCCAAACGCCAGTTCGGACACAGCCACCATCGCAGCTGACCTCCAATCACGAAGGTCCGGCACCACGCCGAGCCGCGTGATCAGAATCCGCCCCGAATTATGCGCAGCGTTCGACCGCTGCCGCCCTCCTCACCAGCGGAAACAATCCAGCACTCCACATAACCCAGCGCTGCTCATAGGGGG
>JBOHFT010000236.1:0-6083 GCA_050699815.1 Pseudonocardiaceae bacterium | reverse complement strand
CTTCTTCCCGCACTCGGCGTGTGCGGTTGAGTTCGTGTGGCGATTGAGGCAGGACGGCTTTCGTGATCGCGTTCGCCACCCGGGCGATGGTGTGTGTTGCGTTACGGCCGTGCTGGAGCATCCTCGATAGCACCCGTTGGTGTGTATGTCAGCTGCGGGATCCGATGGTGGCGGTCGATCGGGGGAGCCGCGTGATCCGGCTGGCTGCGGCGGTGGAGTCACGCAGCCGTGCGATCTCGTCGTGTTGCGCGGCCAGCCGGGCGAGGGCCTGGGCGCGGAAGTCGGTGTGTTCATCATTCGCGGTGACCGACTGGGCCAGGCGGTGTTTCAGCGCGGCGATCTCGTCGTTGAGGCGGGCGATCTGGGCGGTGCGAGGGTCGGGGCGCTCGCCGGCCTGTTGGAGAGCGTGCAGTCGTTGCTCGAAGTCGGCGCGCAGGTGGGCGTAGGGGCGGTCGCCGTAGAAGGCGGTGCGATCGAGGTTCGCTTCGCGGGCGAGGGTGGTGATGTCGCAGCGGCCGCCGGGCGGGATGTCACCTCGCAGGAGACGGTCGATGGCGGCGCGGATCCGGTTCTCGTTGGCTTGGCGCTGGACGGCGGTGATCCGCATATCACTCCTCGTTGCCCGGGATCGGGGTGGCGTTGTCGATGGCGTCGAGGACACGCTGTGCCCTGTCGTGGTCGGCTTGAAGGCGTGCTCGTTCGGTCTTGCGGGTGGGGCCGAGGTTGCCGAGGAAGGTGTTGGTCTGCTGGGCGTGGTCGGCCCAGACGGGCCGGTGGCAGGAGTGGTGGGTGGCTTGCGGGCAGCGGGCCGAGTCACACATCCCGGCCAGCGGCCTGTCGGCGTGTGGGGTGCCGGCCAGCTTGAGACACAGCGCCCGGGAGGGGTCGGTGAACCAGCAGTAGTTCGCCGCACCGAGGTGCAGCGTGTCGGCGCGCTTAGACAGCAGGTTGAGCACGTCCCGGTCACTGCGCTGCACCTTCGCTGCTTCGGCGTCGCCTGGGGCGAGTTTGGCGTCGACGTGGGCGAAGAACTCGGTCAGCTCGCGGGCGCCGGGGCCGGTGGGCATGATGCCCTGCTGGTAGTTGCGGAACTCGGCCCAGACCAGGTCCAGGTTGCGTTCGGTCTCGTGTTTGCTGACCTCGGCGAGCAGTTCGGCTTGGGCGCCGCCCGGTCGGGATGCGTAGCCCTCGGTGGTCGCGACGGCGATGTGCTTGAGGTGCAGTTTCGCGGCCAGCACCCCACCGGGCCGGTAGGCGAGTTCTATCGCCAACGTCCTGCGCAGGGCTCGCAGGTTGACCGGGGTGTCGGGGATCGCGGCGAGCCCGAGACGCTGTCCGGCTGGGCTGTTGATCCAGTTGCGGAACCACTGGTAGCGGACGTCGAAGGCGAACCTGCCGATCAGCGGTTCCCCTTCGGTGGGTTTGGGGTGGAGGTGTTCGAGGAGTTCGGCGGCTCGGTAGGCCGGTTCGATGACGACCCACTCGTCTTCGGTGCCGCCGAGGGCCTGTCCTTTGACGACTTTGCTGGCCAGCCGGTGGCGGGTCAGCCCTGGGCTGGGGTGCTCGACTGGGCGGCGGCAGCCGATCCGAAGCTCCATCAGCTCACTGGAGCGCATGCCCGAGACGGCGGCGAGGGTGATGATCGCGGCGGTGCGGACGATGCCGACCAGGGCGAGGGCCTGCGGGCGGTGCAGGGGAAGTGTCCAGGGCAGGGCGCCTTCACCGGCTGCGCCCGCAACGCTGACTGCGTTGCGGGCGAAGCACTTCTCGGCCCCGACAACGCCGAGGGTCGCCTCGATTCGGCCACGCAGGTGCGGGATCCACCGGTGGTGGAACTGAAGGAATCCGGCTTGCATGGCTAGACGGCTCAACGCGATCGGGGTGAGCGGATCCTCCGGTGACCATCCGGCCTTCAGCCGATCCTCGATGTGGTGGTCGGGTAGCAGCGGCAGCGGTTCGCCGGTGTTGTCGTACTCGTCGAGCACTTCGACGATCTCCGAGGCGGGGACACGCGTAAGGGCACGAAGACCAGCCGCGTTGCGCGACCATTGCCGGTCGGCTTGGCGTATCTGGTGATCCAGTTCGACGGTGTGCGCACCGAGGGCGCTGACCAGGTAGAGGGCTGCGGCCAGCATCGGCTGGAGCACCCCGTCGGCCAGTGGCGGGGTCTTGTTCTGTGTCCGGCCGGACGGCATCTCGGCGATCGCCGAGGCGGAGGCCCCCGACCACGGGCGCAGCTCGGCGTTGAGGCGGTCGGTGGTGAACAGCTCCCGGTGGTTGACCAGGTCCACCACGACTTGAGCAGCGGCTCGCCGGACGGCGGGGCTGCGTTCCCCGATCATCACGTCGTTGGCGTCGCGGAGGTATCGCCGGTGAGCGAGGTAGGCCTGGCAGCATTCGTCGTCGACCTCGGCGAGGCCGGCGATGCCGTGCTCGGCGAGCCAGTTCAGCCAGCGCGTCAGCTCGAAGAGGCGACCACTGGCGGTGTTGACGTGCAGTGGGGTGCGGTAGGCGCGGGGTAAGGGCGCCACCGCCTGGTGGCGTGGCGCGAGCATGGCCAGGATCAGTTCCTTGGCGACCAGCCGCCAGCTGGTGCGGGTGATCGCGGTGAAGTCGAACCGGCGGGCAGCCAGCCGCATCTGGACCGGCAGGCCGATCACCTCGGTGAAGTCCCACAGGTCGTCGTCGAACGACGGGCGCCGCGCTGGCTCGGGCAGCCGCAGTCCGGCCTCGCGGCAGATATCGGCGCCGGCGAAGGGCGACCGGCGCGGGTGCGCGGCGGCGAACGCGGTGGTCATCGGGTGGACTCCTCGGGGCGCAGGGGCACCTCGTCGTCGCGGTCAGCGACCTGACGACTGGCCCCGGCCAGCACCGCGGGGTCGAAACGGTCCAGCACCTCAACGATCCGCTGGGAGTAGTGGCCGAAGACCGCCATGAACTGGGCGGCGGGCATCTGCTGCCACTGCCGGGAGAAAAACGCCTTCAGCCGCAGCAGGTTGGTGGCGTGCCGGGGCGCGAACACCGCCAGCGGGCAGAGCAGACACACCCACGGCCGCGCCGGACACGGTTTGCCCTTCGGGCCGTGCAGTCCGGATAGCTGATCGGCGCAGGCGGCGACGAACACGTCCCGGTCCCCGCCGACGAGTTCGGCGATCACGGTGGCGTCGAGCTCAAGCGTGGAGAGCAGCTGTGGATAGTCGCGCGCGAGGGCTACCGCGTCGTCGTCGGTCACCACCGCGGGCGGGTGGGCCCGGCGCAGCAGATCGTGCTGGGCGTCTTCAACGATGGCCTCGACAGCCTGTCTCTGCGACGGGGTGGTGGCACTGAGGTAGTGATCGCCTTCGACGTGTGGGCTGTGGTTGGGGTCGATGGTCGCCCGGCCGCGTCCGGCCCACGTGCTCTTGTCGCGCAGGGCGTGGTGGGTGGTGCGGATCCGGGATCGGTGGATCTTCAATAGGCCACCGTCATCGTTGTTCACGCCGTAGCGGGTCACCCAGTGCGCGATGGCGGCCCGCCCACTCGAGCCGGTGACGACCGCGTGGTGTCCGGCGCGGGACAGCCCCAACCACAGACGGCGCCGATCCCCTTCGTCGGCGAAGCTGCGTAACAGGGCCGAATGCGCCAGCCACTGCTCCAGCAGCCGCACCGCCCGCCGGGGAAGAGTCAGGCTTTCGGCCGCGGTGCGGCCCTTGACATAGGACAACAGGACCGTCGCGTCCCCCGCCCAGTCGATGTCGTCCACCACCAGATCGTCGATCCCGTCGGGCACGATGCCGGAGTAGATACCGAACAACAGCCGGTAGGCGATCAGCGCGTCCTGGGACGGAAACATGTCCCTGGTGGCCTGGCCGAAGCCGCCGCGCTGCCAGACCGCGGCCTGGGTGGCGCCCACCTCGGCGCCGAAGTCCTCACTGCGGACCGGTCCTAGTCGTGCCAGCAGCCAGCGCAGGTTCGCCGGCGTCCACCCGCCGATGCTGGGGTGCGCTCCGCAGGCGGCCGCGCTCAACGCCTGCTGGTGCGCTGCGAACCCCTCATCGACGACGGTGCGGCAGGTCCGGGTCAACCTGTCCCACTCGGCTTCCCCGTAGGGCGGCAGCGGACGGTGATTGCGCTGCGGGTTGCAGGCGCGGCCGGCCGCGAGCTCGGCGACGGTGGCGTCGAGCTCTCCGGTGAGCGCATGGAAGGCTTGCAACATCCGGCGGGTGCAGGCCTCCCGCACAGGGCTGGCCGCCATCCAATACTCAGCGATCCGCGCTCGTCGCAGATCAGCCGACCCGCCGGTGAATCCTCGCCCGGCGAGCTTGCGGGTCATGTCACGGATGGACTGCGCGTAGTGGCCGACCGAGCCGGCGGCGTCCACGGCGCCGTGCGGGTGGATCAGCCCGGCCAAGCCGACCAGCAGATCACGGGCCAGCTCCGGGCAGGGCAGAGTGTCCAGCGAAAACCGCGCGGTAGTCCCGTCGCTGAACACACAGGTGATGCCCAACGGTTCATCAATGATGGTGGCAGGCATCAGGCTCCGCCCTCATCGCCGTCGAACTCCGCGTCGGCCTCCCGGTCAGCCTCCGCCTCGGTCAGCAGCCCGCCAGCGACCCCGGCCGCCTCGTAGGCTTCGCGGTAAATCCGGGTCGTGTCCAAGCGCCGAAGATACTTTTCCGTGACCAGAACGCTCGAGTGACCGAGTAAGTCGCGCAGCACCAGCATCGGGTCTGCTTTGGACAGATACAACACCAGCGCGGCGTCCGCGTCGGTGTCTCTCACGAGCGTGGCCGCCTGCCGGTAGTGGCCCGTGACCAGGTATTCCAGGGTGTGCATGGCCATGGAACGACGCAAGCGGTGTGGGTGCACGTGCGGGAACCGCGGCTCGAACCGGGACCGGATCCGGTCGGAGGTGCGCTCGAACACACTCGCCCAGGCGGTGAACGGCCCGCCGCCGTTCTTCACCGCGAGCAGGCACGAGCCGCCGTCCGGGGCGACCAGTCGACGGCGCTCCGAAGGAGTGAGCGTGTCCCACCGGCGGCGCACCCCGTTGACCCGCCCGCCCCGGGCGTCCGGCTCGCTCACCACCAACGGCTCGCCCCACCGCCGCGGCGGACACCACGCCGTCCCCTCCGTGGTCGCGGCGCGGTCGAGCCCCAGATAGTCGTGCACCGCGGCCAACGCCCCGTACGAGATCCACGTCGTGCGGAACTTCCGGCCCTTGGTCACCCCGGCCGGCACCGGGAACGGGATCGGGGCCGACATCGGCTTCGGCGCCAACGCGGGAATCTCGTAGACGAGCAGGTAGGAGAACTCCTGCAGCCGCAAACCGGTCGACAAAGCGAGCTCGCCGACCGCGGCGTTACGCGCCAGCTCGCGGCCGCGATACCCGGTGTCAAGGCCACCGTCTGGTGCCAGACCCCGCAGACCATTGAGAAACAACGCGGTGAACTCCGGCTCCAGGTACTTGATCGTCACATGCGGCTTCGGGGTGCGGCGCACCGCCAGGTTCACCCGCACCTCCCGGCCGGTGCCGTGAAACAACGCCCGCGCCGTGCGGTAGCTGAACGGCTCCGCCTGCGCGTGCCCCTCCTCCAGCGCCCACCGGCAGAACAACGACAACACGCTCATATGCCAACCCCACGTGGTGGCCTCGAACCGGCCGGCCAGCGGGCCCGTCGCCCGGTGCTCGGCGTACTTGCCCAGCGCGTACTTCAACCGCTCCCGGGAGTCGAACAACCCGACCCCATACTCGGCCAGGAACTCCATCCACTCCTTGACAACCCGCGCGTAGCTGGCCCACGAACTCACCGCCGGCGCGCCGCTGGCGGGCAGCTCCCGCAGCCACCGATTCACCGCCGTCGTCGACCGCGGCCTGCCCAGGCCGTCCTCGAACCGCAGGTCGTCATCGACCAGCACCGGCATCCGCTCCGGGATCAGCGGCCGACACTCGACATCCCAGGACTCCCAGCCCTGGGACGAGAAGAAGCTCAAGATCATGGCCCGGGACCATAGAAACACCACACGGCTCAGCGCAAAACGGAAACCCCAGGACACGAGCCCGCTAGATCGGGAATCGCCACACGACAACTAAGCAGAGAGAA
>JBOHFT010000235.1:0-6168 GCA_050699815.1 Pseudonocardiaceae bacterium | reverse complement strand
GTGATAACTCGCATCGCCACTCACGGGTCGCGGGCGACCCGTATCGGTGGCTGGAGGACGTGACTGGCGAGCGGGCGCTGTCCTGGGTGCGGGAGCGCAACACCGAGAGCGTCGCGGAGCTGACCGGCGGGTCCCGGTTCGACGCGCTGCGCGCCGAGATCCGCGAGGTGCTCGACTCGACGGACCGGATCCCGTACATCGGCCGGGGCGATGGGTACCGGTACAACTTCTGGCGGGACCGCGAGCACCCGCGCGGCCGGTGGCGGCGCACCACGCTCGCCGAGTATCGCACGGAGCGGCCGGCCTGGGAGATCCTGCTCGACGTGGACGCGCTGGCCCGCGACGAGGACGAGAACTGGGTGTACCACGGCGCGCAGTGCCTGCGGCCGGACTACCGGCGGGCGCTGGTCTCGCTGTCGCGAGGTGGCGCGGACGCGGCGGTGGTGCGGGAGTTCGACATCGAGCGCCGCGAGTTCGTCACCGACGGCTTCCAGCTGCCCGAGGCGAAGTCCTTCGTGGGCTGGATCGATGCCGACCATATCTACGTCGGCACCGACTTCGGCCCGGGAACGCTCACCACCTGCGGGTACCCGCGCACCGCCCGGCAATGGCGCCGCGGCACGCCGCTGGCCGAGGCCGAGCTGGTGTACGAGGGCAAGCCCGGCGACATCAGCGTGTCCGCCTACCATGACGACACCGAGGGTTTCGAGCGTGACTTCGTCCGGCGGGCGCTGGACCGATATCACTCCGAGCGGTACCTGCGTTGCGGTGATCAGCTGCGCCGCGTCGAGGTTCCGGACGACGCGATCGTCGGCGTCCACCGGCAGTGGCTGCTGATCGAGCTGCGCAGCGAGTGGACGGTCAGTGAGACGTACCCAGCGGGCTGCCTGCTGGTGGCCGACTTCGACGAGTTCATGGCTGGTCGCCAGGGCCTGCGGGTGCTGTTCACCCCCGATGAGCGCACCTCGCTGGCCGGCTACCGCTGGACCCGCCACCACCTGATCCTCGACGTGATGCGCGACGTGGTCAGCCACCTCTCCGTGCTGACACCGGCGCAGGACTGGCGCGCCACGCCGCTGACCGGCACACCGCCGCTGTGCACCGCGAGCGCGTGGGGCACCGACCCGGACACCGACGACGAGTACCTGCTCGACGTCGACGGTTTCCTGACCCCGTCCACCCTGGCCATCGGGACCATCGGCGCCGGTCCGGCCGTCGTGCTCAAGCGGGCACCGTCGTTTTTCGACGGTGCCGGTCTCGCCGTGCAGCAGCACTTCGCGGTCTCCGACGACGGCACCCGGATCCCGTACTTCGTGGTGGCGCCCGACTCGGCGGTGCCGCCGGGCGGCTGGCCCACCCTGCTGTACGGCTACGGCGGCTTCGAGATCTCCCTGCAACCCGGCTACCGCGGTGCCCTGGGCCGGGCCTGGCTGGCCCGCGGCGGCTGCTACGTCGTCGCCAACATCCGCGGCGGCGGCGAGTACGGCCCGCGCTGGCATTCCGCCACGCTCAAGCACCACCGCCACCTGGTCTACGAGGACTTCGCCGCCGTGGCCCGGGATCTGGTCACCCGCGGTCTCACCACGCCGCCCCGCCTCGGCGCCATGGGCGGCAGCAACGGCGGGCTGCTGGTGGGCGTGATGCTCACCCATTACCCGGAACTGTTCGGCGCCCTCGTCGCTGAGGTCCCGCTGCTCGACATGCTGCGCTATCACACCCTGCTGGCCGGCGCCTCCTGGATGGCCGAGTACGGCGACCCCGACGACCCGGCGCAACGCGAGCACCTGCTGGCGTTCTCCCCGTACCACCAGCTGCGCGCCGGGCGCCGCTACCCGCCGACCCTGCTCACCACCTCCACCCGCGACGACCGGGTGCATCCCGGCCATGCCCGCAAGCTGGTGGCCCGGATGCGCGAGTACGGCCTGCCGGTCACCTACTACGAGAACATCGAGGGCGGTCACGGCGGCGCGGCGGACAACGAGCAGGCGGCCTTCATGACAGCCCTTACTTACGAGTTCCTCTGGCAACACCTCTCACCCTAGGAACCGCGTTCTGGATGCAGAACGCGGTAATCCGAGGCCCGATTACCGCGTTCTGCATCCAGACTGCGGTACCGGGGGAGGTAGTGCTCTAGGTCGAAGCGGCGGGTGAGGCGGCGGAGGCGGGCGGTGGGCCAGGGCCAGACGGTGGTGTTACGGCCAGTGTGGTCCAGAAACCAGCTGTGGCAGCCGCCCGTCACCCACACCGTGCCCGCCATCCGGGCCGCCACCTCCCGGGCAAAGGTCTGCTGCGCCTGTGCCTGTACTTCCACGGCCGCCAGCTGCTGGGACTGCATCACCCGCAGCGCGTCGAGCACGTAGCCGACCTGGGTCTCGATTCCCAGCAGCACCGAGTTGTGCGCCAGCGCGCCGTTCGGGCCGGTGAGCAGGAACAGGTTGGGGAACCCGGCCACGGTGGTGCCGAGGTACGCCTGGGCACCGTGATCGCGCCAGTTGTCGGCGAGCGGCCGGCCGTCGCGGCCGCGGATCCGCCGCGCGATCGGCATCTCGGCGGCGCGGAAGCCGGTGCCGAACACGAGGGCGTCCACTTCCCGCTCGGTGGCGTCAGCGGTGATCACCGAGCGCTCCCGCACTTCCCGGATCGCCTCGGTGACCAGCTCGACGTGCGCGCGGCTCAGCGTGGGGTAGAAGGTGCTCGAGCGCACCACCCGCTTGCACCCCATCGCATACGTCGGGGTCAGGGCGGCCCGCAGCGCTGCGTCGGGCACCTGGCGCCGCAGGTGCAGCCGCGCGAGCACGCTCACTGCCTGCATGATCCGGGGGTGGGTGAAGCCGATCAGCGCGCATTCCCGCCCCCAGTACAGTGCGGCCCGGTGCAACCGTGGGAAGGTCCGCAAGGCGTAGTGCTCGAACCGGCTGCGCACCCGGTTGTGCTGCGGCAGCACCCACGCGGCGGTGCGCTGGAAGACGTGCAGCGCCGCGACCCGGTCGGCGATCGCGGGGATCAGCTGCGCGGCGGAGGCGCCGGTGCCGATCACCGCGACCCTCGCTCCGGTGAGGTTGAGCGAATGGTCCCAGCGGGCGGTGTGCACGGCGGTCCCGGTGAAGCGTTCCAGGCCGGGCAGCTGGGGGAATGCGGGTTCGCTGAGCTGCCCGGTCGCCGACACCAGCACGGTCGCCGTGAACCGGCCACGGGAGGTCTCGATCGACCAGCGCGCGCGGTCGGAGTCCCAGCAGGCCCCGAGTACCTCGTGGCGCAGCCGCAGGTGGCCGCGCAGCCCGAAGCGGTGTGCGCAGTCGCGCAGGTAGTGGTGAATCTCGCGTTGCGGGGAGAAGCTGGCAGTCCAGTCCGGGTTGGGGGCAAAGGAGAACGAGTACAGGGCGGAGGGCACGTCGCAGGCGCAGCCGGGGTAGGTGTTGTCCCGCCAGGCGCCGCCGACGTCGCCGACTCGTTCCAGCACCACGAAGTCGTCGGTGCCGTGGCGCTTGAGCTGGATCGCCATGGCCAGCCCGGCGAAGCCCGAACCGATGATCGCGACCTGGACGTGCGGGTGGTCCTCCATCCGCTACGCCCTCACCCCTGCTGATCGGCTGCTGACGTGCGCCCAGCACGCTCGTTCACGGTAACCGCTGGCCGGCTGGCAGCCCATAGCCCAAGCGATTTGGCTGCGAACGCCGGTATTGTTATGTCGCGTTTGCGTAATCGGTTGCCTTAAGTCACTCCGCTGACCCAGCGGCTGTGTGCCATGGGTCGATCACGTGGATCCCGGTGTCCTGGAAGTCCTTGAGGTTGCGGGTGGCCAGCGCCGCGTCGTTGGTGTGGCAGATGGAGGCGATCTGCGCGTCGAATCCGTCGATGGGTAGCCCGGCACGGTCCCGACGGGTCACGATCGTGGGGTAGTGGGCCGCCGCCGCGGCATCGAAGGGCAAGACCTGATCCTCGAATGCGGCGAAGACGTCGTCGGCGGTCGCCTTCAGGAGGTCTCGGCGACGGCCGGCGGGGAGCCGCTCGATGCCGTAGCGGATCTCGGCGAGCGTGATCGACGTCGTGTACAACTCGTCGCCGCGGCGTGCGCGGACCCAATCCTGAACGGCCGGGGCGGGGGAGGGCTTCATGAGCTCGGATGTGACGCGGTCAGGCGCTCTCCCGCTGGAAGGTGCGGATGCCGAAGGCGACCATGGCCGCCGACAGCGCCCCCGCGGCCAGGACCCCGAGCGCGACGGCCGGGCCGGTGAGATCGCCCACGAACGCCGCGCGGGTGGCGTCCACCACGTAGACGAAGGGGTTGAACCGCGAGATGGTGAACAGCCAGGTCGGCGCCAGCGACATCGGCAGCAGAATGCCGGACAGCAGCAGCACCGGCACGATGATCGCGTTCTGCACCGGCGCGAACGCGTCCTCGCTCTTGAGTGTCAGCGCCAGCGCGTAGGACGCCGAGCTCATCGCCAAGCCGAGCACCGCGATCAGCGCCAAGCCCAGCACCGCACCACCGAGGGGGACGCGCAGCCCGAACGGCACCGCCAGCGCGATGAACAGCGCGCCCTGCATCGTGATCACCACGACGTCGCGCAGCGAGCGCCCCAGCAGCAGCGCGGTGCGGCTCACCGGGGTCACCCGCATCCGTTCGAGCACACCGCCGCGGTACTCCGCGATCAGCCCGAAACCGACGAAGGCCGTGCCGAACAGCGCCAGCTGCACCAGCAGCGCGGGCACCATGACCTGCCATTCGTCGCCGGGCGGGAAGCCAGGTGTGCTCACCAGGGACCGCAGCAGCGGCACGAACAAGGCCAGGTACAGCACCGGCTGGACCAGGTTCATCACCACCCACGCCGGGGTGCGCAGCACCTGCAGCATCGCCCGCCGGAAGATCAGCCAGGTCTCGTGCGCCGTGTGCACAGTGTGTCTCCGCTCAGATCGTCGCAGGCTCGCGGTCTCGGGTCGCCTCGGCTGGGCCGCTGTCCGCGTCCCGCACGCTGCGGCCGGTGAGGGTGAGGAACACGTCGTCCAACGTCGGGCGATGCACCTCGACGGATTCCAGCGCGATGCCGGCCGCATCCAGCTCACGCAGCAGCACCGGCAGCGCCGTGCTGCCCTGCGGCACCCGGAAACGCACGATCGTCCCGTCGACCGCGAGCCCCGTCGCGCCGGGCAGCGTCTCGGCGAGCTGCGCGGTGCGGGCCGGTGCGTCGGTGCCCAGCGTGACGGCGTCGCCCGCGACGGTCCGCTTGAGCTCGTCGGGGCTGCCTTCGGCGACAATGCGGCCGTTGTCGATCACTAGGATCCGGTCGCACAGCGCATCGGCCTCGTCGAGGTAGTGCGTGGTGAGGAACAGCGTGATGCCGTGCTGGGCGTGCAGCGCGCGGATGTGCTGCCACAGGTTGGCCCGGCTCTGCGGGTCCAGCCCGGTGGTGGGCTCGTCCAGGAACAGCAGCCCCGGCAGGTGCATCAACCCCATCGCGATGTCCAGCCGGCGGCGCTGGCCACCGGACAGGGTGCCGGTACGGCGGCACTCGGTGTCGGCCAGGTCGAGCTGCTCGAGCAGCGCACTGCCTCGGCGCTCGGCGTCGCCCGCCGTCATCCCGTAGAGCTGGCCCTGGAGCACCAGTTCCTCCAGTACCAGGTAGTCCGGCCCGACACCACCGGCCTGCCCGACGTAACCGATCCGGCGGCGCACGCCCACCGGGTCAGCGAGCAGGTCGCAGCCGGCCACCGTTGCGGTGCCCGCGGTCGGCGCGAGCAGGGTGGTGAGCATTCGCAGCGTGGTCGTCTTGCCGGCGCCGTTGGGTCCGAGGAAGCCGACCAGCTCACCGTGCGCCACGTCGATGTCCACCCCGCGGACAGCCTCGACGGTGCCGCGCCGGGTGCGGAAACTTCGCGCGAGACCGCGTGCCCTGATCACATTTCCCCCTCCACTATCAACTATTCACAGTCATGCGCCTCAATCTTGCCGAGGAAGACTCGCGTCCGGCTGGACTCAGCCTCGCCGAGCGCGGCCTTGAGCGCCAGCAGCTCCGCGTGTCCCGCGTCCAGATCGGGGGTCTGGACGAAACGAACCGCAGGCTCGCCACCGTCCACAGCGACTCGCGCAGCAGCGTGGCGAACTCCGTCTCGACCCTGACCCTCCCGCATTCAGCGGGCTGAGCGGGGTAATTCGGCACCCGATTACCC
>JBOHFT010000234.1:0-6216 GCA_050699815.1 Pseudonocardiaceae bacterium | reverse complement strand
CGACCTGGGAAGGATGGCTCTATCTGGCAACGGTCATCGACTGCCACACCAAGATGATCATCGGATACTGTATGGGTGAGGATTACAAGACCCCCCTCATCCAGGCCGCTCTTCACCATGCCGCCAGCCGGATCACGCTCGAGCCAGGCGCGATCTTCCACTCCGACCGTGGAAGCAACTACACCTCATACGACTTCGCCGTCACCATCGCCGAACTCGACCTGCGCCACTCAGTCGGCCGTACCGGTATCTGCTACGATAACGCTATGGCGGAATCGTTCTTCGCGGCCCTGAAGAACGAACGCGTCCACCGCACCGTCTACCCGACCCGGGAACACGCCCGGCGTGACGTCACTCGGTACATCGAATTCTGGTACAATTCCAACAGGCTCCACTCCGGTCTCGACTACAAGACGCCACAAGAGGTCCTCAAAGAGTGGACAGACTCGCAGGGAGCAGCGTAAGAAGCACACAATCCGACGGTCCGAAAAACGCGGGGCAGATCATCCCGATGAGCTGGTTGTCCAGCGGACCGTCTACCAGTACGTCGATGACGAACCATGGTCTCGGGAGAGGTCGTACTTCGCGTTCGATCTCGCGCACCAGACCGGGATCGACACGCCACACGACATCCCGCAAGGGACCTTGCGCCGGCTCCGTGAGGCCGGATTCGCCGAGATCGCGTTCGTCGACGAGGTGACCGACGAGAACGCCGGCCCGGACGACGCGGCCGACCTGGCGATTCCGATCGGTTCCTCCCTGCTGGTGCAGACCCGTACGGGCGCGACGGCCCAACGAGTCACCCGGGTCACCAAAACCGTGCGAGTGGGAGGCCGGAACCGCCTGGTCTGGGAGATGGGCGACCCGAACGGCCTGGACGTCATCCGCGCGGCCCGGCAGGTTGCCCCGCGCGAGGAAACCGAGGCCGCTCAATGATCATTCGTCGGGCTGTCATCGATGACCTGCCCACGATTGTGGAGCTGCGGCGTGAACGCGCGGCCTGGCTGGCGGACATCGGATCCGATCAGTGGTCAGTCGGCCTGACCGAGCGGGGGTTCCGCCAGCGAGTCCAGGACTCGATTCAGGCCGGCGAGACGTGGATGGCGACCGCCGATGATGGCCGAGTTGTGGGCACGATCGCGATCGACCAGTGGACCAACCCTGGCTTGTGGTCGCAGGCCGAACTCGCCGACGCGGTGATCGTGCACCGAATGATCACCAGGCGATGCGCCGCCGGCCAGGGCATCGGCCAAGCTCTGCTGGCACATACTGATCGTTTCGCCATCGACGCTGGTCGTCGGTGGGTTCGCCTCGACGCCTGGACCAGCAACCACGGCCTGCACCGGTACTACGAACACGCGGGATTTCGGCACGTGCGCACCGTGGCAGACTATCCCAGCAGGTCAACCGCTCTGTTCGAGCGCGAGGTATCCATGTCTGCCGCCCAGCACGGTGCGCTTGCTCAATCGAGCCGGCTCACCCTTCGCTACCGACCGGAGGCATGACGTGGACGTCACCTTCGCCCACGCCGCGGGGTCGCGGCACTCCGAGGACTGGATCGCCACCAGCCCGGATGCCGTCGTGCTCCTGGATGGCCTCAGCACCCCCGAGGGAGTGCCCACCGGCTGCCGGCACGGCACGCCCTGGTATGTCCGGCGCCTCGGTGCGCGGCTGCTCCAGCTGCTCGCGACCCGCCCCGACCGCACCTTGGGCGAGGCGCTCGCGGGCGCCATCCAGACCGTGGCCCACAGCCACGCCGACACCTGCGATCTCTCCCACCCTGGCATGCCGTCGGCGACCGTGGCGCTGCTGCGCGCGGGACCGGCCGACGTGCAGTGCCTGGTCTTGTCCGACGCCCTCATCGTCCTCGACACCTCCGAGGGCATCGAGATCCTCACCGACCCCACCGTCGACAAGGTCGCCGCCGAGCGGCGAGGCGCCGTGCTGCGCGAACGCATCGGCACACCGGAGCACACCCTCGCCAAGCAGGTCATGGTGACTGAGCAGCAACGACACCGCAACGTCCCCGGTGGCTACTGGGTCGCCGCCGCCAACCCCGACGCCGCGACCCACGCGGTGATCAAAACCATCCCGCGCCACGCGATCCGTCGAGCCGCCGTCCTCAGCGATGGCGCCGCGGCCCTCGTCGACTACGGCCTCGCCGACTGGACCGAGACCCTCGACACTCTCCAGCACGCCGGGCCGGCCGAGCTCATCGCCCGTATCCGGGCGGCCGAAGCCAGCGACCCCCTCGGCGAACGCTGGCCCCGCTAGAAAACCAGCGACGACGCCACCGCCGCCCTCTGCGTCTTCCCGCCGCATCGACCCACGAGCTGATCGCGTTATCCGAACAAAGCAAGTGGTACACCTCTGGACACGAAACGGAGACATGCTCAGTGCCCACAACAGCGCTAGGCAGACCAACGTCACTTGACGGGAGGCGGGGTCTTGGTCACGGCGAATAATGAGTTCAGGGATGCGCGGGAAAACACTGAATCGCCCACCCACCCGGGCTACTGCCTGACTCGGCAGGAGCTCGCCGAACTGGTCAACGCCTACATCTATGACCACCACACAAAGAAGATGACAGAGGCCAGCGCGAACTATATCGGACAGGTCGAAAGCGGTAAAATCCGCTGGCCAGGTAAACTGTATCGAGAAGCATTCCGGGAGATCTTCGGTGTCCCGACCGATGCCGCGCTAGGGTTCGTCAACGCCCGCTCCCGCCGCGCGGCAGTGAGACTGGACCCCGTGAAACGACGAAAGCTCCTCCACAACGCCACGACCCTAGGCGTGGGCGCCCTCACCCTGGAGGAACCGGTGACGGCGCTGCTGACACTGCTGGAGGGTAACGAACCCACCCCGATCCCCGCGCGGGTCGGCGCCACCGACATCGAACATGTCCGCACCGCCACGCGGGAGTTCAAGTCGTGGAGTGCCACCCACGGTGGCGGGATGGTCCGGGAGGCCGCCATGGGGCAATTGCGCTGGTCAGCCGGTCTGCTGGGGGCCACCTGCCCGGACCGGCTGCGCCCCGAGTTGTTCTCCGCGGTCGGCGGTCTCGCCGCGACTGCCGGGTACCTGGCCGAGGAGGTCAACGCCCAGGAGGAGGGCCGCCGGGTGTGCCGCTTCGCGGTGGCCTGCGCCGAGAAGGCCCAAGACTGGCCCCTACGCGCCGAGGTCCTGTCGGGCATGGCCGAGCAGTCGATCAGGGCCGGGCAGCCCGACGAAGGCCTCACCCAGGCCGAACAAGCGCTAGTCCGCCCCGACCGGCTCACCGCGGCCGGACAGGCGCGGCTGCACACCGACCGGGGCCTCGCGCTGGCCAAGATGCGCCGGGTCAACGAGGCACTGACCGCCATCGGCACCGCCGATGAGCACTTCGCGCGCTTCACCCCGGACAACGAGCCGCTGGTCATGGACTACTACACCGCTTCGTGCCATGACTATCTCACCGGGCTGCCCCTGATGGACCTGGCGATGCTGGGCCGCGACCCCGGCATGGCTACCGACCGACTCACGGCAGCCGCGGCCGGGCACCCCGAGGGCTATACCCGCGCCCAAGCGATCGGCCTGATCAAGCTGGCTAGTCTCACGATGGTTACCGGTGACCCGCTCCACGCCGCGACTATCGGGCACGCGGCTGTGGACATCGCCGGCACGATCCGCTCCCACCGTGCCGCCGAGGAACTGCGCGAACTGCTCCGCTACGCCGCCGCGCACCAGAACCTCGACGAGGTCGCCCACCTGCGGCACCGGATCGCCACCCTGGTATGCACCGGTGGCCCGTAGGGAGGGCGCGGAATCTTCCCCGAATCCACACCCGACATACACGTGATCATCTGCATGCGGTGCATGCCCTGAATGTGGATCACACCGGAGGGAGGGCCGCCGCGTGGCCGGTTCATCCCCCAGCGCACCGAACAAGACAAGTGGTACATCTCTGGACACGAAACGCCAGACATGCTCAGTGCCCACAACAGCACTCAGCGGACCAACATCACATGACAGGAGGCGGGGTCTTGGCCACGGCAAATAATGAGTTCAGGGACGCGCGGGAAAACATCGAGTCACTCGCCCACCCGGGCTACTGCCCGACCCGGCAGGAGCTCGCCGAGCTGGTCAACGCCTACATCTATGACCATTACAACAAGAAGATGACAGAGGCCAGCGCGAACTATATCTGCCAGATTGAACTCGGTAGCATCCGCTGGCCTGGTAAACTATATCGAGAAGCCTTTCGGGCGATCTTTGGCGTCTCGAATGATTCCGATTTGGGGTTCGTCAACGCCCGATCTCGCCGCACGGCAGTGAAACTAGACAACGTGAAACGGAAACAGTTAATTCAGCGGGGCGTCGCCTTGGGTGTGGGCGCCCTCTTGGAGGGGCCGCTCGCGGCGCTCCTGGGAGACAGCGAACCCACCCCGATCCCCGCGCGGGTCGGCGCGACCGAGATCGAACAGATCCACGACGCCACGCGGGTGTTCGACTCATGGAGCCGCACCTATGGTGGCGCGTTGGTCCGGGAGCCCGTCATGGGCCAGTTGCGCTGGTCGGCCAGCCTGTTGGGGGCCACCTGCCCGGAGCGGCTGCGCCCCGAGCTGTTCTTCGCAGTCGGCGCTCTCGCCAACACCGCCGGATATATGGCGCTGGACGCCGACGCCCACGAGGAGGCCCGACGGGTGTTGCGCTTCGCGCTGGCCTGTGCCGAGAAGGCCCAAGACTGGCCTCTGCGCGGTTACGTCCTGTCGAGTATGGCGGAACAAGCGGTCTGGACCGGGCAGCCCGATGACGGCCTCACGCTGGCCGAACTGGCGCTGGTCCGCCCTGACCGGCTCACCGCGGCTGGACGGGCACTGCTGCACATCGACCGGGGTCGCGCGCTGGCCAAGATGCGCCGGGTCAACGAGACACTGACCGCCATCGGCACCGCTGATGAGCACTTCGCGCACTTCACCCCGGACAATGAGCCGCCGTGCATGGCCTTCTACAACGAGGCCCGCCATGCTCATCTCACCGGGAGTCGCCTGGTCGACCTGGCGATGCTGGGCCGCGACCCCGGCGAAGCCACCAACCGACTTACGGTGGCGGCCGCCGGGCACACCGAGGGCTATACCCGCGCCCGGGCGATCTGCCTGACCAAGCTGGCCAGCCTGACGATGGTCACCGGTGACCCGCTCCAGGCCGCCGCTCTCGGGCACGCGGCCGTGGACATCGCCGGTACGATCCGCTCCCGCCGTGCCGCGGAGGAACTGCGCGAACTGTTCCGTTACGCCGCCGTGCACCAGCACCTTGATGAGGTCGCCCACCTGCGGCACCGGATCGCCACCCTGGTGTGCACCGGTAGCCCGTAAGCAGGGCGCGGAATCCACACCTGAACCCACATCCGGGATACACGTGATCACCTGTATCCCGGATGGGTCCTGATTCGGGAAGGTCATTACACGCCGTCGCTCTTCGCCTCAAATCTCAGGGTGGCGGTGAGTGGTGGCGGTCCCGCTTCTCGGGAGATGACCCTCGCGGGGCCGCCGCCTTCCACACGACAGATCGATCGGGGGGATTACCGCTGTGGACTGGGACCACGCCCCGCGGCGAGTGTGTCCGCGGGTGCCGGATCCGCTGTTCGCCACCAAGATTCCGGCTGGCCGCCGGTTGAGCTGCCCCGTCGCGCTTTCTCGTGGTGGCCAGCCGGATACCAGCAGCTCTGGCGGGGGCTCGGGGGTCGGTCAGCGGCTGCGGTGGGCGCGTTGCCTCGAGGATGGCCGCTTGCACCTGCTGCGGCTCGCCGAGGTCTCGCGCGCCGCCACTAGGGGTCACGCTCGGGCGCTCTGTGGCCCGTGGGTGCCCGCTGCCAGGCTCATCATCGCGAGCGGTCTGTCGTGGGCGCTGTGCAGGACCTGCGCCACCGGCATCCCCGACCCGAGGGGCACCGCCCCCTGAATCGCTGGCCGGCCACCGGTTGAGCGCCCCCCGCTTGGCTCCCGGTGGCTGGCCAGCCACCCAAACCCGAGGTGACACCCACCATGCCACCACCGCTGGCCTCCGCTCCGGTGATGCTGACCCAAGCCAGCTCCCCACGGGCGCGGCGGCATCGCCGAGCGTGGCCGAGCTGGTGGGCATCGCTGTTCCAGCGCACCGCGACCGAGACGACAACGGTGTGGCAGCTGGCGCGCCGCCTGGAGCGTGAGGCCGCTTGGGTCGAGAAGGAGAAGTGGG
>JBOHFT010000233.1:0-6275 GCA_050699815.1 Pseudonocardiaceae bacterium | reverse complement strand
CCGCATCCCCCTCTGCCGCTCCTGCCGCGTGCTCCTGTCCTGCTAGCCAAGCACTGTTCTCCCGAGCCGGCTGCCCCAATTGACGATCTTGACGGCCTGCGGGGGTCCCGCCAGGCCCGCCGGGCCGACGTTCCGAGCACGGCGGGTCGCTAGCTGATGCGCTCGTGGTAGTCGGTGGCCCCGGTGCGCAGCGCAGGGTGGGCTCGCTGAAGTCTGCGCCATATGTCGGGGCGCATCCGTGCGGCAGCCTCCGTGACCGGTACGAACTCCAGCCGGGCCAATTCGGCGTCGACTGGGTGCAGTCCGGCGATGCGTTCGGCGGGCGGTGGCGCGCCGTCGAACACGAACACCAGCTGGTCGTCCTATGGGCCGTGGTGGCACCCACTCGATCGCCAGTACCCAACCCAGCGACAGGCCAGGCCCAGCTCCTCACCCAGCTCGCGGGCCGCCGCGGCCCGGGGCGACTCGTTGGCCTCGACCATCCCGCCCGGCAGGTCCCACCCGTCTTTGTAGGTGGGATCGACCAACAGCACCCGGCCAGCCTCGTCGCGGACCAGCACGTCAGCGGCGATCCGCTTGCGTGCCTGCCGGGCGTTGCCTTCGGCCAAGTGCGCAAACTGGGCGCATCGCCGCTGGTCACACCGGCGCCTTGCGGGCGGCGGCTGGGAGCGCCGCGAGGCTACTGCACTCCGACGAACTCGGCCAGCTCGCGCAGTCCGCGTCGGCCGCGGCGGTCACGGCGGTCACGGCGGTCACGGCGGTCACGGCGCAGCATCTGGCGCAGCATGTCGTGCACCCGGTGGGTGAACATCAGCTGCTCAGGCGCAGCCGCCCGGGCGGCGGTCAGCGCGCTGAGTGCGTCGTCATCGTGCCTGCGCAGATAGTGTGACCAGGCAACGGTGATCAGATGCGAGGCGCGGCGCTCGGCCAGCGGACCGAGCCGTGACCAGCGCCCGGTCTGCCCGCAGGCGCATGCCTCGTTGATCCGCACCGCCAGCTCGGCGGGCCCGACGAGTGGCCGCTCGGGCACGCCGAGCACTCGTGCCGTCCCGTTGTAGCGGAACATCGCGGCCCTGATCGCGGCAACCGAGTCCGGCGCGGTGCCGATCACCGCATCGCGCAGCTCCCGGCGCCGGGTGGTGAACCCGGCCGGGAGCAGCTTGACCGGCTCGATGCCCAGTGCATCGGCGATGGCGACGATGGTGGACAGCCGGTCCAGCTCCCTGGCGCCCCGCTCGAACTGGGCCAGCCATTCGACGCTGCGCCCCAGCAGCCCGGCCAGCACCTCCTGGGTGACGCCCTTGCGCCGCCGGTAGAACGCGACCCGCTCCCCGGCGGTCGCCTCGTCGATCAGCCGCACACCGCCGAGTCTAGGAAACAGCGGCGACCGCCGGGACAGCCCTGGCCCGTTCGGGGGACCAGGGCTGCCGCGGCTTACGGGTCGATCAGCGGAACGGGCCGCGCACCTCGTAGGTGATACCGCCCGACGACGAGCCGGACGTGCCCCGCTGGGAGGAGAAGTACAGCCGGGAGCCGTCGGGGGAGAAAGCTGGGCCGGTGATCTCCGACGAGCTCTGGCCGGTGATGCGCAGGAACGGCGCGACGATGTCGTCCGGGGTAATGATGTTGATCTCCATATTGCCGCCGTCCTCAGCCACGAACAGATCACCGGACGCCGACCCGGTGATGTTGTCGACGCCGGTCAGCGGTGCCCCGCCGCCGCTGACCAGGTTGTCGTCGTAGGCGAGTTCGTAGGTGCTGTTCGACAGGTTGAGCTGCCAGACGCGGTTGTCGCCCTTGGTGGTGAACCAGCAGGTGCCGTTGGCGTAGTGGCAGCCCTCGCCGCCGTTGAAGCGCTTCGCGCCGGACACCTGGTTGCGGGTCGCGGTCGGGGAGCCGTCCGGGTCAGGGACGACGCCCCAGGTGAAGGAGCCTGACGTCGCCGTCCCGGCCTTGAGCACCTCCAGGGTGCCCGAGAACAGGTTGCCCCAGGTGGTCGGGAGGAACCGGTAGAGGCACCCGTCGCTCTTGTCCTCGGTGAGGTAGATCACCTGACGAGCCGGGTCAGCCGCAGCAGCCTCGTGGTTGAAACGGCCCATGGCGTCCCGGCGCACCGCGGTACCCCCGAACGGGTAGGTCTCCCACACGTAGCCGGCGTCCACCTCCTCGCAGGACAGCCAGGTGTTCCATGGCGTTGCCCCACCCGCGCAGTTGCGGTTGGTGTTGGACAGGATCCGGGACGCCGAGGTGACGGTGCCGCTGGAGTTGACGTGGATCTCAGAGGCACCCCCGCTGCCAGAGATCTCCGAGTTGGACACGTAGATCCAGCCGGAGCCGTCGGCGAAGCAGGCACCCCCGTCGGGGGCGTCGTGCCAGGTATAGGAGGTGCCGGAGACGATCTGGCGGGACCGGGCGATCACCCGGCTGGTGAAGCCGCTGGGGAGCCGGATGCCGTTGGCGTCGGCGGCCAGCAGGCTGCCGTACGGGCTGGGCCCCTTCTGTGCCGGGGCGGCGAAGGCCTGCCCCCAGAGGCTGCCGGTGAAGGCCGCGGTGCTGGTGCCGACGACCGCGAAACGCAGGAAGGTGCGACGTTCCATCAGGTGCCCTTCATGGTCGGGATGTGGTGCTAAAACTTTTTGCGACCAGGCGCCTGCGAAAATAACTCTTTAGGGGTAACACGTTCAGGTGAGCAAGCTGAACGACGTATGGCCAGAGTTGGAACAGCCAGTCTGGGTAATGGGATGGGTATGGCTCGATGACCCGACAAATCCCGTCCGGGGAGCTCAGGTGGCGTCGTCGTAGCGGGGTGCCGGGTCATCCTTCGCCGCGTCATCCTTCGACACCGGCTCCACCCGATGGTCCAGCGGCGAGGGCTCGTCGGGGTCGAGGTCGTCCCAGCCCTGTTCGGCGCGCCGCCGCGCCACGGCGCGGTCATGGGCCCGAGCGATCAGTACCGAGATCTCGAACAGCACGATCAGGGCGGCGGCCAGCGCGATCATGGAGATCGGGTCGCTGCCCGGGGTGGCGACCGCGGCCAGCACGAACAGCCCGAACAGGATGCCGCGCTGCCAGCGCTGGAGCTTCGCGTACGGCAGTACCCCGACCCGGTTGAGCATCACCACCAGCAGCGGTAACTCGAAGGTCAGGCCGAAGACGGCCAGCATGGTCAGCAGGAAGCCGACATAGGCCTGGCCGGTCAGTGCGGTGATGAACTGCCCGGCGCCCAGGTTGGCCAGGAAGGACAAGCCAGTGGGCACCACGTAGTAAGCGAGGACCGCACCGGCGGCGAACAGCACGCTGGCCGCGCTGACGAAGGTGACGGCGAACTTGCGTTCCTTGGCATAGAGGCCGGGTGTGATGAAAGCCCACACCTGGTATATCCAGATCGGGGCGGTGAACACCGCACCCGCCGCCAGGCCCACCTGCATTCGGAGCGTGAACACCTCGAACGGGCTGGTCTGCAGTAACTGGCACTGGCCAGGATTCGGGGTCAGCCGCACATTCTCTGGCAGACCGCAGTACGGGCCGGTGATGAGACTGCCCAGGCTGGTCAGGCCGAACGGGGACACCCCCCACCAGATGAACCCGAGGACGCCGCCGAGCGCGATCGCGCTCAGTGCGATGAACAACCGGTTGCGCAGCTCGTACAGGTGGTCCATGAGGGGCATGGCGCCGTCCGGGTTAGCCTTACGCCGACTGCCCGACCAAGCAAGGAAACGCCCAGCCGGGAACCGCATACCCCTCACCTGATCCTCGTTGTCAGCGGATGGTGTCGTTGTGCCGCTGGGGCTCCTTGACCGGGGTTGCGGCGGGACCGGACGGTGGCAGCGCCTGCTGAGGGGACTGCTGCGAGGTCGTCGCCTCGTCCTCCGAGCGCATGCCCTTGGTCTCAGCCTTGAAGATGCGCATGGACTGCCCGATGGCCCGCGCGGCGTTCGGCAGCTTGGCCGCACCGAACAGCAGGACCAGCACGCCGAGGAGCAGTATCAGCTCCCAGCCAGTCGGAATGCCCATGTGGGCCTCCTCTCTCACCTCATGTCCAGGTCGATGCTACGCGGCCGGGGGGACCGCGGAAGTCCCTGCGGTACCACGGTGACGCCGCCGGGCCAACTCCACCCGCCGCTGGGCCAGGTCCCCCCGCAGGGCCGCGAACCGGGCGGCCAGCAGGCCGCTGCGGTCAGCGAGCCTGGCCTGGATGGCGCGGGCGGTCCGGGCTAACCCGCGGGTGCGGCCGACCAGCCGGATCAGCAATCTGATGAGCACAACGCTACCAGCGGCAACGGCCAGTGCGCTGATCAGATAAGGCACGGGGGTGACGTTAGCCCAGCTAGCCAAGCGGCAGATGGCTGGATCTGTGCACCGCCGCGCGGGCGCGCTGCGCTACCGCCGCAGCCAGCTCAGCGGGTTCCCGGACGACCACGTCGGCGCCCAGCCCGAGCACCAGACGCACCATCCAGCCGGTGTCGGCATAGCGCATCCGCACGGTCGCGGCTCCCCCTTCGCCCTCGGTGAGCTCCTCGACCGGGTAGTACTCGGCGACCCAGCGAGCGTCCGGAGCGAGGGTGAGCACCGCGCTGCGCTGGCCGGGCTGCGCGCGGAACAACCCGGCCGACATGTCGGTGGGGCGGGCGTGCGGTGGCGGCGCGGCCGGCTCGTCCAGGGTCGCGACGTGCTCGATGCGGTCCAGGCGGAACAGCCGCACTCCCTCGGCGCCGCGGCACCACGCCTCCAGGTAGCTGCGCCCCTCCATCAGGAGCAGCCGCATCGGGTCCACGGTGCGCTCCCCCACGGTGTCTCGGGACGCGGTGAAGTAGCGGATCTTCAGCGCGCGGCGGCGGTCCAGCGCGTCGCGCACCGCGGCCAGCGCGGCCTCCTCCCGGGTGGCCAGCCCGACCACCACACCGTCGGCTCGCCCAGCGGCTGCCTCGATCTTGGCCAGGGCCCGGCGGACCGCCCCGGTGTCGACCATGCCAGGCGTCTCGGCCAGCGCTCGCAGCGCCACCACCAGCGCAGTTGCCTCCGCACCGGACAGTCTCAGCGGGCGGCGCATCCCGGCGTCGAAGGTGACGGTCACGGTGTCGCCCTCGAAAGACAGGTCGATCAGGTCACCGGGCCCGTAGCCGGGCAGCCCGCACATCCACAGCAGCTCCAGGTCACGGCGCAGCTGCCGGGCAGTGATGTCGAAATCGGCGGCCACCTCCTCGATCGGCACACCGGGCCGAGCCAGCAGGTAGGGCACCAGGGCCAGCAGCCGGGGCAGCCGCTCAGCGACCCCGCCGGCCATCAGCCCACGCTCCCGGCGGCCGCGAGCAGCCGGGCCCGCACCGCGTCGGCCAGTTCCGCCGGCTCGACGACCACGGCATCCGGCCCGAGCCCGGCGATCCACCGTGCGGCGACGTCGTAGCCCGGCAGCTGCACCACAACGAGGTCACCGCACACCCCGTCCACGGTCATGCTGCCCAGCACCGTCGCGTGCCTGCGCAGCCCGTGCGCGCGGCCGTCGGCCAGCCACAGCCGGGCGGTGTGCGCCACCGGCGGCGGTTCCGCGGAACCGGCCACGATCTTCAGCAGGTCCACCCCTTCGGGACGCCGCACCGCCCCCGGGGGGCCGACGGTGCGCACCGGGCCGACGATCCGGGAGATCCGGAAGCAGCGGGTGGCCTGCCGGTCCCGGTCGTGTCCCACCACGTACCAGCGGCCGCGCCAGGACACCACCCCCCACGGTTCGAGGGTGCGCGCCGCAGCCTGGGCCGCGGGATGCTTGCGGTGCGAGAACGTCACGATCTGCCCGGCCTGCACGGCCGAGATCAGCGGGGTCAGCGCCGGCTCGGCGGCCCGTACCCGCGGTTCGACGATCGACGAGGGCTCGGCGTCCACGTCCACCCCGGCGGCGCGCAGCTTGAGCAGCGCGCCGTGCGCGGCACCGGCCAGCTGCGGGGAATCCCACAGCCGGGCGGCCAGCGCGACGGCGGCGGCTTCGTCGGGTTCGAGGTCGATGTCGGGCAGCTCGTAGTCCCGGCGCGCGATGCGGTAGCCCTCACCGGCGTCGAATCCCGGGGTCCGGCCGGTCTCCAGGGGGACGCCCAGTTCGCGCAGCTCGGCCTTGTCGCGCTCGAACATCCGGAAGAACGCCTCGTCGGACGGGGCGTCGGCGTAGCCGGGCACAATCCGGCGGATCCGTTCGGCGGGGAGGTACTGCCGGCTCGACAGCAGGCAGAGCACCAGATTGACCAAGCGCTCAGCGCGGGCAGCGGACACGGGGTGCAGCCTACGGC
>JBOHFT010000232.1:0-6326 GCA_050699815.1 Pseudonocardiaceae bacterium | reverse complement strand
CGAGCAGTGCGATGGCCAGCGCGTCCAGCGGGGTGCGCTCGGGCTGGTTGAACCCGGCGAAGCGGGTGCCCTGGAGCTGGGCCAGGGCGATCACCAGCGGCAGCACGAACACCGGCAGGCGCCGCAACAGGCCAGCACCGGTCGGGCTCGGCAGGGACGCCATGCGGCCAACGGTAGTCAGCACCCTTGCCGGGGGCATCGATCAGTGGGAGCACCGGCCGCTACCACTGGGGAGTACCCGCTCGGCGTGGTGCTGGCCCCCTCGCAGCAGCGCACGTGCCGCCCGCTGTGCGACGACGGCAGGTGCGCTCGCCGGTGAGGCTGGGAGCACCGACGCCAAGGGAGCCCCCTGATGAGCACCGCTACGCTCGCCGCCCCACGCTTTCGCCTCACACCTCGCCACCGCAAGGCGATCGCCGTGCTGCACGTGATCTCGTCAGTGGCAATCCTGGGGCAGGTATGGGTCAACGCGGTGCTCGCCGTGATCGCGATGCGGGCTCCCGGCAGTGCCCGCGCCGCGTACTCGTTCATGCAGGACCTGGTCTACGCCTCCGCGGCGCCGCTGAGCGTCTTGGCGCTGGCCAGCGGTGTCGTGCTGGGCCTGGGCACGAAGTGGGGCGTGCTGCGGTTCCGGTGGGTGACGGTCAAGCTCGTGCTGCTGGTGGTCGTCGTGCTCGTCGGCATGACCATCCAGGGGCCGCTGCTCGAGCGGCTGATCGCGGCGCCCTCACCCACCGCGCAGGCCGCGAATCTCGCCGCCACGGCAGTGCAGTTCGGGCTGCTCGCGGTGGCCACCTGGCTGTCGGTATTCAAGCCCGGAGGCCGGATCCGGCGCTGATCCCGTGCTGCCGCAACCGGTACCGCTGCCCGCAACCGCACCCTGAGGACAATGATTGATCGAGCGGCCCCGGGCCGCCGAGGTACCGCTTACAGTGATCCTCGTTCGGCAACCCACTCCGCGGGCTGGCCGGTGATTGTGGCGATGCGGTCGTAGTCGGTGTCGTAGTGCAGCACGGTCGCCCCGCTCAGTTCGGCGGTGGCAGCAATGACCAGGTCGGGAAGCCGAAAGTTCCGGTGCTGGCTTGCCCTGGCCAGCTCCCGGTGTACGGCCAGCGCGCGATCCATGGCGTCGGTGGTGACATCAATCCACCGCTGTTCGTGCAGGGCTCCCCACACCGACTCGTAACTACTCGGGTCGGCGGCGTTGTTGAGGTATTCCAAGGCGGTCATCTGGCAGGCCGCCAGCCGCCCCTCGGTGAGCAGGGCCGCAAAGCGGCGACGCACCTGCGGGTATCGACTCTGCAGCACATATACGGTGGTGTCCGCCAGATAGATGTCTCCGGCCATCAGGCGCTGCGCGATTCTCGCGCATCCTCGACGACACGGGTCAGGTCGCGGCCACCGCCGAATCGCCAGGACTCCGCCGATCCGGAGTAGTCCATCTCAGCGCTATCCAGGGCGGCGAGCACTTCTCGCGCTTGCTTGCGCACCGCGAACGACCTCAGCGCCTCGTTCACCGTCGCGACCTTGGTCCTGGTGCCGAGGACGTCCCGAGCAGCCTCAAGCCACTCATCATTGACGTCAATCGTGATGCGTGTCATGGTCACTAGAATACACCATGATCGGCGTATTGGAGGCACCAAAAACGTCTGGTTCGCTGGTGAGTCCACCGACCCGGTCCCGGACCGGAGAACGGGCGGTGGCGAGGAGGTACCGATGATGCCGCAGTTGTGGGCGATCTCCCACCGGTGACCGTCAGGGTCGGCGAACACGCCCGAGTAGCCGCCCCAGTCCATGGCGACAGCGGCGCGGACGACAGTTCCCCCCGCGTCCTGCGCCTCGACCAGCACGGCATCGACCTCCTCCGGCGAGCCGACGTTGTGGGCCAGTGTGATCCCACCCCAGCCGCCGGAATCCTGACGGTGGCTGGTTATCGGCGTACTGGCGGGATCGGTCAGGCGCTGGCTACCACTGCCGACCGCGCCTATACCCAGCTGGGCCCCACTGAGCAGCAGATCGCCCGGCAGGTCCTGTTACGTCTGGTCAACGTCAGTGACCAGGGTGGCAGTGGGGATACCCGCCGCCGGGTACCGCGGGCCTGGCTGGCCGGGGCGCTGCCGGGGTCTGCTGAAGCGGTTGACACGGTGCTGGAGGTCTTCAGCCGGGCGCGGTTGCTGACCCTGGACACGGCCGGTGTGGAGATCACTCACGAGGCTTTGCTGCGGGCGTGGCCGCGGCTGCGGCAGTGGATCGACACCGACCGGGCGGGCAACCTGATCCGCCAGCAGCTCGACGAGGCCGCCGCCGGGTGGGACCGGGACCGCCGCGACACCGCGGGGCTGTACCGGGGCAGCCGCCTGGAAGCGGCCCGCACCTGGGCCACCTCCGTAGCGCACGACGACGACCTGAGCCTGAGCCCCACCGCGGCCGCCTTCCTCGCCGCGTCCACCGCACAGGAACACCGCGCCGCCAGGCTGCGCCGCACGGTGCTCGTCGTGCTGTCGGCTTTGCTGGTGCTCGCGCTGATCGCCGCTGGCGTCGCGGTCTGGCAACAGCACCAGGCCAGCGCGGCCCAACGCCTCGCCATCGCCCGGGCCATGGTGGCTCAGGCCGACCGATCCGCGAGCGCGACCCCGGGGGTGCTCTTCAACTCGGCGTCGCCGCCAGCCAGTTCGACGACAGCCCGCAAACCCACGCGAGCCTCCAGCAGACCCTCACCTCCACTTCCCACGTCAGGACTCTCCGCGGCCACATCGGCTCGGTCTTCTCGGTGGCGTTCAGCCCCGATGGGCGCACCCTGGCCACCACCAGCAGCGACCAGAGCGTCAGGTTGTGGGATCTGGGTGATCGGGATCGGCCCCGCCCGCTGGGCCAGCCCCTGACCGGCCACACCAACGGCGTGTATGGGGTGGCGTTTGCCCCCGACGGGCGCACCCTGGCCACCGCTGGCGCCGATCAGACCGTGAGATTGTGGGAGCTGCCCCGCCTCGACAGCTACCCCGGGGGTGAGGTGCGAGAAGCCTGCCTCCGAGCTGGCGGACCGCTCGACAAACCGACCTGGGAGCTCTATGCCCCCGGCGTCAGCTACCAGGACACCTGCGCAGGCCGTTGATCCATCAGCTCCGCCGTACCGTTTCCTGACGAGCCCTGCTCAGGGACATCATCGAAGGCTGTCAGTCAGCGGTGCCGCGCCCCGTGAACTCTGTGAGACCGACATGGGAAAGGACTGGGAACGTCGGCCGCGCCGAGTTCACGGACAGTGCCCCCGGGCAAGCCAGCCAGGTGCACGCCTTTGGGCAGGGGCGGAGCCCGGCTAGAGGTGCCGGTAGAGCGTGAGGTGTCGCTGCGCGGTGGCTGACCAGGTGTGGCGGGCGGCCAGCGAGCGGCCGGTGTCCCGAGCGGCCGGGTCTGGCTCGGTGAGGGCGGCCATCAGGTGCGTCGCCAGCTCGGCTGGGTCGGTAGCGAAGCGGGCGGCGCCGGAGAAGATCTCGCGCAGCACCGGCAGGTTGGACACGACCAGCGGCACTCCCGCGGCCAGCGCCTCCATAGCGGCCAGCCCGAACCCCTCCTTTACTGACGGGAAGGCGAAGACCCCCGCGGCGGCGACCAATGCGGGAAGCGCGTCGTGCGCCACCGGCCCGAGCACCACCGGCTCGACCTCAAGCGCCGTGGCCCGCTGCTCCCAGCGGGCCCGGTAGTCCCGGTAGTCGAACAGGGTCTCCCCGCCGGCGATCACCAGCCGCACGTCCGGCATCCGCGCCCGCACCACGGCGTACGCGTCGAGCAGCTCCAGTGATCCCTTGCGGGGCTCGATGCCGCCGACGGCCAGCACGTAGCGGCCCAACCGCGATCGCCACTCCTGGTGAGCGGCGGTGCCGACGGCGTCGCTGAACCGTTGCGCGTCCACGCCGTTGGGGATGACCTCGGCGGTGATGCCCCAGCCGTCGAGCAGCTCAGCGGCGACCGCGGCCGACACGCACACATGGGCGAAGGGATCGGTGATGGCGCGCTCGTGGCAGGCGGCCAGCTCAGGGGTGCTGAACTGGTCGAGGTGATGCACGGTCCGGATGCAGCGGCCGGCGGCGTTGGCGCTGATGCAGTCCTGGGCGTGGACCACGTCGTAGCCGGCCGGGTCGAAGGCGTCGGCGAGCACCTGGATGGAGCGCAGCACACGGGGCCCGACCGCTTCCCCCGCGACGTCGGGAAACGGCACGATCCGCACTGCGACCCGCGGGTCGACGGGCCGGAAGAACGCGTCGTCCCCGCCGCGGCCCAGCGTCCAGACCGTCACCCGCTGGCCCGCCTCGGCGAGTGCCTCGGCCAGCGACAGCGTGTGCACCACGCTGCCCCGCGGTTTCGTGGAATAGCTGAGCAGCGCTATCGCCAACGACCCGTGAGTGCGGATTAGGGCCATAGCACTAATCCGCACTCACGGGCCGGCGAAGCCGGCCCGATAGGCATCGGGGCAGCGCTCGTCGAGGTGCTTGAGCACCCGCCGGGCCTTGGTGATCTCGGCCGCCACGTCCAGCTCGGCCGTGGCGATGCCGGCCTTGGACCAGGTGCGGGCGAGGATCTCGCCGCCGGGCCCGACGACCTTGGCCTGCCCGAGGAAGCGCAGTGCACCCAGCACCCCGGTCTGGTTGGAGGAGACCAGCACGACCTGGTTCTCCGCCGCCCGCGCCTGGTCGTAGAGGTCGAACAAGCGGGACTGGCGGTCGTGGGCCATCCGGGGTGCGCGGTTGGTGAGGCTGGCCGGCCAGGCCGACAGGCAGGCCAGCACCTCGGCTCCCTCCAGCGTCAGGGTGCGGGCCGATTCCGGGAAGGTCTTGTCGTAATCGATCAGCATGCCGATCCGCCCCACCGGGGTGTCGAATGCGGCGAAGCGCCCGCCCGCCGAGTACGCGATCGATTCCCCGGCGGGCTGGTGCACCTTGCGATGGCTGCCCAGCACCCCGTCGCCGGTCACGCACAGCGCGGTGTTGTAGCGCCGGTCCCCGTCGGCTTCGCAGAAACCGAAGCACACCACCATCTCGGCCGCCAGCGCCGCGACCTTGCGGACGTGCGGGTCATCGATTGCCAGCGCGGGCGGCAACGTGCCGGGATCGGGCTGGCGAAGGTCGGTGAGGTAACCGCCGAGCGCGGCGTCGGGGAGCACCAGCAGCGACACCCCCGACTGGCGGGCGTGCTCGATGAGCGTGGCGATCCGCTGCAGGTCGAAGTCGAGGTCGCGGCCGAACTTCGCGGCCACGGCACCGATCCGGATCTCGCTCACCAGCCGGCAGCGGTGGCGGCATACGCGTCTGGTCGGCGGTCGCGCAGGTGGGCCATCGACCGCCGCGCCGTGTCCAGTGCCCGCTGGACGTCCAGCTCGGCGACCGCCAGGCCCGCGGCCACCCCGGTGTCGGCCAGGATCTCACCGCCGGGGTCGACGACCTTGGCGCTGGCCACGAACCGCAGGGACCCGAACTGCCCGGACTGGTTGGCCGACAGCCAGACGATCTGGTTCTCCAGCGCCCGGGCCCGGTCGAACAGGTCGAACCGGCGCTTCCAGCGGTCCTGTGCCAGGTCAGGGGAAGGGTTCGTGCGGCTGGCCGGCCACGCCGACAGGCACAGCACGATGTCGGCCCCATCCAGTGCCAGGGCGCGGGCCGATTCGGGGAACGCCTTGTCATAGCAGATCATCATGCCGAGCCGGCCCACCGGGGTATCGAAGGCGGCGAAACGGTCACCCGCGCCGTAACTGTCGTTTTCGCGCAGCGGCTGGTGCACCTTGCGGTGATGGCCCAGAACCTGATCACCGGTGACGCAGATGGCGCTGTTGAACAGCCGGCCGCCACCGTCTTCGCAGTAGCCGACCGCGACGACCAGGTCGCCGGCGAGCCGGGCCAGCCGGCGGATCTCCGGCCCGTCCGGGGCCAGCGACGGTGGCGCGTCGGCTGCGCCATCTAAGTCCGCCAGGTACCCGCCCAGGGCGGCCTCGGGCAACGCGAGCAGGCGCACCCCGGCGGCCCGGGCGGTGCCGATGAGCTGCTCGATCTGGGCGAAACCCGCCTCCAGATCCCGGTCGAAGCCCGCCGCCGCGGCGGCCATCCGCAGGGTGGTCATGCCGGTCCCAATCCCGTCGCCGCGCCCGCGAGCACCTCGGTCAGCTCCCCGTCCGGCCAGCGCAGCGCCACCCCGCAGCCGGGCTCCAGCACGCCACAGTCCGCGGTGACGGCCGGCGTGGCCGGCAGCGGCGGCCGGCCGGGCTCGTCGGCGGTGAGCATCCCGAACCCGGGAAAGCAGGTCAGCCAGTCCCCGACGGTCGCGCCCGTCGGCCTGGGCAC
>JBOHFT010000231.1:0-6376 GCA_050699815.1 Pseudonocardiaceae bacterium | reverse complement strand
GGCAAGCCGACCCGCACCGCTTATCTAGAGTCCCCGAGCTTGTGTCCATGACGTGCATGACCTGGGTTGAGTCCTTCCCGATCACCGTGGTGGATGCGGTTACCTTCCGCTGTCCATCACGGAGTGGGAGGTTCGATGCGCGTACAGCGGGTGGTCATGGGGGACTCGGAGGAAGAGTCGTGGACCTTGCTCGCGGACGATCACGGTCCGGTCGAGTCGGTGGAGCGGTTCTTGTCCTATCTGGCCTCGATTGAGAAGTCGCCGAACACGGTCAAGGCTTACGCCCATGATCTGAAGGACTGGTTCACCTACCTGGCCGGCCATGGGCTCGATTGGCGGCGGGCGACGCTGGAGGACGTCGCCGGGTTCGTGGCGTGGCTGCGGCTCCCGCCGGAGGCCCGCGCCGGGAAGGTCGCGGTGCTGGCGAGTGTGGAGCATTATTGCTCGGCGTCCAGCGTGAACCGCAAGCTCGCGGCGTTGACCTCGTTTTGTGAGTTCCATGCCCGGCACGGGGTGGCCTTGGCCGGGTTGCTGGTCACGATGCAGCCCGCGGGGCGTCGCGGGTCCGCAACGTCCTACAAGCCGTTTCTGCACCACATCAGCAAGGACGCGCCACGGCGCCACCGGACGATCAAGCTGAAGACGTCCCGGCCGCGGCCGAAGGTGCTGACCGCTGGGCAGGCGCAGACGATCCTGGACGCTTGCGGCCACCTGAGGGACCGCCTCCTTTTTGCTCTTCTGCTGGACTGCGGGGTGAGGATCGGCGAGGCCCTGGGCCTGCGGCACGAGGATCTGGAGATCGCTGAGCGGACCGTCACCGTTCGGCCGCGGCTGAACGACAACCGGGCCCGCGTCAAGGCCGGTATCTCGCGGACGATCCCGTGCAGCGCCGAGCTGATGCGGTTGTATGTCGATTACCTCACCCACGAGTACGGCTCGCTCGACTCCGATTATGTGTTCGTCAGTCTCTGGGCACAGCCGCACGGCCGGCCGCTGACCTACGCCGCCGTCTACGACTTGGTGCTGCGGCTTCGCCGCCGCACTGGCATCGACTTCGAGCCCCATCAGTACCGGCATACCTACGCGACGTGGCTGTTGCGCAAGGGCGCCGGGGTGGAGAGCGTCAAGGAACTACTCGGTCATTCCTCGATCACCAGCACGGTCGATACTTATGGTCATCTCACGGTCGAGGACGCTCGCCAGAGCTTGGAAGCCGCTGGCTGGTTCACTGGCCGGGAGGTTCGGCTGTGATCGGGGTTGCCGTTCCGCGGACGCGCGGCGGGTCCGGCCCACTGGAGAAGCTGATGGGTGCCGTTCGTGCAGAGTTCCGCGCTGATCTTCTGACGCCTGCCGCTGATGATCCGGTCCTTGGCTGGAAGACCTGCATCGCCGAGGGCTGCGGCAGGCCGAAGAGGAACGGCGGGATGTGCGATCCGCACTACGCGCGCTGGAGGAGCCAGGGCAAGCCCGATCGGGCGGTGTTCCTCGCTGATCCCGGTCCCGCGGTCCGCGGGAGGGCGGCGCATCGTGGTGTGGCATTCATCGACTTCAGCGGACTTGGCCCGCGGGTGAAGCTCGAACTCCAGTACGCCGTTCAGTCTCGTTGGGACGAGCAGGCCACCGTCTTGTCTGTGGAGTTGGCGCGGCGGGTGGTCCGTCTGGTAGCGGGCACCGGCGCCACCTCATTGCTCGATCTCTCCAGGGCCGAGTGGGTGTCCACCGCGGAGCGAGCCCGGCTGAACGCGCGGCGACTGGCCGAGGCGACAACGTTCCTGATCTACGCGCGAGACCTGATCGAGATCCTTGATGTCGGCGAAGGCTGGGAGGTGGAATACCCACGCGACGAGTGGAGAGTCAGCAGGCTTCCCGGCGCGACCATCAATCCATCGAGACCACGGGCCCGCAGCTACCTGCGCTTCGGAGGGATCAGCCAGCCGTGGCTGAAGGATCTGGCAAAGAGGTGGGCGCGGTTCCGGGTAGCCTCGGGCCTGGCCATCGGAACCGCGACACACGACATCCGGGCACTGACGCTGTTCAGCGAGTTCCTGCGCACCGTGACGCCGGATGTCGGCAAACTCGCCGACATCGATCGTGAACTTTTGGAACGCTACCTGGCCTGGGTGAGCGGCTTGCCGGGAGCGGCGACGACCCGCCAGGAACGGGTCGGCAAGCTCCAGGTGTTCTTCCAGGACATCCGCCGGCATCGCTGGGACGAGACCCTGCCCACCACCGCGGTGTTCTTCACCGGCGATGTCCCACGTCGAAGGCCCCGGCTACCGCGACACCTCGCCGAACACGTGATGGCCCAGCTCGAGCGGCCCGTCAACCTCGACCGCTGGTCAAGTCCCGAAGGCCGCCTGCTGACGTTGATCCTCATCCGGTGCGGACTGCGGGCCTGCGACGGCTGCACCCTGCCCTTCGACTGCCTTGTCCACGACGGCCAGAGCGCACCCTACCTGCGCTACTACAACCAGAAGATGAAAAGGGAAGCCGCCGTTCCGATCGACGAAGAACTCCAGGCCGAGATCCGGGCGCAGCAGGCCCGTGTCCTTGAGCGCTGGCCCGCGGGCAACCCGAATCTGTTCCCCCGGCCGCGCGCCAACGCCAACGGCCGACGTCCCCTCACCCCCGCCAGCTACCGTAGGATGCTGAACCGGTGGCTGGCGGACTGCGATATCCGCGACGAGCGCGGTCGCCCGGCCCATCTGACTCCTCACCAGTGGCGGCACACATTCGCCACACGGTTGATCAACCGGGATGTGCCCCAGGAAGTCATCCGGATCCTCCTCGACCACGACTCGACCGAGATGACAGCGCATTACGCCCGGATCACTGACCAGACGGTCCGGCGCCGGTGGGAACAGGCCACCAAGGTCAACATCAAGGGTGAGCACGTGACGCTCGACCCGCAGGGCCCGCTTGCCCAGGCCCAGTGGGCCAAGACCCGGTATGGCATCGCCACCCAGACCCTGCCCAACGGCTACTGCGGCCTGCCGGTGCAAAAGAGCTGCCCGCACGCCAACGCCTGCCTGACCTGCCCGGTGTTCATCACCGGCCCGGAATTCCTCCCCGAGCTGCGCGAGCAACATCACCGGACGCTCACGCTCATCACGGTGTCCACGGGCAAGGGACACACCCGGGTCACCGAGATGAATCAGCAGGTTCTGACCAACCTGGACCGAATGATCAGCGAGGTCGAGAAAGCCGAGCAACCGGACACCGTCGATGCGAGCTGACAACTCCCATCACGTCGTCGCGTCCGCCCGACGCCGCGCCGAGCAGACCCGGGAACGCGCCGTCGCGGCGCTACGGCGCCTGGACGCCACCGGCCAGACCATCAACTTCGATACCGTCGCCAAGGAAGCCAGCGTCTCCAGATCCTGGCTTTACACCCAGGACGACCTACGCGCGGAGATCGAACGACTGCGCGAGCGCCGCAGCCTCACCCAACCACCCGCCACGATCCCCGACAGGCAGCGGGCATCCGACGCATCCTTACTGCGCCGCCTCGAAGCGGCCACCGCGCGCATCCGCACCCTGCACAACGAGAACCAACAGCTCCGCGACGCACTCGCCAAAGCACTCGGGGACCGCAGGACCGCCGACATACGCGGCGAGCTCCGTGACCGCGACACGCCGAAGCGATCGGCAACCAAAACGATCGACCCCCACTGAAAAGCAGCCCAGACCAACCCCGTCAACAACACTGTCCAGAACACAGCGCCCCAGGCCACAAGCATGATCGAAAATCGGGCTCAAGATAACACCGCAGGCGCGCTCAGCGCGCCGAGGAGCGGAAGCGGCGCGGCAGCACGCTGTTGCTCTGCGGGCCATCCCAGCCATCCCCGTGGACGGGCATATCCTGCATCAGATGCAATCGGGTGGCGATCGGTCCTGGTCAAGCAGCTGTCATGCACCAGCCGGAGACGCCACTTCGTTGCTACGCTGACCTGGTGACCTGCGGTTTCTCTCCCGCCTGATGCAATTCCCGAGCCTTCGCTGAGGTACCAGTAGGTGGATTTGGGGTCGGTGTGGCCGAGATAGGTGGCCAGCAGCGGCAGGCGGGCCTGGACGTCGAGGCCGGCGCGGTAGGAGTCCAGCAGGGTCGCGACGGTGAAGGAGTGGCGTAGATCATGGATGCGCTGGCGGCGCCGTCCGGGAATGGGATCGATGCCCGCTGCGGCCAGCAGGGCGGCGAAGGTGGGCGGCATGTTGGCGGAGTCCAGGCGGGTGCCGCGGGTGGAGACGAAGAAGCTGGGCACCACGGGTGCGGGGCATAGCTGGTCGCGCTGGCGGTCGTAGTCGCGCAGTGCGGCGGTGGTGGATGCGTGCACTGGGACGTCGCGTGACTTGCCGAATTTGGAGTCGCGCACCGTGAGGACACCGTGCTGGAGGTCGACGTCGCCGCGGTCGAGGCGGCAGGCTTCGCTGACCCGCAGGCCGGTCACCGCCAGTAAGCCCAGTACCGTCTGCCAGGTCCGGCCCCGCAGCGCAGGCGTCAGCCGCCCGGCTGCGGCCAGCAGCGCGATGATCTCCTCGGGTGAGTACAGATACGGTGTGATCCGCCGGTAGTGGTGGGGCAGGATGTCGTCGGGCGGGACCTCGGTGGCCGCATCCAGGGTCTTGAGGTGCCGGGCGAAGATCCGCACGACATCCAGGCGGCGGCTCCAGTGCACCGCGTCGGTGCTGGCCCGGGGTGTGGAGGTCGCCCAGGCAACCGCGGCATCAGTGGTGATGACCCTGGCGCCGGTGGATTCGAGGTAGCCCACGAAGCTCATCAGCTTCGCGCCCCAGGTGCTCAGCTTGAACCCCAGAGCGCGGCGCATGGCCAGATACTCCTGCGCCCGCTGCCGTAGCGTGATCATGATGCGTCGCCGGCCGGTGCGGTGATGGGCCAGGGCCGTGCCAGCGTCTGCAACGCCGTGTAGTCGACTTTGGCGTAGATGGTGGTGCTGAGCTGGCTTCGGTGCCGCAGTAGCTGCCCGACCTCGGTCAACGGGGCCCCCGCTCGCAGCAGGTCGGTGGCCAGGCTGTGCCGCAGACGGTGGGCGCCAAGCCGGGGCAGCCCCGCCTTCTCACAGGCCCGGCCCATGATCGCCCGGACCGTGGACCCCGACATGGCCTGGTAGGGGGCGCGGGCTGTGACGAACAGCGCTGGGCAGCAGCACACCGGCCGCCCGCCGGTGACATAGGCAGCCAGTGCCTCACCGACCGCGACAGGGAGAGGGACCCGCTCGACACACGATCCCTTGCCCCGCACGATGATCTCCCCGGCTCGCCAATCCACGTCATCAAGGCCCAGCGCGGCGGCTTCCGCACCGCGAAGCCCCAACCGCGCCAGCACGATCAGCACCGCGTGATCCCGCAACCCCGCCGGGGTCGAGGTGTCCGGGCCGGCCAGCACGGCCTCGACCTGCCCGCGGGCCAGCCCACGCGGCACAGCCGACAGCCTCCAGCCCGCCACCGCCGGGACCGCACCCACCAGCGGAGCCGGGATCAAGCCTTCCACGTGCAGGAACCGCAGCAACGAGCGCGTCGCGGTGACCAGCGTCTTAGCCGACCAGACACGGGCGGATCGGCCAGCCTGACCCATAATGAAGGAAGTGACCGCCCCTGCGTCCAGTCGCTCCAAGGAGCGATCCAAAGGTTCGGCAAGATCAGCGAGGAACTTGCGGCCCTGGACGAGGTAGCAGCGCACCGATTCAGCAGCCAGACCCCGTTCACCGAGCAGATAACCACGGTAATCGGCCAGCAGCACCTCCACCGGCGTGCCGTCGTTCATCACATCCCGGGGAATCGCTCCACACCCACGCAAAAACCGCAACAACGGGCCGAGCCCCCGCCGGGCCACCCCCTCCGCGGAGGTGACCTCCCGCCGAGTGGCCAAGAACTCCTCCACCGCCCGTGGCGTCAGCCCGCCCGCCGCGATGCCGTGCTGGTGCATCCAGCCGCTCAAACGCGCCATCGCCCGCACAATGTCGGTCACCGACACCGGCGCATAACCCACCCGCGTCAGCTCCGCCCGCAGCGCAGCCTCATACGACGCCATCGGCCCGGTCACCATGAGGCAAACCGATCCACCCGCATCCATGATCTTCTCCCGTCTGGAGGGTCCACTCACCCCCACCCCGACGGAAAAACCATCAGATCACAAGCCCGGATTATGCCGAACACCCCACAGCCCCCACACCGCTGACCAGCACCTTCACCACCACACTCGGCATAATCCGGTACTCGGCATAAGCGGACTTATGCCGAACTCTTATCCGGGGTAAATGATCTTTATGTGGGTGTGTTTAGCAGGTAGAAGGCTTACGTATGCGCGTCTGTAAGAGGAGCGGTCAGGGGGTCTCGGCGTCCTGAGGGCGGCCACTGA
>JBOHFT010000230.1:0-6424 GCA_050699815.1 Pseudonocardiaceae bacterium | reverse complement strand
CCATGGCTCGCATCGCCACTCACGGGTCGAAGACCGGGTGCCCGGCGCGGAGCTGCGGCTGGGTGACCTTGTGGTGGTGGAGGCCGGTGAGGTGATCCCCGGCGACGGTGACATTGTCGAGGGGATCGCGACCGTCGACGAGTCGGCGATCACCGGCGAGTCCGCCCCGGTGATCCGGGAGTCCGGTGGGGACTTCTCGTCGGTGACCGGGGGCACCACGGTGCTGTCCGACCGGATCATCGTGAAGATCACCTCCAAGCCGGGGGAGTCCTTCGTCGACCGGATGATCGCGCTGGTCGAGGGTGCGCAACGACAGAAGACGCCCAACGAGATCGCGCTGACCATCCTGCTGTCCACCTTGACGATCATCTTCCTGCTCACCGTGATCGCCTTGCAGCCGATGGCCGGCTACTCCGGGCGACTGCAGGACGTCATCGTGCTGGTGGCGCTGCTGGTCTGCCTGATCCCGACGACCATCGGTGCCCTGCTGTCGGCCATCGGGATCGCCGGGATGGACCGCCTGGTGCAGCGCAACGTGCTGGCCACCTCGGGCCGCGCGGTGGAGGCCGCCGGGGACGTGAGCACGCTGCTGCTGGACAAGACCGGCACCATCACCTTCGGCAACCGGCAGGCCACCGAGCTGATCCCGGCCGGAGGTGCGCTGCTGGTCGCGCTGGCCGCCGCGGCGCGGCTGTCCAGCCTTGCCGACGGCACTCCGGAGGGCCGCAGCATCATCGAGCTGTGCGCGGCCGAGCACCACCTGCCCATTGAGCCCGATGAGGTCGAGCGGGCCGCGGAATTCGTCCCGTTCAGCGCGCAGACCCGGATGTCTGGCATCGACGTCGGCCCGGACAGGCAGGTTCGCAAGGGTGCGGCCGGTGCCGTGACGGCCTGGGTGCGCGAGCACGGGGGCACGGTGCCTGCCGAGGTGGACGGGATCACCGCGGAGGTCTCTCAGCAGGGCGCCACCCCGCTGGTCTGCGCCGAGGTGGTGGCGGGCCGGGCCCGGGTGCTCGGCGTGATCCGGCTGTCCGATGTAGTCAAGCCCGGGATGACCGAGCGGTTCGCCGAGCTGCGGGCGATGGGCATCAAGACCGTCATGATCACCGGCGATAACCCGCTGACCGCGCGGGCCATCGCGGCGCAGGCGGGGGTGGACGACTTCCTCGCCGAGGCCACCCCCGAGGACAAGATGGCGCTGATCCGGCGTGAACAGGAGGGCGGCCGACTGGTCGCGATGACCGGCGACGGCACCAACGACGCACCGGCACTCGCCCAGGCCGACGTCGGGATGACGATGAACACCGGGACGGCCGCGGCCAAGGAGGCCGGCAACATGGTCGACCTGGACTCTGACCCGACCAAGCTCATCGACGTGGTGGAGATCGGCAAGCAACTGCTCATCACCCGCGGCGCGCTGACCACCTTCTCCATCGCCAACGACCTGGCGAAGTACTTCGCGATCATCCCCGCGATGTTCGCCGGGATCTACCCGCAGCTGGACAAGATCAACGTGATGCAGCTCGCCAGCCCGAGCTCGGCGGTCCTGTCCGCGGTGGTGTTCAACGCGCTGATCATCGTCGCGCTGATCCCGCTGGCGCTGCGCGGGGTGCGCTACCAGCCGTCGTCGGCGGTATCGCTGCTGCGGCGCAACCTGCTGATCTACGGCATAGGGGGCATCATCACCCCGTTCGTCGGGATCTTCCTGATCGACCTGCTCGTCCGTCTCATCCCGGGGATCTGATGCTGACCACGTTGCTCCGCCAGTCCGCAGCGGGCCTGCGGGTGCTGCTGGTGATGACCGTCCTGCTCGGCCTGGCGTACCCGTTCGCGATCTACGGCGGGTCCCGGCTTCCTGGCCTGCACGCCAAGGCCGAGGGGTCCCTGATCGAGGTTGACGGTCAGGTGGTGGGCTCGGAGCTGATCGGAATCGATCCAGTGGCCTCCGGTAGCCAGGATCCGTATTTCCACACCCGGCCATCGGCCTCTGCAGAGGGAGTACTGGGCCCGGGCGATCCGTCGGTCTCCGGCGGGTCGAACCTGGCCGGTGACTCGACCGACCTGCTCGATGCCGTGACGCAGCGGCGCGGACTGATCGCCGCCCGGGATGGTGTCGCGCCCGCAGACGTCCCCCCGGACGCCGTGACCGCTCCGGCGTCCGGGGTGGACCCCCACATCAGCCCGGCCTATGCGCAGCTGCAGGTGACCCGGGTCTCCCGGGCCACGGGGTTGCCCGCGGACGAGGTGCGGGCGCTGGTCGCCCAGCACACCACCGGGCGTGCCGTGGGTTTCCTCGGCGAACCGGTTGTGAACGTGCTGGCGCTGAACCTGGCCGTCCAGCGTGCCCGCGCAGGATGACCCGCGTCCGGGGGACACTGGAAGCGTGGCTGAGCACGGCTCCACTCGCCGCGGTGAGCTGCGGGTCTATCTCGGTGCCGCACCCGGCGTCGGGAAGACCTTCGCCATGCTCGGCGAGGGCCGCCGGCGCGCCAGCCGCGGCACCGACGTCGTCGTCGGCCTGGCGGAGACCCACGGCCGGGAGCAGACCGCCGCGCTCCTGGAGGGCATGGAGGTAGTGCCCCGGCGCACCGTCGCCTACCGCGGCATGGAGCTGTCCGAGATGGACGTCGACGCGGTGCTCGCCCGGTGCCCGGCCGTTGCCCTGGTGGACGAGCTGGCGCACACCAACGTGCCTGGTTCGCGCAACGCCAAGCGCTGGCAGGACATCGAGGAGCTGCTCGAGGCGGGCATCACCGTGCTGTCCACAGTGAACGTGCAGCACCTGGAGTCGCTCAACGACGTGGTCGAGCGGATCACCGGCATCGCGCAGCGGGAAACCGTGCCCGACGAGGTGGTGCGACGCGCCGAGCAGGTCGAGCTGGTCGACATCACCCCGGAGGCGCTGCGCCGGCGGATGGCGCACGGCAACGTCTACCCCGCCAACCGGGTCGACGCCGCGCTGTCCAACTACTTCCGGCCCGGCAACCTCACCGCGCTGCGCGAGCTCGCGCTGCTGTGGGTAGCGGACCAGGTCGACGTCGCGCTGCAGCGCTACCGCGCCGAGCAGCACATCACCGACACCTGGGAGGCCCGCGAGCGGGTGGTCGTCGCGGTCACCGGCGGGCCGGAGTCCGAAACGCTGATCCGGCGGGCGGCCCGGATCGCCGCCCGCACCGGCGGCGGTGAGGTGCTGGTATTGCACATCCTGCGCGGGGACGGCCTGGCCGGAGCGCCGCCGGCGGCCCTGGCGAGCGTCCGGCGGCTCGCTCACGACGTCGGGGCCACGTTCCACACCGTGGTCGGCGACAACGTCCCGAGCACGCTGCTGGACTTCGCCCGCGGGGTCAACGCCACCCAGCTGGTGCTGGGCACCTCCCGCCGGCCCCGGCTGGCCCGGCTGTTCGACGAGGGCATCGGCGCGGCCGTGGTGCAGGACTCCGGGCCGATCGACGTGCACCTGGTCACCCACGACGAGGCGGGCGGTGGGCTGCGATTACCCTCGCTGCACAGCGCGATCCCGCAGGCCCGCAAGATCACCGGCTGGGCGATGGCGCTGCTGCTGCCGTTGGCGGCTACCGGTGTGGGCATCGTTGGGCGCAGCATGTTCGACCTGGCCACCGACGTGGTGCTGTTCTTCCTGGCCACCGTCGGGGTTGCGCTGATCGGCGGGCTCGGGCCGGCGCTGGCCGCTGCAGCGGCGTCCGGGCTGCTGCTCAACTACTTCTTCACCCCGCCGATCTACAGCCTCACCATCGCCGAACCGGAGAACATCGTGACCGTCCTCACGATGGTGCTCGTGGCGGTGATGGTGGCGCTCGTTGTCGACCGGGCGGCCCGTCGCGCGGTGCAGGCCGCCCGGGCGCGCACCGAGGCCACGCTGCTGGCCTCCTACGCCCGTACCGTGCTCACCGGAGCGGATCCGGTGCGCAGGCTGCTGATCCAGGTGCGGGAGAACTTCGGGCTCACCTCGGTGACGCTGCTGGCGCGGCAGGCGGACGGCTGGCAGCAGGTGGCCTGGACGGGCACCGACCCGTGCCCGGCGCCCGCCGAGGCCGACACCGTGATCACCGTGGACGACCAGATGCGGCTCGCGATCCGGGGCCGACCGCTGACCGCGTCGGACCGCGCCGTCCTGGAGGCCGCGGCGGGCCAGGCGGTGCTCGCACTACGCCAGCAACGCGCCACCGAGCAGGCCCTGGTCGCCCAGCGCCGCGCCGAGACCACCGAGCTGCGCACCGCGCTGCTCTCCGCGGTGGGGCACGACCTGCGCACTCCGCTGACGTCCATCAAGGCAGCGGTCGCCAGCCTGCGCGACTCCGAGCTGCGGCTGTCCGCAGCGGACACCGCAGAGCTGCTCGCCACCATCGAGGACGCCACCGACCGGCTCACCGGCCTGGTGGAGAACCTGCTCGACTCCTCCCGGCTGGCGACCGGCGCAGTGCGCCCGAACCTGCTGCCGGTCGGGTACGACGAGGTGGTCGCCCGCGCGCTGGGCACCATCGACCGGTCCGACGCGGTGACTGTCGAGATCGCCGAGGACCTTCCACCGGTGCTCGCCGACCCCGGGCTGCTGGAGCGGGTGGTGGACAACGCCCTGCGGTACGCCCACGGCGCAGCGGTGGAGGTGCGCGGTAGCGCCCATGCAAGCCGGGTCGAGCTGCGGATCTGCGACCACGGGCCGGGGCTGTCGCGGGGAGCCGCTGAGACGGTGTTCGCGCCCTTCCAGTCTGGCCTGACCTCGCCCACCGAGCGGGGGGACCGGGCCGGCAGTGCCATCGGGGGCATCGGGCTGGGGCTCTCCGTGGCGAAGGGTTTCATGGAGGCGATGGGCGGCACCCTGTCCGCGGAGGACACCCCCGGTGGCGGGTGCACTGTCGTGGCCTCGCTGGCTGCTGCCCAGGTCACCGTGGAGACCTCGGTGTGACCCGGGTGCTGGTGGTCGACGACGAGCCCCAGATCGTGCGGGCCCTGCAGATCAACCTCGCGGCCCGCGGCTACCAGGTGCTCACCGCAGCCGACGGGACGGCGGCACTGCGGGTGGCAGCCGACGGGCATCCCGATGTCGTGGTGCTCGATCTCGGGCTGCCCGACCTGGACGGCACCGAGGTCATCGCCGGCCTCCGTGGCTGGACCAGCGTCCCGATCATCGTGCTGTCCGCACGCACCGACTCCACGGACAAGGTGGAGGCGCTGGACGCCGGAGCCGACGACTATGTCACCAAGCCGTTCGGGATGGACGAGCTACTCGCCCGGTTGCGGGCCGCGGTGCGCCGTAGCGCCGCCGGGCCGGGCGTCGACGAGCCGGTGATCGCCACCGACGCGTTCACCATCGACCGGGCCGCCAAGAAAGTGCACCGCGGCAGCGTCGAGGTGCACCTGACCCCCACCGAATGGGGAATCCTCGAGCTGCTGGCGCGCCACTCCGGCCGGCTGGTGACCCAGCGCCAACTGCTCACCGAGGTGTGGGGACCGTCGTATCTGAAGGAAACCCACTACCTGCGGGTCTACCTAGCCCAGCTGCGCCGCAAACTCGAGCCCGACCCCTCCCGCCCCCGCCACCTCGTCACGGAACCCGGCATGGGCTACCGCTTCGAGCCGTAGGTAGCCCTTCAACTACCGCCTGCGATTCATCTCCGCAAGCGCCGCGAGCTGCAGGCAGGTCGGCGGCGGCGCCCGCACCGCTGTTGGGGCCATCTGATCGCCGCGCCACTGTGGCCATCGCAGGGGGTGAACCTCGGCACCCTGCTGCGGACCTGCGACGCCGTGGGAGCCTGCTTGGCGGTGCCGACGAGGCCATCCGGCTCGCGGACCTGCCCGTGGCGCGGCAACGCAGCGTGGCAGTGCTCGGCCACGAGCAGCATGGGATTCCACCCGAGGCGCTCGACTTGCTCAACCGCTGGAGGCGGCCGTCGCTCGGCGACCACTGCGGTCCCCTTCACTTGCAGTCTGGATGCAGAATGCACTAATTCGGCCCCTGATTACCGCAGTCTGCATCCAGACTGCGGTGCTGGACGATGGGTGAGTGACGCGGGTGCGGATGACGGTGTGGGTGCAGGGGCGGGTGCAGGGGGTGGGGTTTCGGTGGTGGACGCGCTGCCGAGCGCTTGAGCTGGGGTTGGCCGGGCATGCGGCCAACCTGTCCGATGGGCGGGTCGAGGTGGTTGCTGAGGGACCGCGGGAGGACTGCGAGCGGCTGCTCGCCGCGCTGCGCTCCGGCTCCACCCCCGGCCACGTGCACCAGGTCACCGCACGCTTCACCGCCCCCCACGGCGCCGCCACCGGCTTCGTCGAGCGCTGACCGCTCAGCCCGCGCAATGCGGTGGCATGGGTACCCTGCGCGACAATGGGGGGAGTTATGTAGGGAGGGGTTTGGGACGCTGTGCACTTGAAGAGCCTCACGTTGAAGGGCTTCAAGTCCTTCGCC
>JBOHFT010000229.1:0-6425 GCA_050699815.1 Pseudonocardiaceae bacterium | reverse complement strand
ACCCCACTACGGGCTGCCGCGCGCAACTACCAACGCGCTCTCGACCAACTCACCCAACAGGCCGGATTCGCCGCATAACCCAAACTTGACTCGATCATGCCGACTTCGTCGGCCACAGCCCTCTAGGGCCCTAGTTGGGGAGGAGGCTGATCTGGCCGGTCAGGCCTCCCAGCGGGGCGGGAAGATTGGTGAGCGCGTCGGCTTGAGCGCCGAACTTCTGGAACTGCGTCATGGTGAGCTCTTCCAGCGTACCGATCTCAACGAAGACGGGCGCGACATAGGTGGGCCGTTTGGTCATGGTGTCCATCCTTTCTGTTCGAGGTAGCACCACGGTAGCCAGGCAGCGGAGCGCGGTCAGCGGAGGAGAACGACCTAAGGGGTCTTGACATGGTGGTACCTGCAGTGACGGTCAACGGTGGCCCACACCGGCTCGGCGCGTATGGGCTGCACCTGGCTGGTCTGGATGCAGCGTCGCGCTACCTGGTCGAGGCCCCGGCCACGTGGCCGCAGCTGGCGATCGAACGAGCTGTCGGCCCTGCCGCCTCGATAGACCAGGGCACGATGGACGACGACTGGGCAGAGTTCCGAGTCCTCGACCGGTCCGGTCGTGTCGGTCACGCGCGCATCGACCGGGCGCCGCTCGCCGCCCGCTTCACCGGCCCAGGCGGGTTCGACGACGATGCGATCATCCATCCCGGCCTGAGCATGCTCGCGGCGATCGCCAACCGCTGGCTCGGCCGCGACGCCTTCCACGCGGGCGCCTTCCTCACCGGCGACGGCGCCTGGGCCGTGATGGGGGCCAGGGAGGCAGGCAAGAGCACGACGCTCGCGCACCTGGCGGCCAAAGGCCGCGGCATCGTCGCGGACGACGTCCTGATCATCGACAACGGCCACGCATTCGCCGGGCCGAGGTGCATCGACCTGCGCGAGGGCGCGGCCGACTGGCTCGGGCAGGGGGAGCGCATCAACACCATCGGTGAACGGAGGCGCTGGCGAGTGCACGTTCCACCCGTCCCGCCGACCGTGCCACTTCGGGGATGGATCCTGCCGACCTGGGGCGACCGCGTGGAGCTGGAGCCGGTCGCGGCGGTCCGCAGACTCCCGCTGCTGTACGCGAACCTCGCCCTCACCCGGATCCCGCGCCACCCTGACCGGTTGCTCGGCCTGGCTGCGCTGGAGTTCCTCGTCTTCCGGCGACCGCGCCGGTGGGAGACGATGGACGAGGCGGCTGCGACCCTGCTGGACCGGCTCAGCAGCTGATCACGCGGGACGCTCGGTCTCGGCCAGCGGCCGGGTGGCCAACCACGACGACTGCAACAGCGGGAACGTCCGGGCGTCCGGCGAGTGTTCCCCGGCAGTCCACATCCGGTGCAGAACCTCGACGTCGACGATCTCCGGGTCGACGCCCGCACGGTCCCAGCCCGCCGCGAAGGCCGTTGAGTACCGGTTCCAGAAGACGCCGGTCAGGATGGCCTTGGACGTCCGCGCGTTCACCTGTTCCGGCAGCAGGTCACCGACGATGTGCTGCATGGCCGCGGTCCGGCTCGGGAACCCGACTCGCCCGCCCTCCCGGGCGATCGCCGCGACGACGATGCTGTCGGTCAGGGGATGGCACACCGCGACATCGTGCATGCCCGCGACGCAGGCGATGCTCGCTTCGGCGATGCGGCGGTAACGCAGCCGCCACCAACCGGTATCCATGCCCACGTCCCACCGCACCGGTGCCGCCACAACGTCCTGGACCGCGATCATGGCCAGCGCTCGCTGGGCGTCGGGACGCAGCCAGGGGCGGGGCGGATCACCGGCCAGCCACCGTCGCACGGCGACCCGGCGCAACGGCGCCGGGCCATACGCCACCGCAAGCCGCAGCGCATCGCGGGGGACCCAGGGCACCTGGCCGGAGAGCACCTGGTTGACCCGGCGCCACACCGGACTGATCGAGAACAGCTCGTCGCCGCCGAACCCGGTGAGCAGCGTCCCACCAGGCGCCTGCTCCGCGATGGGCAGCTGCGAATGCGCGTTGGACGGCCAGAGCACGCCGTGTCGCTCCAGGACGGCGCGCGCGTACGGGCCGAGGTTGTCCAGCTCGTCATCGAGGACCAGCCGGGTCCAGTCCGAGATCCCGAGATGGCGGATGACGAGCTCCTGCCAGGAGTCCTCGTCGGCGGTCTCGCACCCCGGGAAGCGCAGCGAGATCGGAACGGGCAGTGGCAGCCCTTCCCGCCGGGCGACGTGCGTCGCGAGCGCGAGCACCGCTGAGGAGTCCCGGCCCCCGGAGAAGCTGACGACGCAGGGGGGTCGGTGCAGGGCTCGCACCATCGCGGCCTCGAGCGCCGCCCGCGCCGTGAGCCCTGGTGGCGCGGCCGGCAGTGGCGAGGCGGCAGGGTCTCGGCCCCACACCATTCCGCTCGCCAGCGCGAGCGGAGTGGTCTGGAACCAGTCGTCCTGAACAGCGACGTTCATCGAGCTTCCACCTCCAGCCTTGAGCAGCCTCACACTAGATGACCGGCGATCGACGCGGGAGCCTGCGGCGACGGTGCCGCGCACGGCCGAGCGAGGTGTAACACATGCCGCCACAACGACGAGCAACGGGCGATGAGCGAGACATCCCGGCACCACCCGGGACCGTCGGTGTCGACGGCATCTGCCGGGGATACGTTGACGTTGTTCGCGTTCCTGTGGGCAGTAGCCGCGATCTTCCACGTGCTGGGCCCGAGCGGCCGCGCGACGCAGGTCATCGCCAACCCCACGACGCTCGGGATCAGTCATGCACTCCTGGCGATCTGCGCGATCTGGCTACTGGCCAGGCCGACCCGCAACGTCCCACTGTTGCTGGTGGCCGGCCTCGGGCTGATCACCGCCGGGCTGGAAGCGCCCATACTGGGCAACCATTGGCTCGTCGCGGCCTTTGTGAACCTCGCCCTCCTCCTGTGCGTCCTGGGCAGAGCGCGGGCCGGTGGTATCGACAGGGTGCGGCTCGCGGACGTACTCCTGCCGCTCGCCCGATGGTGCCTTGTCCTGTTCTACGCGTTCGCCGCCTTCGCGAAGCTGAACTCGGACTTCTTCGACACGGCCGTCAGCTGCAGCACGTTCTACTTCGACGAGACCGTCAGGTCGTTCGGACTCGTCGCGCCGGCGACAGTAGGAGCGGGAGGTCTGGCCAACTTCCTTCCTGTGGCGACAGCGATGACCGAGCTGTCGGTTCCGGTGCTGCTCCTGATCAGGCGGACGCGAGCCTTCGGAGTTGTGCTCGGCCTGGGTTTCCACAGCGTGGTAGCCCTCGACCGGGTGCATCCGTTCATCGATTTCTCAGCCGTCCTCGCCGCCTTGTTCCTGCTGTTCCTTCCCGCGCAGTTCGCCTCGAAGGCTGCCGGCTATCTGCAGGGCAGAGGCGCGCGGCTGGTGATCTCCTGGATGGCTGCCGCGGTCGTTGTCCTGGCGGCCGAATGGGTCGGACGCAACGCCGTCGTCGTCCTCGTGTCCGTTGTCGGGACGTGGCTGCTCTGGTATGTCCTCGACGCGGCCTTGCTGCTCGGAGTAGGCATCTGGCTAGCTCGCCACCGTGGGCAGCCACTCGATCAGCCGTTCAAGCTCCGGGGCAAAGGACCGATCTGGCTTGCCGCGGTACCCGTGCTGCTGGTGATCAATGGCCTGCTGCCGTACGTCGAGTTGCGCACGGGCTACGCCTACACCATGTACTCGAATCTGCGAATGGTGGATGGTCGGAGCAACCACCTCATCGTCAGGGCGTCGCTCCCACTCGCGGGCCGCCAGGCAGATCTGGTCAAAGTCGTGTCCTCCGATGATCCGGGTCTCGCCCAGTACTCCACGTATAACTATCTGCTGACCTGGGACTCTTTCCGAACCTACCTTGCCAAACACCCTGGCGCGGCGGTCACCTATGAACGCAGCGGCGAACGCCACGTCGTCAAGCGGGCTTCCGACGACCGTGAGTTGATCACGTCGCCGCCGTTGCTCGTCCGAAAGCTCCTGGCGATGAGGGCCGTCGACGGCAACGACCACGCCAGGTGCCAGGACGGTTTTCTCCCGGCGCTGTAACCGGTTCGACCCTGTTGGGGGAGGCGTCTCGGCGACGCAGGCCCGGGGGCTCACCTGGCCTCCGTCGGGGCGCGGACCTGCCGGCGGAGAGCGGCGCGGAGCTGGGTGGCGAGATCCGACGGGAAGGGTGGACCCCAAGGCACCCGCGCCTCGAACAACGGGACGCGCCGCACGAGCTCGGTGGTGAGGGTGAACTGCCGCGCGATGACCGTCGGGTCGGCCCAACCCAGGACCCGCGGGTGCCGTGTGATGGTCATGGTCGCCTCGACGGGTGCGAGGCGGCGCAGCTGCACGACCGTCGATTCGCGGTCCGGGGTGGGCAGCACGACGCAGGACAGCGTGGTGTCGTCGGGATAGGTGGGGACAGCAGCGAGCCGTCGGCCGTCCGCAGTCGCGGTGGCCGGGATGGCGTGGTGGTCGAGCAGCGGCCAGGCGCCCCGTCGTAGCCGGGCCGCGGTGGTTCCGCGCCGGCACCGCGTGGCGTGGTCGAACAGGTCGACGCGGAGCACGTCGTCGGTGACCAGGCGGCCGCCAGCAGCGCACAGCAGGGTGGCGAGAGTCGACTTGCCCCGCCCGGACGACCCGACGAACGCGACCGCTCCGCCGAGCTCGTCGAGGTGCACCGCGCTGGCGTGCAGGACGAGCTCGCCGCGGATGAGGAAGTAGGCAGCGAGCAGGGTACCCGGCAGCAGGATCGGCAGCAGGCCGTCGGGGATCCGCTGGTCCCGCAGGTAGGTGCCCACACCGGTGGAGAGGTCGATCGTCGCCTCAAACAGACCGGGCAGCCGAAGCGTGCACGTGCGGCCCTCGCGCACCAGAAACGACATCGGCCGGCCGCTGACCTCACGGCTGGCCACCAGTATGCCGTCGGGCTGCTGGGCCGGAACTGTTCTGGCTGCTTCCGCGTGCAGCACCACATCGGCCGGCTCGTCGGTGCGGGGTAGATCGAGGACGGTGTCGACATCGAGGACCAGGCCATGGACGAGGTAACGTCGGGGTGTCACATCGTGAGCAGGTCGTGGCGCTACAGCACGAGGTCGTGGTGCGGTCGTCGGCTAGCTGATCGCGCCGATGTCGATGCCGAGGAACTGCTCGCCGTCCATGGCGCCGATCTCCTTCTGCTGCGTCAGCTCGGCCACGCTACCCAGCCAGATGATGGACGGCGGCTCGTAGGCACTTACGGTATCGGACATCTCTTCTCCTCACTCTTTGAGGTGAACCCTAGTTGGTGTCACGACGTCAGGTCGATGGGTCGAACCGGGTGGCCTGCAGGAGGAGCAGGGCTCGCGGGTCCGGGGCGGGGCTGGCCCAGGCCGCGCGCAGCGCCGCCGTGTCGATCAGCTCCTCGACCTCGGGGCTGAGCCCGCTGCCGTCCCACGTTGCGGCGTAGGCACGGGCCCGGGCGGTGACGAAGGCCCCGTCGAAGGATGCTTTGCCGCGACGCGTCACGACCGCGGCCGGGAGCAGGTCTCCGGCGAGCAACCGCACCGACTCGGTGCGGCTGGCCGGTCCGCGGCTGCCGAACAGCCCAGCGACCGCGGCGATGACCGCCGGTGCCAAAAACGGTGAGACCAGCCGGGCGCCGGTGTCGACGCTCAGCGCGGCCTGCCGGACGGTGGCGGACTGCCGGTCGCGGCCGGGCCACCACCAGCGGCACCGCGCCCGGTCCCACTGCCAGGGCCGGTGCGCGTTCCACCCGGCCCGCTCGCGCGCGACCTGCCGTGCGGCGGACGGGGTCAGCCAGGGTTGGTGCAGGGGTGAGTGGTGGGTGAGGACGGTCCGCCGCACCGGAACGGGGGCCAGGGCGCCGGCCAGCCGTCTGAGGTCCGCGGGCCGCAGCGCGCGTCGGCCACCCAGCACAGCCCGGACGGCCGTGTCGGTGCCCGCACCGAGCAGCTCGTCGCCACCGATCCCGGTGAGCAGCGCACCACCGCGGGCCAGAGCCAGCGCGGGCCGGAAGAAGTGCGCGTTCACCGGCCAGAGCAGGCCCAGGCGGGTGGCCTGCTCGGCCGCGACCGGGCCGACGACGTCGAGCTCGTCGGTGAGGTGAAGGCGCTGCCAGTCCAACAGTCCGAGGTGGCCGACCACCTGCTCCTGCCAGGAAGTCTCGTCGCTGCCGGCGTCACCGGTGAAGCGGTAGGTGACCGGCACGGGCAGCGGCAGCCCTTCGCGGCGCGCGACGTGCGTGGCAAGGGCCAGGATCATCGAGGAGTCCCGGCCCCCCGAGAAGCTCACCAGGCACGGCGAGCAGGCCAACGCGGACCGGACGGCGGCCTCCAGTGCGGCGCGCGCCGCACCCGGCGTGCGGCCGGTCTGCGGTGCCAACGCCGGCACGCCTGTGGCCGGGCCGATGGCCAGGCCACAGG
>JBOHFT010000228.1:0-6435 GCA_050699815.1 Pseudonocardiaceae bacterium | reverse complement strand
ATCTCCTCCCGATCGACCTCGGTCAACGGCCTGCGCTCGCAGCTCACTCAGTGCTCCTCGTCGACGGTGTCGCCGACGATCTACACCAAGATCAATTGCTTCGACCGGTTGGGATCAAGGGTCCCTGCGCTGGCCGCTGCGGTCCGTGACGGTGAGCTGATCCCCGAACAACGGGAATGTCTGGTCAGCCTGTCTACACCCTCGCCACGGCGGTTACGCTGGCGAGACCACTACCCGGATAACGACAGCGCGGCGCTGGGCTACCTGATCGGCACGTGGGGTCGCCGGTCGAGCGCGACTTCGCCGAGCTGGCTGTGACGGTCCGTTGCGAGGGCGAGGGGCACGCCGCGTAGCCTGTCCGGGTACCCCTTCGCCGAGGTACACCACCCCGGGGCGATGGTTCCGGGGCATCGGCGAGGGTGATTACCTCGGGCGAGGAGTGGTTGTTGGTGGACGCTGGGGAAGCGTCGGCGATCGGTGTGCGTGCCCGGATGATCCGGCGGCGTCGCGGGCTGAGCTTGGACGTGGTGGCCGGGCTGGCTGGTATCACCGCGGGGTATTTGTCGATGCTGGAACGAGGGCTGCGCGGGTTCAACCGGCGCGGCCTGGTCGAGGATCTCGCCGAGGCGCTGGGGTGCTCGGTGGTGGATCTGACTGGGCAGCCGTATCTGGCGCCGGATCGGGCGACGTTGGAGGGTCGGACTGCGCTGCCGGGAATTAGTCTTGCGCTCAACGACTATGGCCCCGATGAGGTGCCCGATCTCACCCCACGACCCCTTGATGAGCTGCTGGCCTGGGCCGAGTGCGCTAACGAATATCGTGACCAGGGCCAGTACTGGCTGGCCGGGCGGGATCTGGGCACGCTGCTGACCGAGCTGCAACACCATGCGCTGACGGCGGGACCGACCGACCGGCCCCGTGCCTTTAGGGCACTTGTGCAGTCGTGCATTCTGGCTGGCGATGTTGCCAAGGGGCTGGCCGGGAATATCGACTTGGCGGTGGCTGCGGCCAGACGTGGGTATGAGATGGCGTGTCGGCATGGCGAGCCTGGGCTGATTGGCTTTGCCCAGTGGTGGTGGTCGCTGCCCCTGATGTGGCTGACCGCTCGTGGCCGTGCATCGCGGTTGCTCATCACGGGGATTGACGCGCTGGCTCCATCTGCTCAGTTGCGTGGCGAAGACACGCTCTCGGCGGAGATGCTCGGCCTGATGCATCTGGCATCAGCGCAGTGTGCCGCCCGGAATAAGCAGCGCGACGATGCACTGACGCACTTGGCCGAGGCCGAGGGGATCGCACAGCAGATCGGGGAGTGCAACAGCATGCGCATGCACTTCGGCCCGACCAATGCCATCCTGTGGCGGTTGGCGGTGGGTATCGAACTCGATGAGGGCGGCCGGGCCTACGAGGAGGTCACCCGGGCATCGCCTGACATCGCGGTGCTTCATAGCAACGACAGGGCCGCCGCGCTGCATTTCGATCTGGCTCGGGCATTGGTACAGGACGGGGCACGCCGCGACGCCGACGCGATTCGGCACCTGGACACTGCGGACCGGCTGGCCCCGACCCGGATTCGTAACGACCCGATCGCCCGGGATCTGGTGCGCACTCTGAATCGCCGGGCGCGGCGCAAGGCGTGGGAACTGGAGAGCTTGCGTAACCGTTTCGGTCTAGATCTCGGCAGGTCTTAAACACTGGGTTAAGGTCTGGCGTGACCTAGGCCGCAGTCTTTGCCGGGTGAACGCAGCAGAGCAGTCATCCCAGACAGACCAGATCCGCCCGGGGCGGCCTGTCGGTGGGTCTCCCGGGCTGCGGTTATCCCCTGTACTGGAGCGGGTGTGCGGGGGCATGCCGGTGAACGGGCAGATGGATCTGGCTGCTTTCGTGGAGTTGTGCGCTGGTGAGCAGTTTGGGGCAAGCGTTGCAAAAGGTACTCCTGACCGCTACCAGCCTTGGTCTATTCGCATCCTTTCTATCCTCAGCTATTGAGGTCCCGCACATCCGTACGGAGCTGCACCACGTACTGCCAACCACACTCTCGTCACAGGCAATTCTCCGCATTGGTTTTGGATCACCTGTTCTAGGCGATATTCCCCGGCATCCCGTGGCTGAGCGGCTCATGCAGGGTTCCCCGCCTGCTGCGGACACCGCGCCCACAGTGGCGGTTCCAAAACGTGGCCTGCCAGTGTAGCCCGTCCGGGTGGTGTCCACGCTGGCGGACATCATCGGCTTGATCGCATCCACCAGGAAATACGGGGTGTGCTACGGAAAACTGGTCGCGACCGTCAGATCGGCGGCACAAAGTGCGGGGCGTAGCCTGTCACTACCTCCTTGCCGAGGTTCCCGCCCCGGGGTCGCTCCCCGGGGCACCGGCAGGGGGTTCCGGCAGGGAGAGGGTTTTTGTGGACGTTGACGATGACGCGCGGACGATTGGTGCGCGCGCTCGGATGATCCGCTGTCGGCGCGGGTTGAGTCTGGAGGTCGCGGGTGGCTTGGCTGGGATCAGCGGGCCTTATCTGTCGATGCTTGAACGTGGGTTGCGTGGTTTCCATCGCCGTGGCCTGATCGAGGACCTCGCCGACGCGCTGAGTTGCTCTGTAGCTGATCTGACCGGGCAGCCGTACGCGCAGCCGGTGGACCGGTGGGCGGCAGACGCTGTGGTGTCACTCGGCGACATCCGGCTGGTGCTCAACGACTATGCCTTTGACGAGAGGCCTACCGCATCGCCGCGCCCTTTGGCGGCGCTGGTGAGCGAGACGGACGACGCCTCAGCGCACCGCGACCAGGCCCGTTACCACAGCGCAGGCCAGAACCTGGCTGCCGTGCTACGCGAACTCCAGTCCCACGTGCACGCCCGGAAACCGGCCGACCGGCAGACCGCCCTCGCGGCGCTGACGGACGCCTGGATGATCGCTGCTGCCGTGGCGAAGAACGTCGGCTACCTCGACTTATCGCTGGCAGCCACCCAGCGGGGGCACGACTACGCCGAACTGCACGGCAGTCGGGGTGTGCTCAGCTTCGCCCGCTGGTACCTGGCACTGGGACTGATGCGGCTCGCGGCCCGCACCCGAGCGGCAGCCCTGCTGACTCAGGCGATCAACGACTTCTCACCGAGTATCCAGCTCACCACATCCGACACCACCGTGGCGCAGATGGTCGGACTCATGCACTTGACTGCTGCGCAGACCGCCGCGCGCTCAGGATCATCAGACGGCGCCCACCGTCACCTCGATGAGGCAGACCGGATCGCTCAGCGGGTGGGGGAGCGCAACGCCCTGCGTCGGCACTTCGGGCCCACGAACATCGCCGCCTGGCGCCTGGCAGTGGGCATCGAGCTGAGCGAGGGCGCTCGGGCCTACGCCGACGCCACGAGCCTCCCGATCAATGTGCACGTGCTGGGCAGCAGCGAGCGGACGGCGGCGCTGCACCTTGACTTCTCCCGGGCGCTGGCCCAGGAGGGCGGCCAGCGTGACGGGAATGCGATCCAGCACCTCGATGCCGCCGACCGGATCGCGCCGCAGTTGATCCGGCCAGACCCGATCGCACGTGACCTTCTCACGACCTTGGACCGGCGGGCCCCGCGCCGGGTGTGGGAGCTGGACAGTCTGCGCAACCGCTTCGGTGTCGGCAAACCGGTTTAACGGGGCGTGAAGAGTTAGCTCGATTTTCCCTGCATCCTCTGCTGGGTGAGCGCAGCAGAGCAGCTACCCCAGACACCACCCCGTGAGCGCCGACGCGCTACTCCTGCTACCGGCACGACGCACGGCGGCACGCCCGGGTACACGAACCTCGTTGTCAGCAAGCGCGGCGGACGGATCGAGCTCGCCCCGCACGCCGGACCTGCCACGCGATGTTCACCACGGACCTGGCGAGCGGAAGCGTGACGTGACCGGCCACGAACCCCACTTCGTGATCATCCGCATCTGCTCCTGTGGCACAGTCTCGCTGCGGGAGGGTGACGACGGCGGTGACGCCGTCAGCCTCTCGCCCTCAGAGGCCGGGCCCCTCCTGGACGCGATCAGCTCCGCATTCGTGCCGGGAACCACAGAATCCTCATCTTCACCCGGCTGCCTCGGCTGTGTGGGTTCCCTGGTGACCGGGCCCCGGCCCGCGCCGTTCGGGGAGCTGACCTGAACCATGCCCGCTACCTACGACCCCTGGCGCGACACAGACGGTGTGCACGTTGCTGTGGGCTGCCGGGCCGGGCAGATCGCGGTGGCTAAAGAGCACGGGGCGCTGGCCTCGCGGCTGCACCAGCAGGGCCGGGTCACCGGCCAGGGTGGCAGCCGGTTGCGGATCCAGTTCGACGGCGAGGGCACGGTGGCCAGTGTGCGGCCCCACCTCGTGCGCGTGCTCACGGCGCCAGGCGATCGTGATCTGGCGCCCTCCGAAGGGAACCAGCTGATGAGCGAGCGGGACACGACCCCGCCCCACCCGGGAGAGGAGGCCAGCCATGGCTGACGGCGCGACCGCGGGTGCGTCCCGCGCCAACCGCAGGGCGATCCCCGTCACCTGCACGCTGCACCAGGGCCCGAGGAACTACGCGAACCTGGTGGTGGAGAAGCAGGGCAGCGAGATCGTGTTCGACCCGCATGTCACTGGCGCGTGTGTGATCATCCTTGAAGAGGACGCCGCGACGGAGCTGTTCGAGGCCCTCCGCACATGGCTGCGCCGGTGAGCGCCGACCCGGCCCTCCAGTCGCCTGGGTCAGGCGAGGAGCACCCAGTGGGCGCCCCGCGCTGGGGCGTGTCCTCGGCGGACTGGCGCGCCCACGCCATCGACGAGGACGCCGATCACCCCCACGGGGTGTATGTCGCCCGATGCGGGCACCGGCTGCGCACGGCCGCCACCTTGTATGACGAGGCGCCCGGCTGGATCTGCCTGTCCTGCCTGCGCTGGACCGGGCGGTGAGCACCGGCGGGAAGTATCCCGTGACCGGCCCCCGGATGGCCGGGGCGATCCTGGCGGGCACCCAGTGAGCTGGTATCTACGGTCCATGGGTGACCACGACACCCACCACGGCGAGCTGAGCGCCAAGGGCACGGTGGGCGCCTTGTGCGGGGTGAGGTTCGTGCCGCTGCCGTTGCCGTTCGGCCGGGTGAGCCTGCCCGGGTACCCGCAAGACCGTGACCAGATATGCCCGGCATGTGACATCCGTCGCAAAAAAGGTGCCCGGTGAGCCGCCCCCGATGCTGACCGCGCAGGAACTCGTCGACTGGGTGGCGCTATCGCGGGTGCACACCGGCGGAGTGGTCCGCCACTGCGGCGAATACCTCGACGGCGGGGTACCTGATGCCCCGATACCTGATCCCGGAGTTGCTCTTCGACGTGCTGGTCCGCGTCGGGTTACTCAGTATCGGCGGAGCCTGACCAGCTCGGGCTGAAAACTATCTCCCTGACTGAGGCCGGACAGGCCCGCTATGACGAGCTGCGCAGATACCAGCGGCAGCAAGAGGAACCTGCCCTCGCCCCATGATCCCGGCCGCCACCGGTTGCATCCGTTTGTCCCCGGCTTACGGGTTCCGGTGGCGGCTGGTTCCACATGCTTCCAACCCCGCCCACCGGCGTCGATCTTGCAGAAGGACGACGGGATGGTGGTACCTTGAGCAGGCGACCGTACAGATTAAGTTGCTAGGTTCGGTTCCTTAACGGCTGGCCATTGTTCCGTCTGGCAAATGGCTCATGGATTGATATACCGCTGGACTACGGACCTAACCTTGCCTTGGTTCTATGCTCGGCCCCCAGACTTTTTATGGAATTCTGAAGAAAGGAAGGCGATCACGGTAGCACGTTTGCAATGCTCGCGGCCAGACGTGATCCAAGACACTAAGTCCCCAGCTGCCGCGCTCCGGGCCAAGTGGCCACCCGTGCCCCACGTACAATCTGCTGGCATGCCACGAGGGAACCCAGCCAAGCGCAACCTACGGAGGTTCAGCGAGTGAACCTGTTCAACGGTCCGTTGCTGCGACGTAGGAGCGCGGGTTTTGAGATCTCCGAGAAACAGCTCGACAGTAGCACGAAGATTATCGCGAACTGGGCAAGGTCGCTGCGCGCTGACAGCGGCATCAGCACCACCAAGGAGCTGAGCGTCCAGGGACAGTTCCTCATCAGACGGCCCCATCCACAGCGCAAACCCCATCGCAGAACCCGAACCAGCCGCCAGATAGCCCGCGTTCTGGAGACAGAACGCGGTAATCCGGGGCCCGGTCACCGCGTTCTGGAGACAGAACGCGGTAAGTCAGCCCGATTCCCACAGGTGACGCCAGGTGGAGCGGCTGCAGGTGCGGCATCGGCCCGTTGCGGTGGGCTGGTGCGGGGTCAGGATCCCGTAGGGCGGCGAGGGGGTCGGGATGGTGACCGGCCCGCTCCAGCTCAGCGAGCGTGTCCCACACTGAGCGGATCACCCTCCGGGCGTGGGGTTGATCGGCCAGCCAGGCC
>JBOHFT010000227.1:0-6449 GCA_050699815.1 Pseudonocardiaceae bacterium | reverse complement strand
ACACCGGAACCCCGCCACCCGAGGCGACACTCGGGTCGTTGGCCTGCCATCAACCCAGCACACACCCCCAAAAAGATCAACAAGCATGGAGTGAGATCAATTCGGCGCTAACTCGCGGAATCGGGTCTGACAAGACGAACGATCTTCTTGGTCAATCGCTCCGTCCAAGCACGGTACCAGCGGGAAGGATTCTTTGCAGACCGCTCAAACACCTCCAGGATCGTTGGAACAACGGTAAGGGCGGCGACAACGAAACCTGCCCCCGGAATTATGTTGTTCAAGTCCAAAAAGGTGGCCGCGATGGTAACCGCCACGGAAGCGAGCAAAAGCAAGACCGCAAACACTCGAGCGGCAGCAGCTAATCTCGGCACGAGCAGTTCCAGGCTCGCTTCGATCTGGTTTCTCCTGTCCTCAACGGTCGCACCTTCGCCGTCAAGTCTTCGAAGCTTCCGCGGCCGACCACGCTTGAGTAACCCAGCAAATCTACGACCTGGTTGATTGTGGCTTGTTGCATCGTCGCCCGGCGGATTCGACTCTTCGTGCGGCACGTTCAGCGTGCCCGGGGAGTCGGCTTGACGCTCGCCGTGTTGTGGATGCTCAGTGCGGTCCGTCGGCTCTGTCACGATGTTTGATGCTATTGCCGCTGGCCAAGGAGGTCTCAGTGAGGCTGCGCCTCGGACGGCGCCGGTGTGCGGGTGGGACTGTGGTGTTTGGCCGAGTGCAGGCAGACCCAGCCGCGGTGGGTGCCCCGGTCAGACGGCAAAGGTGAGTTCGACGAAGGCCGCCGAGGGCTGATGTGTGTCAAGGGCCAGTAAAAACGGCCCGGTCTCGGGTTGGCCCTGGGGGTCGCTGCGCCCGAAGAAGGGCGGCCCAGCCGACGGTGCCCTGGGTCGGGCTGCGCTGCTTACCGGCCTGATGCACCGGCCCCGCTCGGCGCGGGCGCGGTGGTCCAGTGTCGAGCCCAGGTCGGCCTTGGCGAAGCGGGTATTCACCGCAGCGTGCCCCAGCGCCCAGCCGACCTCGGCGACGGTGAACAGCTTGGCCAGCGCCACGGCCTGGGCCATTCGTCGTGATGCCAGCAGCGGCGGCCTCAGCCAGCCACAACCGGGCGCCGTCACCGAGGGCGCAGAACTCGGCCTCCGCGGCGGTCTTGGGCGTCGGCGCCTGCACCCCAGCCGGGGTCGGTGGGAAGTGTGCGTCATCCAGCCGCGGACTGCCTGGAGCCGCTCGGAGGTGGCGGGCAACCTCGACCAGTCACTCACCGCACACGTGCACGATCACAACCCTCTCGCCCTCACCGCAGCCATGCACCGCACCCAACACCACCTCACCGAGCAGCGCGTGCAGCACCGAGTACTGTCCGCCCTCGAACGTCACCATCGGGGTGTTGGTCGCGACCGTGCGGGTCACCCGAACGCGACCGTGTGCGGGTGCGCGGGCAGCGGGTGCAACCGGGTGCATTCCTCGGCGAGCATCTCCACCAGCGCGCGCCGCGTCACCCGATGCACCCGGGCGTTGACCTGCTGACAGAACACCTCACACGCCGCCGCCAGCTTTATCGCTGGCTGGATCACCGCACGACACCCCCGGTCAGCGCGCTGGCAGCAAGGACGACACGCGCGCGCCGGTTGGTATTCATGACCCGCCGTGGAGGACTATCAGCTGTGACAGGTCCGCGCGGGTGAGGAGCGGCGACAGGTGGATCTTTATCAGCATCTCGGGCAATCGCTCCGAACGCTGCCGTTCGATGCGAACGGGGTGGAGAGCCCGCTGCAGCTCGATGCACGGCCCCCGGCCCCGTCGACGGTGCTGACCAAGGTCGTCGAGACCACGGACGAGGGGCGAAGCGGGTCGTTGCTGGGCCTTGTCGCGCCGTGACGGAGACCGCGTACGCGATCGTTGTCGGCGACGGTGAGGATCCGCATGTCCGCGCCGTCGTCGAGCAGCTGCCCGGAGCGGGTCTGGTCATCATCGACGCCGTGCAGATGCCTGCGGTCATGGCCCGGCTCAATCCCGCGATCACGACGCTTGCGGACGTGACTGGTGCGCCGGTGGAGATTCGCCCCGACGGCGCGGTGCGGGGGTGGATCCGCCGCCTGGCTCCGGCTGGCTGGGACCACGGCGTCGCGTTGGGGAGCCATCGCAGTGCGGTGCTCGCGGCGCGGCTGGCGCTATTGGCCGCTGTACTCCGCGACACCGCCGTCGATTGGCTCACGGCCGTCGACGATCTGTTTGGTGCCGAGAACAAGATCGTCCAATATCGCGCGGCGATCGGCACCGGCGTCCGCGTTCCTGATTTCGTGGTCAGCGGCGACCCCACCGACCTCAGTGACTACCTCGGGCAGCGGTTCGTGTTGAAGCCGCTGGGTCCGGGCAACTTTGAGGACGACCACGGGGATCAGCAGGTCGTGTTCGTCCGGGAAATCCAGGCTGCGGGTCTTAACACGGTCGATCTGCTGGATGCGCCGTTCCTCGCCCAGCGAGCCGTCCGCGGGCGATGCCATCTGCGGGTGGTGACGGTGGGCGAGAGTGCCTGGGTGGCCGAACTGGACGCGACAGGCTTACCGCTGGACTGGCGAGCGCATGAGCCAGCGCACCGGTCGTTTCATGCCTCGTCCCGGTGGGGTGAGGTGGAACGCGCCGCCGTGACGTTGGCCTCAACACTGCGGGCGGGTTTCACCAGCCAGGATTGGATCGTAGACGACGCGGGACCAGCATTCCTGGACCTCAATCCCGGTGGCCAGTGGCTGTTCCTGCCCGACGAGGTCAGCGCGCCGGTCACAGCTGCGCTGGCGGAATGGCTGCGGGGCGGCGCATGACCGTCATCACAGGCAGGTGCGCCGAGGCACGCCTGTACCTATACTACGTCCTCGCCGTGCTCCGGCCGGGCGTCCGCGTACCCACCTTCGGCGAACCGCAAGAGTTCAACGGCAGCCTGGCCGCGTTCACCGCCGACGAGGACTTTAAGATCATCATTGAGGAGGGGCGTCGCGCCCTCGACCGGCAGGAAACAGATCTGGAGCGCATCCGTTCCCGCGCCATCACCCTGCTGACCATTGGCCTTGCCGAGATCGCCGTGCTGTCCACGCTCGCGGCGCGGACAGTCCAGCACGGTCCCCTCGCGTCCATCCTGTGGTGTTCGAGCGGGGTCACCGTCATCCTTGGGATCGGTGGCGCCGCGTCGGTCCTCACCTCGCAGGCGCGCATGGGCTGGGTCGACCCTCGCCAGATCGCGTCCGGCGCATCGCCGCTCGTACGCGGCACCGCCTACGAGTATCTGCAGTCGTTGGGGGAGGGTGAGGAAACGGTGCGGACGCGCCTGACAGTGCTGCGCGACGCGGTCTTGCTGGAGACCCTCACCGCGCTACTCCTAGCCGTGGCATGGCCGTTCACCCTCTAGCCTTTGGGATGGAGCCCGTGACTTCTGAGCGCGTGGAGGCGCATCGTGCCTGATGATCTGTACGTGCGGCTCGCGCAGCCAGCCAATCCCACCGATAGCCTGGAGTTCGACCGCGACCGGGGCGGCCACCGTCCATTCGGGACGGTCACCGCCACCCACACCGAAACCATCGAGACCACCGACAACGACCGAGCAGGCGTCTTGCTGGGCACCCTCAGCCTCTGACACGCCCCCGGTCGACACTGACGAGCCGGGATGATGGCGATCGGTGCACAGGCCAGCCTGGTAGCGGTTGGGCCTGACCAGCGCGCGACGTCGCCGAACAATGGCTGCAGCGAAGCCACTCCGGCCTGCGTCGCGAGACCGACGCATTTCCCGGCTACTACACCCCTGCACACGCGCTTGGCGACAAGATCGTCGGCCCACTCTCGGTACATGCTCAGACCTGCCAGGTCCGATACCACACCTGGCACGGCCAGTTCATTCAGCATGGAAGACCACCTTGTGACGCGTTGATCCCCCGCCAAGAGATCCGGCATCCGCCGCCAGCAGCCCCGTCATCCCGGGCGGGCAGACAGCGATCGTGGCGGCTGTGCATTGCCGGACAGCTGTCGACCGCACTCAACGTGCTCCAATCGGGCTCCTGTGACGACCACGGTGCCGCTCAGAGGCCCTGCAGAACCCCACATTGTCCACCTATCACCAGCCGCGACGCCGCGTTGGCTACCATCAGCGCGCGGGGCCGTTAGCTCAACTGGCAGAGCAAAGGACCTTGGGTTCCGGGTTCGACCCCCAGGCGGCCCACAAAACACCAGGTCAAGGCGCTGTGTAGCGTACTCTATCAAGATCGCGGGACACTTTTGGGATCCTTTACGGCTCACGCGGGGCTGGACCCCAGCAACTTTTCGAGGACATCGGCGGTCTGCCGGTCGGTGAGCTTGCGCCCGAGGTAGTGGTCCTGGGTCATGCTGACCTTGGAGTGCCCGAGCTGGTCGCTGATCTTGCGGGTGGGTACGGCGGCGTCGTCGGGGAAGCTCGCGACGGTCTTGCGCAACGTGTGGCTGGCCAGTCCCTGGATCCCGGCGTCGTCGCGGACGTGCCGCCACACCCGCCGCACGTTGGAGGGGTCACGCCAGCCGCCGAGGGAGTCGGGGAACACTGGTTGCACGCCCGGCGTGATGGCGAGGCGGCGCTTTGTGAGCATGGTCATGGCCCAGCTGGGCAACGGGATCAGCCGCTCGCCGCTGTGCCCGGTCTTCGTCGATGCCAGCCGCAGCAGTCCGGCACCTCTCCGGCGCACCAGCCGCCAGCAGATTTCTACGGTGGCTTGGTCCAGGTCGATCTCATCCCAGCCGATTGCCAGGCATTCCCCGATACGGCAGCCGGTCGCGAGCATCATCAGTGACAAGTCGGGCAGATCCCACACCTGAGCGGGTTCGCTGGCCTCCAGCGCGTCAAGCCACTGCTGGCGTTCCCCGGCAGTGAGTGACTTGGGTTTATGGCGTGGGGTTCCCTCGATCCGGCCGACCTCGCGTACCGGGTTGACCGTCACCGCTCCATGCCGGGCTGCGAAGCGCATCATCCCGGAGATCACGATCTTGGCTCCGCTGACGGTGTTCTTCTTGGTTGCTTCCAGGATCCGATCAACAACCGGGGTGTCCACCTCCCGCACTCGCAGTGCGCCCAGTGCCGGTTTGACGTGTCGCCGGTAGATTGAGCGGTAGGCGTCCAGCGTCCCTGGGCTCTTGGTGCCCGCGTCCACGGCGCGTTCGATCTCGGCCAGCCACAGCCCGGCGAGTTTGTCCATCGTGGTCTGTGCCGTGATCTCGGCCTGCTTGATCGGCATCTGGCGGTCGGCCAACGCCGTCTTCAGCTCCCGTTCGGCGGCGGCTTTGGTCTTGCCGCTGCGCTTGACCAGACGCGCGATCCCGTCGAAGTCGCGGAACTTGGCGCGCGCCAGCCAGGTCTTGCCCTCCTGCCAGGTTTTGATCTTCCGTAGGTGCCGAGGGGCAGTGGTGGGCGTGCCATCACGCGGCCCCGCCGTCGAGGTGGTCAAGCCAGGCGGTCACGTCATCTGGCCGGTACCGCAGATGCTTGCCCACCCTGCGGGCACCGTCAAACAAGTTGACGGTGCCTGACCTGGGCTGCCAGATGGTCAAGTTCGGCAGCGCTTCAGGTCTTCTGCCAGCGCAGCGTGAACTTCGGATCCTCGTGCTCTTTTCCGGGTTCACGGATCTCAAGCTCATAGTCACCGATCCAGCTCTCTCCACGATCGGTTTCCATGGGCCGCTCGATCCTGGCGATCGCAATCAGGTGCGCCCGGAACGAGTCGGGCCGGTTGATGTCCTCACACACATGCCGAGCCGGGTAGCGGCGGCCATCGGGCCCGCGAACGGTGATCACCCACAGCTGCGGCGCCGCCGTCGCTACCTCGTTGCCGTTGTCCTTCTGGGGGCGGCCATCGGGCAGGACACCGGCGGCGCCGCGTTCCGCTAGTGCCACCTCGGTCAGTGTGCCGTCACCCTGTGTCGCTACGCCGTCAGCAGCACGCGGGTCCTCGTCTGCGGTATCGATGAGAGGCTGCCGGATGACAGTGGCCCGGCGACCACGGCTGACCTCGACAAGGCCCTCGCTGCTCAGCAGCGCGGTCACCCGATGCGCTGTGCCCGCAGAGATCCCGTACTGCTGGAAGAGCTGCTTGTGCGTGGGCAATACTGACCCGACCGGCAACTCCCCCGAGACGATCTGAGCCCGCAGCTCAGCGGCGACCCGCTCATAGGTCGATTCGCCATCACGTATCGGAGTCGGATCCGCGTCGGGCCGGGCGGGTAGTCGGGCAAACAGGCTCGTGGCGGCTCGCTGGTCGGACTCGGACACCCATGCCGCGTACACCTTGAGCGTCGTCGTGCCGCCGCCACCATGCCCGAGCCGGCCGGCGACGGTGCGGACGTCGACACCAGCGGAGATCAGCTCGGTAGCCGAGTAGTGCCGCAATTTGTGGATCGTCGTCGAGATCCCGAGACGCCGGGCCAGCCTGCCGTAACGCTGG
>JBOHFT010000226.1:0-6459 GCA_050699815.1 Pseudonocardiaceae bacterium | reverse complement strand
GGACGCGGTAAGGCAACGGACGTCGTGTCGGGCAGATCCCCCGGCCGTCAGCGGGCAGCTCCCATGTCCGCCAACGGGCAACTACGCGGCCGTCTCCGAGCAGTTTGTCGCGGCCGTCGTCAGCCGTCTTCGTCTGGTGGGTGAGGGTTCGGCGGTCGGTGGCGGGGGGCTGTGCGCCACGTGGCTGACCAGGCAAGAACTGCAGGGCATGCCGTGTTCGGGGGTGACAATCTCGATGTCGTCGGTGGGCAGCAGTGCCCCGCACAGCGCGTGGGCGGTGCCTTCCTGGCCACAGTTCGGCAGGGGGATCAGGTGCACCACGCGTGCCGCTTCCCCGGTGATGCCGGGCCGGTACCGAACCAGCGCCACCGGGCGTGCACTGGCTACTGCCGGGTGGCTGCCGCTGCCGTTGGCTGCGCTCATTGCTGGGGTGTCAGCCGGGCGATCAGCCGGGCCCAGACCCCGCGATGGTCCGTTCGGCGGTGCCGTCGCTCACCCGCCTGGATCGTGTTGTGGACCGCGATGCAGTCCGGGCACCGGGGACCCGGCGGGCAGTCCAGCGGCGCTGCCCACACACTGCGTCGGCACAGCGCGGCATAGTGGCCTGCGCTGCCGGGAGCCATTTCCGTATCGGCCACCAGGTGCTCTAAGCCGTCCCGGACACTGGTCACCGGTACCGCGAGAGTCCGCCACGCCCGGCGCTCACCGCCGTCACCGGTCATGGCTGCCATGCCGGACCTCCGGACAGCACAAAGGACCTGCCCACGAGGGGCAGGATCGGGTTGCCAGGTGGAACACGGCGAAACCAGGGGCCATCGGGGGGATCATCCCCGGCCCCGCCGTGATCAGGGGCCAGCCGTCCTGCCTGGGCGAATCCGCTGTTGTCAAGCGGGCCAAGCAGGCGCTGCGACGCATCTCCGGGTTCGGCAGTCAGTGCCTCTGGCTGCCTCTCTGGCTCCATCGTTGCCTCCCCACGGGTTGTCTCGAGGAGTCAGAGGCTACCAAACTTGGCAATACAAGTCTACTTGGAGTTGCACGTGATTCGACGTGTCAACGCGGCGACGCGGGGCCGGGGGATGCCCACGTCAGGCCGTCCGCTGTCCAGCGCACCAGCGCTGTCTCGTGGCCGAGTTGTGCTCCGCTGGCCGGATCGATCCTGAAGGCCCCGAACATGGTGGTCGTCCGCAGGCTGGCGGCTGCGGCCCACAGGCTCGCTCGTGCCGTACTGCCCGCGGCTCGGGCGCAGTGCGTGGCGAGCACCGCTGCGGCTGCCGCCTGAACGGCCGGGTAATCCGGCACCGCGCCGGTCAGCCCCGAGTAGGCCCGAAGGAAGTCTCCTTCCGGCGGTCCCAACTCGGCGGCCGTACCGTGACCAGGGAACCACTGCGCGATGCCGAAGACGCCCTCGGCGCTGGTCACTTCCTGGCCGAAGTCATGCACGCCGGCCGCGACAGCTCCGATCAGCCGAGCCGGGGCAGCAAGGGTGCGGGCGGTGTTGACTCTCGCCACGTCCTCTTCGAAGGAGCCAGCGCAGAACAGATCCCACGCCACCGGAGCGTGATCTGCGGGCAGGTCATCGGCCGGACCGATACGCACCGTGCGCAGCCCGACCTCTTCGGCCATAGCCGCAGCACCCGCGGTCACCTGCCGGCCAAAACTCCCGCGGCCCTGCACGAGCCACAGCGGCACCTGTGCAGCCTGCCCAGCGAGGTGCCGAAGGAACGGCTCGGTATATCGGCTCGTGGGCGTCAGGACCGACACGACCCGGCCAGGAGCCGCATCTTCCACGTCGTCGCCTGAACCGCCGTGATTCCACACCACACGGTCCAGTTCCCTGGCGACCCGGGACGCCACGCGCATGAGCTGCGTCGAGTACGGCCCCAGCAGCAGGTCACACCTGCCGGCTATGGCGTGAAGGCAGAGTTCCAGGCGTGCCGGGTCACTGCCGTCGTCTTCTACGATGAGCTCGGCGTCCCCGTCCAGCACGCGCCATGCCTCCAAGCCGTGGGCAGCCTGCACACCGAACCGCGAGTAGCGGCCGGTGAGAGACAGGCACGCCCCCACCCGCAGCGTTCGACGGCCGACCATCGCGGTCATCGCATCTCCACTTCGTACCGGAACTCATGACAATCCGCCGCCGCGACCGAGTCCTGGACCTCAAGCGGCACTCCCTCAGTGTCATAGATCGTTCGGAGCACCCGGATAACCGGCACCCCGGACGAGAGCCGCAACTGATCGATCTCCGAGCGCGTCGGCATCCGGCTCGTCAACTCATCCACCGACCGCGCGGCCGTTCTCCTGATCGGTCCCGCCGGATCTTCGATCACCGCGAGAGCACCACCGGGTATTCGCCGCGGCTCGGCGATCGCTGTTCCTTCCGCCATGCCAGCCGGGTAGTAGCTGTCGCACAGGGCCAGCGGCTGATCCTCTACCAGGAGCAACCGCCGTCGGACGATCACGGGCGCCTGCTCATCGACGTCCAGGCGCGTCGCCACCTCGGCCGGAGCGCCGATCGTCGTAACCTCCAGAAGACGCTGTTCCGGCCGCCGCCCTTGCTCGATCACCTGGGCGTTGAAGCCCGGCAGTCCCGCGCTGCGATGCCGGCGATAGTTGGCGCCAGTGACCAACAGCCGCACACCAGGCTTCGGGCGGACGAAGGCGCCCCGCCCCTGCTCCGTGATCACCAGGCCCTCGGCCTTGAGCACGGCTATCGCGCGGCGCACCGTCGGTCGGCTGGTCTGGTACTGCTCAGCCAACTCCCACTCGGAGCTGAGACGATCGCCCGGGGCCAGACGACCAGCCAGGATGGCTGACCGAAGATCGTCAACGATGCGGTGGTACGGGAAGACCGGGTCCCCTGGCTCTGGCATTGGCTGGAGAATACAAGGAACATCACGTCGTGCTGGTCGCCGCCGATCACCACGTGATCGTGACAGTCTTCGACGCGGCCAGCGGGCGCGTCGCTATGCCAGGCTGAGCGCTGTGCGCAGCCCGTCATGACGATGAGTTCATCGTCATTGAACTTGTTCGAACTCCAGCCGCACTGTCATGCGGCGCGGTCGGCGGCGGGGAGGTGGCGGCGCACGGTCACCATCGCGCCCTGGCGCGGCACCATGGTCACGTGGCGCGGCTTCACCAGCTCGCCCGGCGCGGTGGCCGGGGCCAGCTCGGCCCTGCGCAGGACCTCACGCAGCACGGTGCGCATCTCGACCTGGGCGAAGGTGGCGCCGAGGCAGCGCCGCACCCCGCCGCCGAACGGCAGCCAGACGGCCGGGTCGGCGCGCTGGTCGAGGAATCGCTGGGGGCGGAACTCCTCGGGGTCGGGGTAATGCCGGCTGCTGTGATGCACCAGGTTGATGCTGGGAGCCAGGATGGTGCCGGCCGGGATGCGGTAGCCGGCCAGCTGGACCGGTGCGGTCAGCTTGCGGGCGAACTCGAAGACCACCGGGCGCACCCGCAGGGTCTCCTTGCACACCGCGTCCAGCCAGGCGTCGTCTCCGTCAGCGGCGGCGCGCGCGGTGCGGTCCAGCAGCGCGGGATGCCGGGTCAACCGCTCGAAGGCCCAGGACAGCGCGGTGGCCGTGGTGTCGTGCCCGGCCAGCAGCAGGGTGACGAGCTGGTCGACGAGCTCGTCGTCGGCCATCGGCTGGCCCGCGCCGTCGACGCTGCGCACCAGCATCGCCAGCGCGTCGGTGCGGTGCGCCAGCTGCGGGTCCTGGCGGCACCGGGTGATCTCGCCGGTGAGCAGTGCGTGGGCGGTGGCCCTGCGCTGCGCGCGGCGCCGCCACGGTCCGAACCGGCGCAGCAGCTGCGGCGGCGGGATCAGCTCCAGTGGTGAGCCGATCTCCAGCATCGGCGGCAGCGCGGCCCGCAGCGCGGCGAGCCGGCGCTGGTCGTGCACCCCGATGACGGTGCGCAGGATGACCTCGAGGGTGATCGCCTGCATCCGGGGATACAGCGGGAACTGCTCGCCCACCGGCCAGCGTGCGACGTCATCGGCCGTGATGGCAACCATCTCGGCGACCTGCCTGCGTACCGAGTCGCCGTGAAACGCCGGCAGCATCATCGCGCGGCTGCGCCGGTGCTCGCCGTCGTCGATCATGATCAGCGATTTCGGTCCGAGGACGTCGCCGAGCGGGGCGGCCGCCTCCCCGGCATGGAAGATCGCCGGGTCGCCACGGGTCACCGATCTGATGTCATCCGGGTCGGTCAGAAAGATGAGCGTGCCTATCCCGGGAATCCGGATAGTGAACCGATCGCCATAGCGTAGGTGGCAGGTGTGCACGAAGCGAATGGGGTCCAGCCAGATCAACCCGGCCTGCAGCAGCGCCGGTAGTGGTGGGCCGGGGGGCAGCGTGCGCACCATACCCTGAAATTATACATACGTTTGTCTAGCTCCGGTAGTGCTCCGGCGTTTGGCCACCTCCGGTAGCACGTCGGCTATGCAGCGGCCGCCTCGGCGGCGAGGTGACGGCGCACGGTCACCATCGCCCCCTGGCGCGGCACCAGCGTCACGTGCCGCACCCGGATTGGCTCGGCCGGCGCAGTGGTTGGGGCCAGCTCGACCCTGCGCAGGACCTCACGCAGCACGGTGTGCATCTCGACCTGGGCGAAGGTAGCGCCGAGGCAGCGCCGTATCCCGCCGCCGAACGGCAGCCAGACCGACATGTCGGCGCGCTTGCCGAGGAATCGCTGCGGCCGGAACTCCTGCGGCTGCGGGTAGTACCGCCCGTCGCAGTGCACCAGGTTGATGGCGGGGGCCACCATGGTCCCGGCCGGGAGCTGGTACCCCGCCAGCTCGACCGGTTCGGTCAGCTTCCGGCCGATCTGCCAGATCACCGGCCGGGACCGCAGGGTCTCCTTGCACACCGCGTCCAGCCAGGCGTCATTGCCGTCCGCAGCGGCCTGCGCGGTGCGTTCCAGCAGGGCGGGGTGGCGGGTCAGCCGCTCGAAGGCCCAGGCCAGCGCGCCGGCAGTGGTCTCGTGCCCGGCCAGCAGCAGGGTGACCACCTGGTCGACGAGCTCCCGATCGGTCATCGGCTGTCCGTCTGCGTCGCTGGTGCGCACCATCATCGCCAGCGCGTCGGTCCGCTGGGCCAGGTTCGGGTCGTGACGGCAGCGGGCGATCTCCGCCAGCAGCAGCGCCTGTGCCCTGGCCTTGTTCTGCCTGCGGCGGCGCCACAGCCCGACATTGCGCAGCAGCCGAGGTGGCGGCATCAGCTCCAGCGGAGAGCCGATCTCCACCATCGGCGGCAGCGCTTCGCGCAGGGCGGCCAGCCTGCCCTTGTCGTGCACTCCGATCACGGTCCGCAGGATGATCTCCAGCGTGATCGCCTGCGTCCGGGGCAGCAGCGGGAACTGCTCACCCACCGGCCAGCACGCGACGTCCTCGGCGGTGATATCAGCCATGTGGGCGACCTGCTTGCGCACCGAGTCGCCGTGGAACGCGGGCAGCATCATCGAGCGGCTGCGCCGGTGTTCCTCGCCGTCCACCACCAGGACCGACCTCGAGCCGAGGATCTCGGCGAGCGGCAGGTTCGCCTCCCCGGCGTGGAAGATCGCCGGGTCGGCCCGCAGCACCGTTCTGATGTCGCCGGGGTCCACCAGGTAGACCATCCTGCCGAAGCCGGAAACCTGCAGGGTGAACCGATCGCCGTAGCGCCGGTGACAGCTGTGCAGGAAGCGCATGGGCATCAACCAGATCAGCCCGGCTTGCGCCAGTGCTGGCAGTGGTGGGCCGGGCGGCAATGTGCTCACCATGACCAGGATCATACATACGTCTGTCTAGATGCGGTAGGATCCCGGCCATGGGACACCGGGAGGCGCTGCTCGACGGCGCTCGGCGCTGCCTGCTCGAGCAGGGGTACGCGCGGACCACGGCACGGGACCTGGTGGCGGCGTCGGGCACCAACCTCGCCTCGATCGGCTACCACTTCGGGTCCAAGGAGGCGCTGCTCAATGGGGCGATGCAGCAGTGCTTCGACGAGTACATCGAGCAGCTCACCCAGGTCGTGTTCGCCGATCCCAGCGCTACCCCGCTGCAGCGGGTGCGGGCCTCCTGGGAGGTCCTGGTGAGCACGTTCGAGCAGTACCGCCCGCTGCTGGTGGCCTTCGTTGAAGCGCTGGCGCAGGCTGGGCGGGTTCCCGAACTGCGGGTCAAGCTTGCCGAGTGCTACGAGCGGCTGCGGGCCACGGTGGCCGAGATGGTGCGCGCCTCGGTCGGTGGCCTGCCCGATCCCACCGCGCGGCACGTCGCCTCGTTCCTCATCGCGGTGTACGACGGCCTGCAGGTGCAGTGGCTGCTCGACCCCCAACGTGCGCCGACTGCCGACGACCTCATGACAGCCCTGGAGATCGCCCTCCCCGCCGCCCTAGCCGCCGAGCAGCGGGTTGGTAGCTCTTCAAGGACCACCAACCCCCCGGAACATTGCTCGTAACGGCAGCCAACCCCCGCCAGCG
>JBOHFT010000225.1:0-6586 GCA_050699815.1 Pseudonocardiaceae bacterium | reverse complement strand
GAGCTGGGCCCACAGCACGAGCCAGCGGCCGCGCCACCGCCCCAGCGCCAGCGGCGCCGCGGCCAGCAGCACCGCCAGCGCTGCCCACCACAGGGCGGTGTCCACGGCGAGCAGCGCCAGGCCGAGCGCGAGCCCGATCTCCAGCACCACCACGTTGCTCACGGGCAGCGGGCCCAGACATGAGCCCGTCGAGCGCCACCGGGCAGTCACCGTGGCGGGCAGTGCACCGCTCATGTCCGCACCCTCCGTGCCGATATCCTGCCGCACGGTACAGCCCAGGGGAGAGCGGCAGGCACCCGATGTCCAAGGATCCGACCACCACCTCGCAGGTGCAGGCGTACCACTTCGTGCTCCGCCGGATGGAGTCGGCACTGGTCCGCAGGGACGCGGTGATGCTGCACGAGCCGATGCGCAACCATCTGCGGGCCACCGCGGTTGGCGTGATCCTGAGCGTGCTGGGGCTGGCGGCGTTCTTCGTGGTGGGCAAGTTCAGCCCGGTCAGCGAGGTCAACGCCAACGAGATCGTCATCGGTAGCCAGTCCCAAGCGGTGTTCGTGGTGCAGGACAGCCCGCGGCGGCTCATCCCGGTGCGCAACCTCACCTCGGCACGCCTGCTGCTGGCAGCGATCGCACCGGGCCGGGAGGCACCGGAGGCCAAGACCGTCGATGACTCCACGCTGGCCGGCATCTCCCGCGCACCGACCACCGGGCTTGACGGGGTCCCGCCGCTGCCGATGCGGGAGAACCTGATCCAGGGGGTCTGGTCGGTCTGCGACACGGCCACGGCCCGGCCGGGCCTGGCCAACGCAGACATCCAGCCGCAGCTGTCCACCACTGTCCTGATCCGGGAGCAGCCACCGCCGGGCCGCCCGCTCGGCGACGACCAGGCCCTGCTCGTCGCCGAGCAGCGCACCGGGGTCACCTACCTGGTGTGGCGCGGCCAGCGGGGGCAGGTGGACCTGCGTGACTCCGCGATCCGGGCCCTCTACCGGCTGGGCAACGTCGTGCCGCGCAAGGTCAGTGCCAGCCTGCTCAACGCGATCCCCGAGCGGCCTGCGCTGACGCTGCCGCCCATCCCAGCTGGGCAGCCCTTCCCGCAGCTCCCGGGTGTGCAGGTCGGTGACGTGGTGCGGGTCAAGGGCGTCCAGGATTCGTTTTTCCTGGTGCTGGCGCAGGGTGTGCAATCAGTGGAGTCCGCGGTCGCCGGCCTGATCCATTACCGCGCCACCAGCGCCGATTTCACCGACGTCACCCCGGAGGCCATGTCGCTGGTGCCGGAGGCACCGCTAGCCAGCCAGCTGGACTTCACCGGCTTCCCCAACCCGGTCCCGCGGATACTCAAGATCACCGAGACGCCGATCGCCTGCCTCAGCTGGCCGGGCCCGGACCAGCCTCCGGTGATCACCATCAGCCCAGACGAGCGGTTGCCGCTGGACGCCGGGGAGAGTCCGGTCGAGGTGCCCCGCGCGGCCAGCGGCCGGACCGCCGACAGCGTCTTCCTCAAGCCGACCAAGGGGGCCCTGGTCCGCGGGGTGGTACCGGGGCAGCGTCCCGGTACCGGGGCGATCTGGCTGGTGACCGACCAGGGGCTGCGCTACGGCGTGCCCACGCTTGAGGTGGCGCGCGCACTCGGACTCGGCGAGGTCACCACGTCGGCCCCGGAGTCCATCCTGGGGTTGCTGCCGATCGGGCCGACGCTGGACCCGCAGCGGGCCTTGGAGCTGTACAACCCCGAACTGGCCCGCCAGCAAGCCGAGCCGCGCACCGGCGGCTGAGCAGCGCACCCGTGAGTGGCGAAGCCGCTAACCCAGCCAGGTCAGCACGGCCAGCACGCGGCGGTGGTCGTCACCCGACGGTGGCAGCCCGAGCTTGCCGAAGATCGACGAGATGTGCTTCTCCACCGCTCCCGGAGTGATCACCAGGGTGCGGCCGATCGCGGTGTTCGTGCGGCCCGCGGCCATCAACCCGAGCACCTCGCGCTCCCGCGGCGACAGCGTGCCGAGCGGATCACGGCGGCGCTGGTGCGCGAGCAGTGCTGAGACGACCTCCGGATCGAGCACCGTGCCGCCCGCGGCGACCCGGGCCAGCGCGTCGGATAGCTCAGACAGCTTCGACACCCGGTCCTTGAGCAGGTAACCGACGCCGCCGCCAGTGGCCAGCAGGTCGGATGCGTAGGACTCCTCGACGTACTGCGACAGCACGAGGATCGCCGTCTCCGGCGCCAGACGGCGGAGCTCCAGCGCGGCGCGCAGGCCTTCGTCGGTGAACGAGGGCGGCATCCGCACGTCGACCACCGCGACGTCGGGCTGCTGCCGGACAACCGCCTCGACCAGCGCGTCGCCGTCTCCGACGGCGGCCACCACCTCGGCGCCCGCCTCGTCCAGGAGCCGGACCAGCCCCTCGCGCAGCAGCAGCGAGTCCTCCGCGAGCACCACCCTCACCCGCGCATCATCCCCCGAGCCCGGCCAGCGGGATCTGGGCGGTGAGCACGGTCGGCCCGCCAGGCGGGCTGACCACGTCGAGCTCCCCGTCCACGCTGGCCAGCCGGTCGGCCAGCCCGGCCAGCCCGTGGCCCTTGCCGAGGTGCGCGCCGCCGCGCCCGTTGTCGCGGACCTGCGCGAGCACCAGCTCGCCGTCGGTGCTGACGGTGACCGCGCAGTGCGTTGCCCGGGAGTGCTTGGCGACGTTGGTGAGCGCCTCGGTGACGACGAAGTACGCCGTGTTCTCCACCGCGGCGGTCAGCCGCTCGTCGCTGGGCAGCGTGACATCGAGCGAGACCTCCACCGGGCAGCGCGCCGCGGCGGCCGAGAGCGCCGCGCCGAGGCCGCGGTCAGCCAGGATCGGCGGCGCGATGCCGCGGGACAGCGCCCGCAGCTCGGACAGCGCCTCCCGGCTCTGCTCGAGGGCCTCGCCAATGAGCGGGCGGGCCCGCTCCGGGTCATCGTCGAGTCTGCGGGCGGCAGCCTCGAGGTCCATGTTGAGCCGGACGAGGCGTTGCTGCGGGCCGTCGTGGATGTCGCGTTCGAGTCGGCGCAGGGTCTGGGCCTCGGCTTGCACGGCCGCCCGCCGCCCGGCGGCCAGCCGCTCGGCGCGGGCGCGTAGCGCGGCGGTCTGGTTGGTGAGCAGGCCGCGCGCCAGCCCCGCCTGCACGGCCACCAGCCCGCGCACCACCCACGGCAGGCTGAGCAGCATGAGCACCCCGATCACGGTGTGCGACGCGATGTCGTCCAGCCGCGAGGAGCTGCCCGTGATCAGCCCAAACAGCCCGTGGTAGTCGCGCTCGGTTCGGGGCAGCGCCCATTCCCACAGCACGTAGAGGGTCAAGCCGAGCCCGCCGACCGCCCAGCTGACGGCGATCGAGAACGTGGCCACCCGCACCGGGAACGCGACGACGCAGTGCAGCAGGTCGCGCCAGGACTGCGGGTCGGCCAGCGCGAGCAGCAGCCGGCGGGCGACGCGGTGGCCGCGGGTGGGGTGGTAGTGGTGCGGCGGCAGCTCCCGGCCCGTGGCCCAGCGCACGCCGCGCCGCTCCACGGTGGCCATCCCGCGCGCCGCGCGCAGCGTGCCGACCAGGATCGGCAGCCCGAACCACACCACCAGGGTGCTCACCCCGGAGGCGAATCCGGCGACGGCCACGACGAACGCGACGATCCCCACGGGCAGCCCGGCCAGCAGGTAGCCGAACCCGCGGGTCAGCCGGGCGTAAGGCGTCTCGGTCATCCCTCCACCCTCGTCGCGCCCCCCTGCGCCCGTCCAGCCGGTGGGCCACAGCTGCGAGGTGGGGCTATCCCGACAACAAAGTGACCGGTCGGCTCGCGGTCTCGGGTGACGGCGTGACCGTCAGGTCCGCCACGCCGCTGCCGTCTGGAGCTGCACGTGGCGGCCGCGGCCACGACCTCGTGGTCAAGCTCGTCACGCGCCCGATCCTGGTCAACTCCGCAGCACACTACCCAGCTCGGCATCGATCAGGTGTGGCGCGTGGCACTTGGTGGTGCGCAACGCGGTGCGCAGCTCGGCCGCCGCGGACGTCTTGCCGATCAACGCATGCGCAAGGGCGGACGCGTCGATGACACGATCGGTCACCGGCGGTCTTCGCGCACGTCGCGGACGATCTGTGCCAGCGTTGAGCCGGTCGAGTCCTCGGCAGCGAGGGCGGACTCGACGGCTGCCCAGGCATCCTCTTTGCTGGGACGGTCGGCGCAGTCCAGCAGTGCGGCGGCCGCCGAGCGCGCGCGTGCCGCCGCCGACTGGTCTCCCTCCACGTACGCGGTGACGATCGCGCCCTCGACCAGGAGCATGAGCCGCTCGGCGAGTGTCCCGGGGTCGGGCACGCCCGCGTCGGCTGCGACTCGGTGCAGCAGCGCCCGCAACGCCAGTTTGTGCTCCCGGGCCACGGCCCGGGCCATCGGATTGTCGGCCAGCTCACCGGCCACGTTGATGAATGCGCATCCGCTGAATCCCGGCTCGGCGAACCACTCACCGAGTGCGTCGAACACCGCCAGCACCCGCTGTCGGTTGTCGCCGGTGGTGTCGAGGCGCCGGTGCAGCCAGTCCAGCCACCGCCGGTCACGGCGCCGCAGGTACGCTTCGACGAGCCCGTCCTTGGACCCGAAGTGCGCGTAGAGCGTCTTGGTCGCGACGCCGGCCTCGGCGACCACCGCGTCGATCCCGACTGCTTGCACGCCGCGGGAGTAGAAGAGCCGCTCCGCAGCGTCCAGCACACGCTGCGCCGTGGCCGAGTCGGGTGCACCCGCAACCAGGTCGATCATCGCCGCCAGCATAGTTCCTGGGCTGCCTTGACGGAAAACGCTCGTTCTGTAGACTCTGGTGGAGAACGATCGTTTTCCGCCCGTTATTCGCGAACGAGGAGTGGCGCATGGCAACCAGCGGCTTCCGGCTCGGGATCTATGTGTGCAAGGACGCTGAGATTGATTAAGGAGCCCGACCGGGCGGAGTCCACGGCGCCGGGCAAGGTGCCGATCGACCGGCTCGCGGACATCGCGCCGGGGTGCCGGATCAGCCGGGCGCGCATCGTCGACGTCGGCCGGATAATCACCGCCGGGGGGATCACCTCCGGCATGGAGATGGGTTTTCACCTGCTCCGCCGGGCCGGGTACGGCGAGGAGTTCATCAAGGAAGTGGCCCGGGTGATGGAATACAGCGGGGCCTACCGGCTGTACTCTGACGACGTCGAGATCATCGGGATGGCAGGGGCGGCATGACCGGGTCGCCGGGCCGGGTGGTCTCGGTCAACGTCGGCACCGTGCGCCCGGTCAACTGGCGGGACCGGATTGTCCACACGGCCATCGTCAAATACCCGGTGGACGGCCGCGTGGTGGTGCGCGGAGTGAACCTGGTCGGCGACGACCAGGCCGACCGCCAGGTGCACGGCGGCCCCGACAAGGCCGTCTACGCCTACGCGCGCGAGGACCTCGACTGGTGGGCTGATGAGCTCGATCGGCCGCTGCCCCTTGGGGTATTCGGCGAGAACCTCACCGTGACCGGGACCGCGGTGACCGGCGCGGTGATCGGGGAATGCTGGCGGATCGGCACCGTCGAGCTGGAAGTCTGCGGGCCGAGGGTGCCGTGCTACAAACTCGGCATCCGGTTGGGCGACGACGGGTACCCGCGCCGGTTCGCCGCCGCCGGCCGGCCCGGTGCCTACCTGCGGATTATGGTCGACGGCTCAGTCGGAGCCGGCGACGAGGTCGTCGTCGCACACCGGCCTGACCATGGCGTGACGGTGGGCGCGGTGGCGCACGCCTTCCACAGCGACCACGCCCGTGCCGCGGAGATCCTGGCCGCGCCGGAGCTGGCCGAAACCTGGCGGACCTGGGCGCACAAGCTGCTCAACAGTGATCGACGACGCCCACGCCGCCCATCGCATTCAGCGGGCTGAGCGGGGTGAAACCGGGCGGTTTAACCCCGCTCAGCCCGCTGAATGCGGTTGCGGGGGCGGTGTCGGCGGTGGCGTTTGAGGGTGTGGGTGATGAGCAGGGTGAGGCCGAGGAGACCGAGGGCGGCGGCGGAGCCGGCTAGCGCGATGGTGCGGGGCAGGGTGTCGTCCGGCGGCGGTGGCTCCAGGCCAGACAACCTGGCTGGGTTCACCGGGTCCGGGCCGGAACCCTGTTCCTCGGGCAGCACCGCGGTGAGCGCGGCGACCGGGTCGACCATGCCGTAGCCGAGGTCCTCGCTGCGGCCGCCGGGACCGGCGGTGTGCTGCGCGGTCTGCTGGATGCGGTGCATCACCTGCCGCGCGGTCAGGTTGCTGAACCGCTCCCGGACCAGGGCGGCGAGTCCCGCGACGTACGGGGCGGCGAAGCTGGTGCCGTCGAGCGCGCGCAGCACGCCGTAGGCGTCGATGAGGTCGGTGGTCAGGCCCGGTCCGGTCGCCGACAGGGACACCGCACCGGTGCCCGGTGCGGCCACGTCGACCCACGGCCCGCAGATCGAGAAGCTCGCCGCGTCGCCGTCGTCGTCGGCCGCGGCGACCGTGAGCACGTCATCGTCGAACCAGCCCGGCGAGGAGATCGTGGTGACAGCACCGGGACTGTTCTGCTTGCAGGGAATGCTGGTGTTGGCGGCG
>JBOHFT010000224.1:0-6647 GCA_050699815.1 Pseudonocardiaceae bacterium | reverse complement strand
TCGGGCGCCGACGTCCTCGACGTCGCGACGCTCGCCCAGCACCCGGCCGCGCTGCGCCGCCGGGTGCTGCGCCGCTGGCTGCTCGACGCTGGGGTGGCCGAGCTGACCGATGCGCACCTGCGTAGCGCCGACGACCTCATCGGGCGGTGGTCGGGTCAGGGCGCGGTGCGGCTGCCGGGCGGTGTGGAGCTGTTCCGGGCCCATGACAAGCTGCACCTCTCCTGACACGCTGCACGTTTTCCGACCCCGGAGGGGGATCTCCGTCGTGTATCCGGGTGACATCGCCTCCGTTCTCGTGACCGAGGAGCAGATCCGGTGCCGCAATGCGGAGCTGGCCGAGCAGGTCGCCGCCGACTTCCGGGCCGAGCACGGCAAGGGCGACCTGATGCTCGTCGGCGTGCTCAAGGGCGCGGTGATGTTCATGACCGACTTCGCCCGGGCGCTGCCGATCCCGGTGCAGCTGGAGTTCATGGCGGTGGCCTCCTACGGCTCCGCGACCTCGTCCTCAGGCGTGGTGCGAATCCTCAAGGACCTCGATCGCGATATCGCCGGCCGCCACGTGCTCATCGTGGAGGACATTGTGGACTCCGGCCTGACCCTGTCCTGGCTGCTGCGCAACCTCGCGTTGCGTCGGCCTGCCTCGTTGGAGGTGTGCGCGCTGCTCCGCAAACCGGACGCGATCACTGTCGACGTGCCGGTGCGCTACATCGGTTTCGACATCCCGGACGAGTTCGTCGTCGGTTACGGTTTGGACTACGCCGAGCGTTACCGTGACCTGCCCTATATTGGCACTCTCCACCCCAAGGTCTACGCCTAGTAGCGGTTCCCCGCGGGTCCGCTTGTGGTGTAGGCCGGTACGGCCCTGGTGTGCCGCCGAGGGTGAACTGGGGCGCTCGCGGGAACACTGCCGGGGGTCTCACCGTTGACGCAGCGTCTGCTTGGGTTCGCCCGGGACCGGCGGGCCGGTCTGGAACGGTAGGGTGGGCCGAACGGGAGTGCTCCGCTGTCCTTCAGTGTCCTGAGAGGGGTCCTGGACGGCGGGACACCACCATCGACGCCAGCTCAGGAGGGTTGAGGCCGCCGAGGGCCGTAACCGAATGGATCGCAAGAAACTACTCCGCAACCCGTTGCTATGGGTCGTGGCTGGGCTGCTGCTCTACTACGCCTTCGGCTTCCTGCTCGACGACACCCGGGGGTACCGCCAGGTCACCACTTCGCAGGCGTTCGCCCAGCTCAGCGCGGGCAACGTCAAGGAGGCGACGCTCGAGGACAAGGAGCAGCGGCTCCGTCTCACGCTGAACCACGAGGTTCCCGGCATCCAGGGCACCAAGGTGCTCACCCAGTATCCGGCGCAGAGCACCGACGAGATCGCCACGGTGCTGCGGGAGGCGCAGATTCCGGGCGGCTGGGACACCAAGGTCACTCAGCAATCCCTGCTGTTCCAGATACTGATCTACCTGATTCCGGTGGGTCTGCTGCTCCTGCTGGTGCTGTGGATGATGAACAACGCCCAGGGTGGCGGAAACCGGGTGCTCAATTTCGGGAAATCCAAGGCCAAGCAGCTGACCAAGGACATGCCCAAGACAACATTCTCCGACGTCGCCGGCGCCGACGAGGCCGTCGAGGAGCTGGAGGAGATCAAGGACTTCCTCGCCAATCCCGGCCGTTACCAGGCGCTTGGCGCCAAGATTCCCAAGGGCGTGCTGCTCTACGGTCCGCCGGGCACCGGCAAGACCCTGCTGGCCCGCGCGGTGGCCGGCGAGGCGGGTGTGCCATTCTACTCGATCTCCGGTTCGGACTTCGTGGAGATGTTCGTCGGCGTCGGCGCATCCGTGGCCGGCGACACCCCCGTCCTGGTCCGGGACGGTGATGGCACCAGGCTCATGCCCATCGGGGACTATGTCGACCAGCGCTACCCAGTGGGCAAGCATGATTATCCGGTCCGCGTGCAAGGCGTCCAGACGCTCGGCTACCGCCGCGGATCGACCGGCTTCCGCGGTCGGCTCGAACGCTTCAGCGGGAGCCAGTGGAGCTCGGTCTCCGCGGTCTACCGGCACAAGGTGGACGAGATCTACGAGATCCATCATCTTGGCGGCGTCATCCGCACCACCGGGGACCACAGCGTCTTCGTCCGCGGCCACGGGGGGATCAAGGCCAAGGCGACCCGGGACCTCCAGCCAGGGGAGGTGCTCGTTGACCTGCCGTACCAGACGCGCGCCGGATTCCTGCCGGGCGTAGGTACCCAGCATGAGGTTCGGGCGCACACCTTTGCCGCACCTCTGGAACCGGTGGTGCTGCCGCTGGTGGAGCCCGACGGCTGGGAACACGCCAGGTACGAGTTCGTGCAGAGCTTCGCCGGGGAGGTGCCGCAGCGCGAGCTGGCGGCCGTGGCCGGTGTCTCGCAGATGACGGTGAGCAACTGGGCTCGCGGCAAGCATCAGCCGCAAGCCCTGTCCACTGAATATGGGCGCACGAGATTGCCCGAACAGGTCTCGTTCACCCCTGACCTGGCGAAGTTGTTCGGCTACTACACAGCCGAAGGACGGGCGAACGGCGATCTCGAGTTCATCTTCGGCACCCACGAGATCCACCTGCTAGCCGACTGCACCGAGCTGATGACGCAGGTGTTCGGGCTGGTGCCCAAGGTGGTGCCCGCTGAGGACAACTCGACCCGTCTGGTGTACCACTCGGCGTCGCTCGGCCGATTCTTCGCGCGCCACTGCGGTAACGGCAGCGGCGCCAAGCACGTCCCCGAACTGCTGTGGACAGCACCGCGCGAGCACTTCCTCGGCTACCTGGACGGCTACGCGCTCGGCGACGGCTACCAGTACCCGACCGGCAGGCTGCAGCTCACCTCGGTGAGCCATCAGCTCATCCGCGAACTCAGTTGGCTCTGTGCGATGCACGGCATCAGGCACGGGACCCAACTCGGCGGCTCGCGCCAGCAGAAGAAGCCGGTGATCACTCAGGTGGTGCGCAAGCCGTACGACGGCTACGTCTACGACTTCTGCGGGTGCGACAACGAGGCGTTCTTCGGTGGCGAGAAGCCGCTGCTGCTGCACAACTCCCGGGTGCGGGATCTGTTCGAGCAGGCCAAGCAGAACGCGCCGTGCATCGTCTTCGTCGACGAGATCGACGCGGTGGGCCGGCAGCGCGGCGCCGGCCTCGGCGGCGGGCACGACGAGCGTGAGCAGACCCTCAACCAGCTGCTGGTCGAGATGGACGGCTTCGACTCCCGCGGCGGCATCATCCTCATCGCCGCCACCAACCGCCCGGACATCCTGGACCCGGCGTTGCTGCGGCCCGGCCGCTTCGACCGGCAAATCCCGGTCAGCGCGCCCGACATCCGCGGCCGTCGCTCGATCCTCGAGGTGCACTCCAAGGGCAAGCCGCTGGGTCCCGACGTCGACCTCGACGGGCTGGCCAAACGCACCGTCGGCTTCTCCGGGGCCGACCTGGCCAATGTGATCAACGAGTCGGCGCTGCTCACCGCCAGGGAGAACGGCAAGGTCATCAACGGTGCCGCGCTGGAGGAGGCGGTCGACCGGGTGATCGGCGGCCCACGCCGCAAGAACCGGATCATCTCCGAGCGGGAGAAGAAGATCACCGCCTACCACGAGGGTGGCCATGCGCTGGCCGCCTGGGCGATGCCCGACATCGACCCGGTGTACAAGCTCACGATTCTGCCCCGCGGGCGCACCGGCGGGCACGCGCTGGTCGTGCCCGAGGACGACAAGCAGATGATGACCCGGTCGGAGATGATTGCCCGGCTGGTGTTCGCACTGGGCGGGCGCTCAGCGGAGGAACTGGTGTTCCACGAGCCGACCACCGGGGCGTCCTCGGACATCGAGCAGGCCACCAAGATCGCCCGGGCGATGGTCACCGAATACGGCATGAGCGCGCGGCTCGGTGCGGTGAAATACGGCCAGGAGCAGGGTGACCCGTTCCTCGGTCGTTCGGCGGGCCGGCAGTCGGACTACTCCCTCGAGGTCGCGCACGAGATCGACGAGGAGGTGCGGGCGCTCATCGAGGCCGCGCACACCGAGGCGTGGGAGATCCTCAACACCTATCGGGATGTCCTCGATGAGCTGGTCGTCGAGCTGCTGGAGCGGGAGACGCTGCACCGCAAGGATCTCCAGCGAGTCTTCAACCGGGTGGAGAAGCGCCCGCGGATCACCGCGTTCAACGATTTCGGCGGGCGCACGCCGTCGGACAAGCCGCCGATCAAGACCGCCGGAGAGCTGGCCAAGGAGCGGGGCGAGCCGTGGCCACCGGCGCAGCCCGAACCGCGGCCCACGCCAGTGGGGGCATTGCCTGGTGCAGGGGACCTGCCCGGGGGCCCGCGGCACGGCGCACCCGGGCATCCCGGTCCCAACGGTGCGGGGCCGCATCCCTCCCACGCCCGGCCGTACCCCCCGCAGGATCCGGTGGGACTGTCGAACTTGCCCCCGCCGAACGTGAGTCCACCGAACGTGAGTCCACCGAACGTGAGTCCACCGAACCAGGGCCCGCCGAACTATGGCGCTCCACCCGGGTGGCGTCCGGCCACCGAACTGCCGGTTCCGTCCTGGCTGCCTGCACCGCCGAGCGGTCAGCCCCCACCAGGTCCGCCGACTCGTCCATCCGGGACGCATAGCGACGATCAACCGAGCGCATGGGACGACCAACCGAACGGCCAGCCGAGCGCATGGGACGGCCAGCCGAATTCGTGGTTCGGCGACGACGCTGGCCGCACCCCGCGGGACGGGGATCGCTGAGGCACCGACCCTGCGCCCGACTTTCGACCACGCCCGCGCCGAGGCAGCGGTGCGTGAACTGCTGATCGCCTGCGGGGAGGACCCGGACCGGGAGGGGTTGCGCGAGACCCCGGCCCGGGTGGCGCGGGCTTACCGGGAGATGTTCGCTGGCCTGTTTTTTGACCCCGACACGGTGCTGGAACGGACCTTCGATGAGGGGCATGACGAGCTCGTGCTGGTCAAGGACATCCCGATGTACAGCCACTGCGAGCATCATCTGGTGCCGTTTCATGGCATGGCGCACGTCGGGTACATCCCGAACGAGCAGGGACGGGTGACCGGGCTGTCCAAGCTGGCTCGGTTGGTCGACCTCTACGCCAAGCGCCCGCAGGTGCAGGAGCGGCTCACCTCGCAGATCGCCGACGCGCTGGTGCGCAGGCTCGAACCACGCGGCGCGATTGTGGTGATCGAGGCCGAGCACCTGTGCATGTCGATGCGCGGGGTCCGCAAGCCCGGATCGACCACCGTCACGTCGGCCGTCCGGGGGCTGTTCAAGACCAGCGCCTCCTCCCGCAGCGAGGTGCTGGAGCTGATGAGGCGGAGGTGAGTGTGCACCCGGTGCTGCCCGATCCTGGCCGCTGCGTCGTGATGGGCATCCTCAACGTCACGCCCGACTCCTTCAGCGACGGCGGACGTTACCTGGACCGCGACGACGCCGTGGCCCACGGTGTCGCGCTGCGCGCGCAGGGGGCTGATCTGGTCGACGTCGGGGGCGAGTCCACCCGCCCGGGAGCGCACCGCGTCGATGCTCCCACCGAGATCGCCCGGGTGGTTCCGGTGCTGCGAGAACTTGCCGCGGGCGGCGTGCCGTGCAGCGTGGACACCACCCGTGCGGCGGTTGCCGAGGCCGCTCTGGAGGCCGGCGCGATCATGGTCAACGATGTCTCGGGTGGCCTCGCCGATCCCGCGATGGCGTCGGCGGTGGCCCGCGGCCGGGTGCCGTGGATCCTCATGCACTGGCGCGGGCACAGTTCCCGGATGGGCGAGCTGGCCAGCTATCAGGATGTGGTCGCCGACGTGCGGGCCGAGCTGGTGGCCCGGGTGGACGCGGCCATCCTCGCCGGGGTGGACCCCGGTGCACTGGTGCTGGACCCCGGGCTCGGCTTCGCCAAGACCGCGGCGCATAACTGGGCGCTGCTGGGCAACCTCGACGTGCTGGCCGATCTGGGGTTCCCGGTGCTCGTCGGGGCGTCGCGCAAGCGGTTCCTGGGTGCCCTGCTGGCCGGCCCGGACGGCACCCCCCGTCCCGTCGACGGCCGGGACACCGCCACCGCCGTGGTGTCCGCGCTAGCCGCCGTGGCGGGCGCCTGGGGGGTCCGGGTGCATGACGCGGCGGCCTCGCGCGATGCCATCGCGGTCGCCGGGGCCTGGCCGCTGGGCACCTCGACACGCCGCCCCGCGCATCGTGACGCAGGCCCGCGGTGAGCAGCGACCGGATCACCCTCACCGGATTGCGGGTCCGCGGCAGGCATGGAGTGCATGAGCACGAGCGAACGCACGGGCAGGAGTTCGTCGTCGACGTGACGGTCTGGCTGGACCTCGGACCCGCCGCAGCCACTGATCAGCTGTCCGCGACGCTGGACTACGGCGGGTTGGCCCGCCGCGCCGCCCGGATCGTCGGTGGGCAGCCGTGCAACCTGATCGAGACCGTTGCCGCCCGGATCGCCGAGGATGTGCTGTCAGACCAGCGGGTGCAGGCCGTCGAGGTAACCGTCCACAAACCCACCGCCCCCCTCGAGTTCCCCTTCACCGACGTCTCAGTAACCACCCGCCACTCCCGGGCGACCCCAACCGCGTTCTGGATGCAGAACGCGGTGAATCGAGTCCGTTTGACCGCGTTCTGCATCCAGA
>JBOHFT010000223.1:0-6786 GCA_050699815.1 Pseudonocardiaceae bacterium | reverse complement strand
GTGGGCTGGGACAGCCCCGCCCGCCGCGCGGCTTCGATGCCGGACAGGCCAGCATCCTGCCGGAGGCGGCGCAGGGTCGCTGCGAGTTCAGGGTGGGCGGGGCTGTCGCTCAAGCTGGTGCGCGATGTCGTCAGGCCACTCGGTGGGCCGAGCGGTGGTGCTGTGGATGGTCGTTCCACCAGGTGGTGAAGTCCTCGCCTGACTCCCACGCGACCTCGGCGGCCGTGCGGTGCTCGGCAACCTGGCTCGGGTTGAGGATCTCCGCGGCGCGGAACTGGCCGTCGGGCTGGTAGTACATGGCAACGACCTCGCGGGCGTCGATAAGCCAGAAATCCCCGGCGATGCGGGTGAGTTCCGGGGGCAGTGGGGCCTGGGCGAGGTCGATGACCCGGATGATCTCCCCGGCCTGGGAGTTGAGGGCGTATCCCCACTCGCAGGCGTACCGCTCGTAGTCGGTGATCGGGTTGTGGATGATCCGCACCCGGCGGCGGGGCCGGCCCTGCTCGGCCCGCGCGCGCAGGGTGTCCAGCCAGGGCTGCTTGCGTTCGGGGGTGGGTGCGTCGGCTCCGTCGAGGTAGCGGCGGTAGTCCGATCCGTCGGAGGCCACCTCGTAGGCGGGCAGGGTCTCCCACCGGAACAGGTCCTGGGTGGTGGTGTCGAGCACCTGCTTGACCTGGGACAAGTCGAGTAGCGTCACGCTGACACCTCCTGATTGGTCAGGCTTGCGGGCAGGACGAGGTCGATCTCGACAGCCGCTTCCCCGGTTGGCAGGCGAAGTGTGGCCAGCGCCTCCGGGTCGGTGACCACGTAGCCTCTGATCACGGCCGTGCCGCGATCAGTCCGGTACAGGGTGGGGCAGCTTTCGGTGTCGGGGCAGTTGCTCCGCAGCCAGGTCAGTCGCATCGGCAGGGCCTTTCTCGGTGTGGCTGGATGCCCGTCCCAGCATGGCCTGACATTGAGCAGTAGTCAACCAAAGCAGGAATACGCAGCTAGAAGAGGGCTGTGAGCTACTCTTGCACTATTCCTGAGAAGATTGCATAGTAGGTCGTGCTGATCGGCCGGCCGAGGGGAGGACGTCCTCCCGGTCCCGTGGGGACAGTTGTGGGGCCACCTCCACGTCCCTGCGCCCAGGCGCGGTTCAGCACAACAAAGCTCTGCCGGTCGCCCGCCTTGCCGCACGGCGCGGGCGGTCGGCAGGTACCACCACTACAGACGAGAGGTCGCATGAAGCAGCTACCAGAAGTGGACGGGCCGCATCACCTGCCGCAGGGTGAGCAGGAGCGGTGTGCCGTGGAAGGGGACCGCATTGACGGCAGCGGTCAGTGCACCGTGGTCGCCATCCGGGACCGGACGCGGCGCGGGTGGGTGCTGTACCCGCACGGGGTGGCCGGCCTCGGGGTGCTGATCGCCGATGACGCCGCCCGCACTCTCGCCGGCCGCATCGGCGGCCCGTCATGACCCCCAGCAGGCATGACGAGGACAAGTGTGGCTGATGCCAGCGTGCTCGTCGCCGAGCTGGACAAGGGCGGCGTGCTGACCCCGCAGTGGCGTGCGGGGATGGCGCCACCGGGCACGCAGCGGGGGCACCGTATGACCGGGTGCTGACGACGCGGAGTCGGGATCATGCGCGATCGTGAGCGCCGGCCCCCGCGAACCGGGCATCATGATCAGGCAGTGGGGACCACGCCAGTGGTCGAGCTCGCCTATCAATGGTGGGTGAGCAAGGGCCGGCCCAGCCACGACCGGTTCGGCATATCGGTCGGCCCGGCCGGCCAGTCGGTGTGGCTTGATGAGCCCAGCCAGCCCGTGCTCATGCCGTGAGCGGCGCGGGTCACAATGGTGGTCCACCGCATGTCGCAGGAGGATGAATTTCATGGCGCAGGGCGCAGAGCCACCGTCAGGCACCAGGGATTTCCTGGCTGATGACGTGCGGCGCCGCAAGGCGGCGTTCGACACCATCGGTGCGGTGTTCGAGAGTTATGGCTTCGACCCGCTGGAGACCCCGGCGTTCGAGCGGCTGGAGGTCTTTGCCGGCAAGCTCGGCGAGGACGCCTCCTCGCTCATCTTCAAGATCCTCAAGCGGGGTGTCCACGAGGCCAGCGGCGAAGCCGACCTTGCGCTGCGCTACGACCACACAGTGCCGCTGGCGCGGGTCGTCGCAACCTACGGCAGCAGGCTGCCGTCACCGTACAAGCGGTATGCCATCGGCCCGGTCTGGCGGGCCGACCGTGCCGCCAGGGGGCGCTTCCGCGAGTTCGCCCAGTGCGACATCGACACGGTGGGCTCGGCGTCCCCGCTGGCCGACGCGGAGATCGTGTATGCCGTGCACGACGGGCTGGCAGCCCTCGGCATCCACGACTTCCAGTTCCTTGTCAACTCCCGGCAGGCACTCCACGGGCTCCTGGAGGCGTACCAGGTCAACCCCGGGCTGGGCGACACGGTGCTCGGCGGCCTCGACAAGCTGGACAAGATGACGCCGGACGCGGTGTGCGCCGAGCTGGTCCAGCGGGGCCTGACCACCGTCACCGCCGAGGGCCTGGTCGCCGACGTGACCGCGCCCGACACCGACCGCGTCCGCAAGCAGCTCGACACCACCGAGCGCGGCCGGCTCGGGCTCGCCGAAGTCGACCGCCTGCGGGAGCTGACCGCCGGCCTGCCAGCTGACCGGGTCGTGTTCACCCCCCGGATGGTCCGGGGGCTGGACTACTACACCGGCCCGATCTTCGAGGTCACCGCGACCGGCTACCCCGGCTCGATCGCCTCCGGCGGGCGCTACGACGGCCTGGTCGCCAAGCTCGGTGGCCCGGACCTGCCAGCCTGCGGCGGGTCGATCGGAATCGAACGCATTCTCGCGATCCAGACCACCGACGAGGCCGACCAGCGCGGCCTGGACGTAGCACTGACCGTGCTCGGGGCCCAGGACGACATCATGCGGCTGGCCCGCGAGATCCGCGCACAGGGCCTGCGGACCGGCGTCTACCTCGGCTCCTCGGGCAAGCTGGCCAAGCAGCTGAAATGGGCACACGACCAGCACGCCCGCACAGTCCTGATTTACGGACCGGACGAGCAGCACGCCCGAGAGGTCACCGTACGAGACATGGAATCGGGCGAGCAGACCCGCGTCCCGATCACCGAGGTCGCAGCGTACCTACCCAATCGCAGCTAGCTCAGCATCGGCCGGTCAGCGACTTTCATCCGAGCAGGTCTGCTCGAAGTTCAGCCGTGACCCGCTGGATGAGAGCCGCCGCATCCCGGCCTGTTACGGCCACGGCTCGCAGCTCATCGAGGAAGTGAACGTAGTGGGCAACCTCGTCGGGCGCTATGAGGAGTCTGGAGCAGGCCGATGACCATCGCGGGCTGGAATCCCCTGATGCGTGTCGCCTGCGCCTCGAGCGCAGCGATGCTGGCCTGCTTGCCGCCCGGACCACCCGAGCGGCGGTAGGTGTCTCGCCAGGTGGCGTACTCGATCCGCGCCCGCTCCAGCAGCTCGGCCACCGTCGCACTGCTGGCACCAACGGCCTGTACCCAGGCATGGATGTCATCCTCCGTGGGCAGCTGGCTTCCCGTTTCCAGCCGGGATACCCGTGACTGCGGCCAGCGGATCCGCTCGACGGCGAAACGGTTACCCGACAACCCCGTCCCGGCACGCAGCCCCCGCAAGCGGCTGGCAAGGCGGGCCCGTTCGGGATTGCCGGGCAACCTCAAGCTCCTACGGTGCCGGTGAGCGGGACAGGTGGCGGACCAGCTGCGGCGCCGACATCGCCGAAGCGGTCCGCGCCCAGATCGCGCACGGCCGCTACGAACGCAGCGACCTGTTCGGTTCCGGCGCCGCCGGGCGCGACATCGCCGACGTGCTGGCCACGGTGGACCTGCCGGTGCAGAAACAACTGCATTACGATTCAGCCACGCTGCTCGCCGACCGCGCAGGCGTATAGTCACGCGCCGCCTGGTACGGCCCAGCTCGACCGGGTCGGCCACGACAGCGTCGATCCGCGGCGGTCACGTCGCTTCTGTCCGCAGGTCGGCGATGATGCGGTCGATCAATGCGTGTGCGGCCTCGTCATAGGCCGCCCCGGCACGTAGGTGATCGAACTCGCGTAGGTACAGGGCCACGCTGGCGGGCTCGCTGATGGTGACCTCGTCGGTGACGAGTTCGACGACGACCAGGGTGTCGGCGTCGTTGGCGCGGTCGGCGTAGCCTGGTCGCAGCCGCCGAAGACGACGGCGAAGCCAGCGACGAGGACGGGGATGGGCCGACGGTGCTGGCGTCGATCCGGTCCGATCCCGGCAACGTCAGCCGGAACACGATGCTGACCGAGATCGCCAAGTTGGAGGCGGTGCGCGCGGTCGGCCTGCCGGACGGGGTGTTCGCCGACGTCGCGCCGAAGGTGGTCACGGCCTAGCGGGCGCGGGCGGCGGTGGAATCGCCGAGCCACCTGCGGGACCATCCGGTCGAGGTGACGCTGACGTTGCTGGCGACGCTGCTGTACTGCCGGGAGCGGGAGATCACCGACACGCTGGTGGAGCTGCTGATATCCACGGTGCACCGGATCAACGCCCGCGCCGACCGCGGTGGTGGTCTGGCCCTAACCCGAAGTTCCCCCGAGCGGTCCGGGTGCGGGGCTGTCTGCCTGGGGTTTGGGGGTTGCGGGGTGGGGGGTACTGACTACGTGGTCGTGTGGCGGTGGCTACCGGCGCCCCCGGTGACGGTGACCGTGGGGTCACCGTATGCTTAATGAGGGATGGGTTTCGGCCTATCCCCAGGTTAGACCAGACGGATTCCCTAGCTCGGCCCGCCTGGCTGCCTGCCGGCGGAGGGCACACGACGGCATCGACGCGGCCCTGAGCGCATTGACGAGGTTTTGCTGACCGGCAAGTGACCAATGGTCAGGCCACGCGGTGTCAGTTCTGTTGTTAAGGAGAAGGTTGGATGGACCAGGATTTGACCGATCGGCTGATGACCAGGTTCCAAACTCTGGACGGGGACGGAGACCAGTACTTGACGGGAGAGGACTTCGACGGCGAAGTTACCCGAATGCTGCAGGCCACGAAGGTCCCGGAGAGCGCGCCACGAGCGCGCTTGCTCCGCAGCGCCTACCATGCGTACTGGTGGGCATTGCTGGACAATCTGGACCGAGACAAGGACGGAAAGATCAGCTTCGACGAATACGCCGGAATCGTCCATGGCATGGACAAGTTCAAGGCGTTCGCCAAGGCCCGGGCCAATGCGGTCGACCGGTTCACCGATCTCGACGGGGACGGCTGGATTACCCATGACGACTTCATGGCGATGATGTTGGCCGCCAGGTTCGACAAGCAAGCGGCGCAGGACACCTTCGACGTGATGGACCCAGCTGGAGAAGGGCGGTTCGCGGCCGGCAAGTTCGCGGAGGCGATTATGGAGTTCTACGACACGGTCGGGGCTGCCGCCATCATGCAACGCCTGGTAACGTCCAAATAGCACTGTGCGCTAAGGCGAGGTCCATAACGGCTGTCGCCCGATCCGCCGAGCCCCAAGGTGGCTACTCGGTGAGCCGCTGACGCGAAGATTCCGGTCCCCCGGCTCTCTCGGTGACCAGCAGTCTTCGCGACAGCGGGGTGATGGCCACCCCCTCGGTCGGCGCGGAGTTGAGCGCCACGCCCGCGGCGCCGAAGCCGTGGTCCAGCAGGACTTGCGTGAATGCGCCGCCCGCGGAGTGACCCATGATGATCGGCGGCTCGTCGAGCTGGCCAACCACCGACTCGAGATGGGAGATGATCGCCGGCACCGTCAACGCCTCGATCGGGGACGGGTCGGCATTGAGTGCCTCGACCTCCACCTCGAACCAGGGATAGGCGGGGGCGATGACGTGGTAGCCGGCGCGCTGGTAGCGCTCGATCCAGTACTCCAGCTTCGCGGGGTCACCCAGAAGCCGTGGATCAGGACGATGGTCTTCATGTTGCTGCCTTTCAGGAGTTGACATAACCGTGAACGTGGCGCCGGCGATGCGGGCCGCGGATGCCTTGGCGTCCACCTCGAAGGGCACGACCTGGTCGTCGTCGCCGTGGATGACCAGCGTTGGCATGTCGATGCCGTCGAGGTCCCTACGGGAGTCGGTGGCCGAGAACGCGGCGATGCACTCCAGCGCGTTGCGGTGGCCGGCGAGATCCCGGTACAGCTGCCAGCGGTCGACGGGCGAGGCGGCGCGCAGGCCGTCGAACACCCCGATCGGCACGCCTGCGGGGTTGTCGGGGGTCCGCAGCATGAACGGTGGCACCACGGCGACGAGCACGTTGTGTCTCTCCTCGGGTGCGGGGATGGGTCGGTCATGGACGTCGGTCACGGTCACTGCGTGAGGAAGGTGAGCAGGTCGGCGTTGAACTGGGTTTCGAAGTCACCATACAAGCCGTGGGGGGCGCCGGCGTAGACGACGGGGCCGCTCATCCCGCACGAAACCGGAAGTGTCCGCTGGTATGTAGTTATTGCACCGCTCGTTGCCACTGATTCAATGCCGACGAGACGGCCGGAAACTGGGTAGTCGGGCGGTCGTCGGTACTCGTCGTCCCGGCGCTGCGGCGGGCCGGGATTGCCGCTGCGTGTTGGTCGCGGTTTCTGCCGGCGGCAAGGATGCCGGTTACTTGCTCGTGAAACCCGCCGGACGCCGCAACCATGACGGCGGTACGGTCGTCGTCTTCTGTTTCCAGTTGGGCGCGGCGTTGAGCGGCCTTTTTCGCGTGGCACTCGTTTATCCATGCATCGACTTGCTTGGGTGTTCTCGGGTCTCCGATCGCCTCGAAAACGAATTC
>JBOHFT010000222.1:0-6830 GCA_050699815.1 Pseudonocardiaceae bacterium | reverse complement strand
GTACATTCTCGACGGTCCGTTTCTTTCGAATTGAGTCTGGCAACCCAATTCTTTCGAGAAGCGGGCCGTCGTCCAAGCGGGCGCGCCGCGGACGACTCATCTATCATCTATCATCTATCATCTATCATCTATCATCTATCATCTATCATCTATCATCTATCATCTATCATTTATCAGGGCTCGTGAATAACCCTCCTGCGTGAGTTCCGGCTCAACTACGGCGCTTTCGATTTCGTGATCACACCCGAGGAAAAGTGGATCATGTTGGAATGCAATCCTTCGGGGCAATGGCTGTGGCTGTATCACCGGGCGGGTCTCCCCATTCCTGCCGCGTTGGCCGAGCTGCTCACCGGAGAGAACTCATGACCGCCTCGCCCGACGGCGTGGCATGGCGGCCACGTGCTGCAGCGCTGGCCGAGCGGATCGCGGACGCGGGTGTGCTCACCGATCCCCGCTGGCGTGTAGCGATCGAGCAGATCCCTCGCCATGTTTTCGTGCCGCGTTTCTACCGTGACGATTACACGATCATCGACGGCGCGGACCCGACGACGACCGAAGAGTGGTTGGACACCGCGTACAGTGACGACAGCTTGGTGGTTCAGTTCGCTACCGTGACGGGCGCCGATCGTGGGTGGCCGACCAGCTCCTCGACCATGCCCAGTCTGATGGTCCGCATGCTGGAATTGCTCACCGTCTCCGATGGGTCGCGGGTTTTGGAGATCGGTACCGCCACCGGCTACAACGCCGCTCTGTTGTGCCACCGCCTCGGCGCCAGTCAGGTAGCCAGCATCGAGTTACACCCCGTGCTGGCGGCCCTAGCGGCCGAGCGCCTGGGCACGCTCGGCTATCGACCTACCCTTGATACCGGCGACGGTGCTGTCGGTATCGCCGACTGGGCGCCTTACGACCGGATCATCAGCACCTGTGCGGTGCCCGGGATACCACCCGCGTGGATCGACCAGCTCGCCCCTGGTGGGCGTGTCGTCACTGACCTGCGGGGTGAGATGTCGAGCAGTCTGGCGGTGCTGGACAAGACCGGACCAGGCACCGTGGCGGGCCGCCTGCTGGAACAACCCGGCCACTTCATGTGGCTGCGCCCTGACCCGGACAACCCGTTGCGAGATGTGCACCGGTTCGACTTCGTGGTCGATCTCGATACCGCTGAGACCACCACCACCGACCTGGACCCTCAGCTACTCGACGAACCCGGCCTGCGCGTCCTGCTCAGCATCCTCGAACCCACCCTGAGCACACCGTCGCGCAGTAAGCGTGACGGTGTCGACACCCGGTGGATGCACGCTCAAGGCGGCTGTTGGGTCGAGATTGTCGACCGTAGGGTCACCCACGGTGGACCACGCCACCTCTGGCCAGTCATCGAACACGCTGCCGCTGAATGGCGCCGACTTGGCCAACCCGGACGCGGCCGCTATGGGCTTACCGCAAGAACCGACGGTACCCACCGCTACTGGGTCGATCAGCCCGACCAGCCAATTCGTTGTGCGCGCGGAGTGGCTTGTCCTCAATTTTATTGACACCAATTCAGGCTGCCAGGTCGGTTAGCTGAGCTGGCGCCGGTGGTGCTCGGCGAGCTGCGCGGCGCGTACCCGAGTGTTCCACGCGCGGTGTCTGATTGGATCTCTATGTGGTGAGCCCGGCTTGTTTGGCGAGTGTGACGAGCTGGGGGTTGCTGCGTCGGTGCAGCGAGATCAGGACCCGGAGCACTTCGAGGGCCATCGGGTGGATCCTCGTTTGCTGAGGAGTGATGTCCCAGGCCCGGGCCAGTGAGGTTTGCGCGCCGTCGCGGTCGCCCAGGTCGAGTTGGGCGCGGGCGGTGTCGAGATGGACGTGGCACAGCTGGCTGGGCGGTAGCCCGGAGTCGGTGCTGGTCAGCTCTTCCGCGAGGCGGATCGCCTCGCGGAGATGACCGAGGTCTCCCTCAGCGGCCAGCACGTGGGCAGCGGTGTTGGCGGGACCAAAACGCTGGAAATGAATCAGCAGGTCGGTCGGGAACTCCTGGGCCGCGGTCCATGCCGCGTGGATGTGCCGGTGGGCTTCGGTGCGGTCGTTGAGCCGGCCCGCCAGCGTCATGCCGCGCAAATGCAGGGCGCCCGTGGCGAAGGCCTTCTCTGCACCAGTGAGTGCCGCCTCGGCGGCCACGATGGCCCGATCCACCACGGCGACCCCACCCTCGAAGTCCCCGCAATTGAGAAAGGTGCCAGCACGGTCCACGGCAGCAGCAGCGGTCAGCAGCGGTTGGGGTTGCTGACTTGCGGCCCAGGCTTGGCGGGTGGGGGCGATCTCGACCAGGTCCATCCACCGATGCCGCGCGGCCAGGGAATAAACGACGCTGTACACGTCGGCCAGCAGTGCCCACCCCTGCGGGCTCGCCGCGGCGTGCGCGTAGGTGGTGGCCCGGGTCAGCAGGCCGGGCAGCATCCTCAGCAGCCCTGCCAGGTCGGTCTGCTGCCGCAGGGTGATGGCGTGGTCCAGGTCGCCGCGCAGCTGGGTCGGGTCGGGCACGGGCGCCTGGTCGGGAAGATCGTAGCGGCGGACCGCCGTGCGCAGATCCTCCAGCAGCACGCCCTGGTCGGCCGAGACTTCGGCTTCCCCGTACAGCGCGCCGAGGGAAATCTGCAGGGCGCGCGCGATCGCGGCCGCGATACCCGGGGTGAGCGTCCGGTCCCCGACCTCGATCTTCGATAGCAGGCTCACTGAGATCCCGGCCCGGCGCGCCAGTGCCGCCTGAGTGATGCCACGCGCCTTACGCAGCTGCGCGACCCGCGCACCACCAGTAGCCGCAGTACCCATAGCCCGAGTGTTCCACGCCATGTCTGATGGGACCGCTATGCGGTGAGCCCGGCTTGTTTGGCGAGTGTGACAAGTTGGGGATTGCTGCGTCGGTGCAGGGAGATCAGGACTCGGAGCACTTCGCGGTTCATTGGGTGGACCTTCGCCTTCTGGGGAGCGATGTGCCATGCCTGCACCAGCTGGGTTTGCGCACCGTCCCGGTTGCCCAGGTCGAGATGCGCGCGGGCAGTACTGGTGTGGACGTCGACGATCCGGGTGGGCGGCAGCCCGGTCTCTCTGCTGGTCAGCTCCTCCGCGAGGCGAATGACGTCGCGGGGGCGGCCGAGGTCTCCCTCGGTGGCCAGCACATGGGTGGCGGTGTTCGCGGAGCCGAAGCGTTGGCCATGCAGCTGCAGGTCGGTCGGGAACTCCTGGGCCGCGGTCCATGCCGCGTGGATGTGCCGCTGGGCTTCGGTGCGGTCGTGGAGGCGTCCCGCCAGCGTCATTCCGCGCAGATGAAGGGAGCCCGTGGCGAAAGCCTTCTCCGGACCAGTGAGTGCCGCTTCGGCGGCCACGATGGCCCGGTCCACTACGATAGCCCGCCGTCGAAGTCCCCGCAATTGAGGAAGGTGCCGGCGCGTTCCACGGCGGCGGTCGCTGTCACCAACGGATTGGGTTGCTGATCTGCGGCCCAGGCTTGGCGGGTGGGGGCGATCTCGACGAGGTCCATCCACCGGTGCCGTGCGGCGAGGTAGTAGACGGCACTGTACACGTCGGCCAGCAGTACCCACCCCTGCGGGCTCGCCGCGGTGTGCGCGTAGGTGGTGGCCCGGGTCAACAGATCGGGCAGCGTGCGCAGCAGGCCCGCCAGGTCGGCTTGCTCCCGAAGTGTGATGACGTGGTCCAGGTCGGCGCACAGTTGGGCGGGGTCGAGCACGGGCGACTGGTCGGGGATGTCGTAGCGGCGCACCGCGGTCCGCAGATCCTCCAGCAGCACGCCCTGGTCCAAGGACACTTCGGCTTCCCCGTACAGCGCGCCGAGGGAAATCTGCAGGGCGCGCGCGATCGCGGCCGCGATACCCGGGGTGAGCGTCCGGTCCCCGACCTCGATCTTCGATAGCAGGCTCACTGAGATCCCGGCCCGGCGCGCCAGTGCCGCCTGAATGATACCACGCAGCTTGCGCAGCTCAGCGACACGTGCGCCACCAGTAGCCGCCGTACCCATAGCCCGAGTGTTCCACGTGCAGGTCCCTCGTAATCCTCCTGGCGCTGGTTCGCCGAGTCGGCTGTGCAAAGCGGGTGCAAGTTCATCCCTTGCCAGGACCGTTGACTACTCGTCAGCAACAGAGGGACCTGAGGAGGTGACCATGGCCAGCACAGGCGGTGCACGACGTGTCCCGGACCCAACGCCAGCCGCTGCGCTACACAGCGTGACCCGGGGTACGCGGCGTGACTTGCCGCAGATGGGCCTGCCTTGTGTCCGCTTGCCCTTGAGCAGCGCTGAGCTGGTGAGGGATGGGGTGCGCCCGCAGCTGCTGGCGTCGTTGGCGCTGCAGTTATCTGTCCCCCAGTTCCCCACCACGACCCCGGCTGGCCGCCGGTCGAGCACCCCCGTGCCATATCCCGCTCCTGGCGGCCAGCCGGTTCCACGCCACCCTCACGAGGCGGCAAGCGTCCAGCGCCCGCTGCAGCGCGGGGCCGACCGAGATACGGCCGAAACGTCTAACGGCCGGGCATCTTCCCTGATCAGCAGCTGACTTGGAGGCGCGGACCGAAGGCCGATCGGTCTGCGGCGTTCCCCGGCGTCGGGTTGCCGGACCTGGTGATCTTGCTGTCGGCACCGCTCGGTAGCGTTCGCACCATCATGTTGGGCCGGATGGTGGATCGGAGTGTGGTGGCGTCGATCGAGCGGACGGCCTACCCCAGGTTCAAGCGCACGATCTCCGGCAGGGAACTGGACGAGGTGTTCACCTCCAGCCCCGACGAGATCACCTGGGCCACCGAGCGCACCACTACCGACCAGCACCGGCTTGTCCTGTTGACGCTGCTCAAGTGCTACCAGCGGCTCGGGTACTTCCCGAACCTATTGAAAGTGCCCGCCGAGGTCGTCAGCCACCTGCGGGCCCAGGTCGGCATCGACCCCGATGTGCCCGCGGTACACGAGGCGCAGGCCACCGCGAAGTGGCACCGCGGCCTGGTCCGGGAGCGGCTGGAGGTCGAGTACAAGCCAGCCGCCGTCCGCGAGATCACCGAGACGGCGCTGCGGGAGGCCGCGCAGACCAGGGACAACCCGGCCGACCTGATCAACGCGGCGCTGGAGACGCTGGTCAAGGAACGCCGCGAGCTGCCCGGCTACTCCACCCTGGACACCCTGGCCACCCGAATCCGCACTGAGGTCAACACCGCGCTGTTCGGCCGGGTCGTGGCCCGGCTCGACGAGCAGGACAAGGAGCGGATCCTGGGGCTGCTGCGAGTGGCGCCGGGCCAGCGGCGCAGCGAGTACGACCGGCTCAAGGACACCGCCCGCAACCCCTCGATCAGCAAGCTCAAGCAGTGGCTGGAGCACCTGTCCACATTGGATGCGCTGGGGCCAACCGAGAAGTGGCTGGAGGGCCTGGCCGCCAGCAAGATCAGCCACTTCGCCGGCGAGGCACGGGTGCTCGACGCCAGCGAGATGGCCGATGTCGGGCTGGGCAAGCGGCTGACGCTGTTGATCTGCCTGCTGCACACCGCCCGGATCGGGGTCCGCGACGACGTGGTCACCATGTTCTGCAAGCGGGTCGCGGTGATCACCAAGCGGGCGCGGGAGCGGCTGGAGGAGATCCGCGCCCAGCACCGGGAGAAGTCCGAGTGGCTGCTGGGGGTGTTCGGTGAGGTGCTGGGCGGGACCCGGCATGCGCTGGCACCGGCCGAGGGCCGCCGGTCGCGGTCGGAGCCGGCGAAGCTGGTGGCCGAGCAGGTCGGGCGGATGATGCTGGCCACCCTGGACAAGGCCGGTGGCCTGGACAAGGTCGCTGGGGCGCACGAGGAGGTCTCCGCCCACCATGGCAACAACTACGCCCCGCTGGTGCACCAGTTCTACAAGTCCCATCGGTCGGCGTTCTTCGACCTGATCGAGGCGCTGGACCTGGAGGCCACCAGCGCCGACCGTGCCGTGTTGGACGCGGTGGCCTTCCTCAAGGCCAACCAGCACCGGACCGGTGAGTACCTGTCCATCCAGGCCGGTGACGGTGACGCTGCCGGGGGGCTGCTGGATCTGTCGTTCGCCTCGGAGGCGTGGCAGAAGATCCTGCGCCCGCGCGGGCGTCCCGGCGTGGTGGTGCGCCGCCATTTCGAGGTGTGCGTGTTCTCCCACGTGGCCGCCGAGTTGCGCTCGGGCGACATCGCGGTGCTGGGTAGCGACTCGTACGCCAACCTGCACGCGCAGCTGCTGTCCTGGGCGGTGTGCGAGCCGGACGTGGCCAACTACTGCGTGCAGGCCGGGATCCCGGCCACCGCGGCGGAGTTCACCGCGTGGTGCCGGGCGGAGCTGACCGCGATGGCCGCGAAGGTCGACGCCGGCTACCCGGCGAATGCCGACCTGGTCATCGACGCCGACGGCACTCCGGTGCTCAAGGTCCGCAAGGGCAACGACCGCCGCGCGTCAGCGAAGACGCTGGAGCAGGCGGTGCGGGAGCGGATGCCGCAGCGGCCGCTGTTGGACATCATCACCGGCACCGCGCATCGGTTGGGTTGGCATCGGCACTTCGGTCCGGCGTCCGGGTCGGATCCGAAGATCCGGGACCCGCTGGGCCGGTATTCGGTGATGGCCTTTACCTACGGGGCCAATCTCGGCCCCTATCAGATGTCGCGGCATCTGCGGGGCGGGGTCTCGCCGCACGAGATTTCCCTGCTGGGCAACAAGCATGTGACGGCGATGAGGATTATTCAGGCGGCCGTGTAGAAGTGCAGTCCAATTACAGCTGAGATGGTTGTCGCGAATGTTGCAAGGGGGCGACGGTAGTCGGTGTGCATGATTCTCCAGGTCTTGAAGTTTGCGATGG
>JBOHFT010000221.1:0-6857 GCA_050699815.1 Pseudonocardiaceae bacterium | reverse complement strand
CGCGGGACGCGGTAAGGCAACGGACGTCGTGTCGGGCAGATCCCCCGGCCGTCAGCGGGCAGCTCCCATGTCCGCCAACGGGCAACTACGCGGCCGTCTCCGAGCAGTTTGTCGCGGCCGTCGTCAGGCCGTGCGCGAGATGCCCGCAGCGCAGGACTCGGACTCGGTACCGAAGCCAAGATCGACGGTGTTGTTGAGCATGGCTACCTCGAAGACGATGTCACCCACCATGAGCTCAACCTCGTGTTCGAGGTCGCCAGCACCGACACCGGACTCCGTTCTGGCCCGGTGGGAACGGCTGAGCTGACGGCAACACGTTTGACCGGTTGCTGGGCGATCTGGCCGGCGTGCGCACCGAAAATCGGACCTTCAGCCCGCCCAGGCAGGACGGTTACGGTGGCGATCAATCATCAGCCCTGTGCCCGATGGACGAGCGCGACAAACTGTCGTTGCGGGTCCTTCAGCGATACCTCCCCGGGGGTCGGGCGAGGTCCATTGCCCGCCGATGATCAGATAACCGGTTAACCAATGGTTATCCAAGAAATTCACCACTGGTTAATCCGGCCGTGCTGGCCGAATTTCGCGATGGTGTGCCCTATGATCTTCCGCTGGGAGGTGTCACCATGCCACGTCGCGATCCGACGATCCGCAGCCGGGAACTGGGTGAGGGCCTGCGCAAGGCCATGAAAAAGGCTGGGCTGAGCGGCAAGCAGGCCGCCCGGCTGCTCGACGTGACGCCGAGCTACGTGTCGATCCGGGCTGGCTGCAGCAGCACGGCTCCCGAATGCCCAAACAGCTCGTCACGCTGATCGACCACGAGAACAAGGCGGTCACGATCAGTGAATTCGAGGCGAACGTCGTGCCCGGCCTGCTGCAGACCAGCGAGTATGCCCGCGCGGTGATCAGCCGCATCGTCACCGTGCCGCCCGACGAGGTCGACGATCGGGTGGCCGCCCGGCTGGCCCGGCAGAGTCTGTTCAGTAGGGAGCGCCCGGCGCGGTTCACCTTCTACCTGCACGAGTCCGTGTTACGCACTCCGGTGAGCGGGCCCGCGGTGATGGCCGAGCAGCTGCGCCACCTGCGGCGGATGTCGACGCGCTCCTACCTGACCCTGCGGGTGGTGCCCGTCGCGCTCGGCGCGCACGCGGCCACCACCGGGGCGTTCCGGCTGATGGAGTTCGCCGAGCTCAAACCAGTGGCCTATCTGGAAAGCGAGACGTCCAGCCTGTTCTTGGAGAAGCCGGAGGAAATCCATGCCTACCGCAACATCCTGGGGGCGCTGGCGGACACCGCCCTGGGCGAGGGACAGTCACGGCAGCTGATTGCCGCCCTGGCAACCGGGCTCTACGCGGATGGAGAGGATCATGAAGACCGCGGTTGAGCCGGACCGCATCGTCTGGCACACGAGCAGCTACAGCACCGGACACGGCAACTGCGTGCAGGTCGGCTGGCGCACCAGCAGCTACAGCTACAGCTACAGCTACAGCTACAGCTACAGCTACAGCTGCTACAGCTGCGGCAACGGTGACTGCGTGCAGGTCGCGTCCGCGCCGGAGCGGGTGCTGGTGCGCGACTCCAAGGACCCCGCCGGCCCCGCCCTGACCGTTCCACCCCAGCCTGGCGCGCCTTCCTCAGCACCGTCACCCACTGACCCTGCGCCTGCAGTTTCTCGATGTAGACGGGTCCGATCCGGGTCACCGGCCCACAGTTAGACGTCGTGGGGGTCTTCCTCCAGGCATTCCGTGACGACGCCCAGCTACACGGCTGGGCGATCACGAAGGCCACGACACGATCCGGGTCCACCGTGTATGGCGTACTCGGCCGGCTTGAGAACACCGTGGGGATCACCGGTCGTGTGAAGACCAGCACCCCGAGCCGGAATAGGCCCCGCCGTCTCTACCGGCTCACCCCCACCGACATCATTGCCGCCCGCGACCTCCTCGCCGCCCACCGACGAGCCACCTCCGGTAAATGGAAATCAATAATGAGAAACTACCCTAGGCTGGCCATTCTTGAAAAGCGTGCAGCGAACCGCTGCTGCTCCCGTTCCGGGATCTTCCAGATCCGGGCGAAGTCCGGCAGTGCCTCGGTCAGATGCTGTGCCTCATCGATGATATTGTTCAGGTACAGCAGATGTGGGCAGCGCAGCCGCCATAACAGTCGATGAGCCGGCGATGACGACACCAGCCGATCGCCAGCCGCCTTGACTGCTGCGACGCCGGTGGCCACCGCATGTACATCTCCCTTGGCAACGTCCTCCACGACAGTCAACACGCTCCCGGCAACGGCACGGCCGAGGACACCGTGCAGGGTGTCGACGTCGGTATGAAGAGCCTTGCTAACGCGCAGCATCTCCTTGCGGTCCTGCCGGCTCAATGCGGCGTCTAATTCGATGCGTCTCGCGCGGAACTTGATGGCTCGTTCCCGTTGCTGGGCGAGGTTCCCCACAGATCGCTCGGTATGCGGGCGCCGATCAGCGCCACTGCCAGAAATATAGGTAGGCGCAACTGGATACCTTCTGCAAGTTCGGCATACCGGTTCTCCAGGACGCCGACGCTGTACAGCTGGTGCTGCAACAGTCCTTACCCCAGATCCCCTGGACAGTGACATCAGGTACGTGGCGCCGGAGGCGGCATGGGCAATCGCGACGCAGGGTTTTGCCCCTGCCGGCCTGCTCGTCGGTGCTCCCCGACGTTGCCGCCGGCCCTGAGGTGCTACACGATCTGGCGCGGCGGGCTGGCAAGGTGGGGCGTATGACGGCGACCGGCGACGAGGACTGCACCGACACCGACTTCAGCGACGCGGTGTTCGCCGACCAGGAGTGGGAGGGGCGCTGCTTCGCCGGCTGCCGGTTCACCGACGCCGATCTGCGTGGGCTGCGCACCCGCAGCTGCCGGTTCACCAACTGTGACTTCACCCGCGCCGACCTCGGCGCCTCGCAGCACCGCGCGACCGCATTCCACAGCTGCACCTTCCTGCGCGCCACGCTGGCCGACTCCGTGCTGGCGGGCTGCTCCCTGCTGGGCAGCACGATCAGTGACTGCCGGCTAAGACCGTGGACGTTGCGCGAGGTCGACCTGAGCCTCACCGCGCTGGGTCACGCCGACCTGCGGGAGGTGGTGCTCGCCGGGTTGCGGCTGACCGAGGCGAATCTGGTGCAGGCCGACCTGCGGGGCGCCGACCTCTCCGGGGCTGACCTGACGGGGGCACGGTTGCGCAACGCCCGGCTGGAGGGAGCCGACCTGCGCGGGGCCCGGCTGGACGCCGACGCCCTGGTGCAGGCGCGGCTGTTCGGGGCCCGGATTGATGTGGACACCGCCATCCGTTTCGCCGCAGCGAATGGGCTCCAGGTGGATCTCGGGGCGTGACGACGCTGATCCTGCAAGCGCACCGGGTGCGGGTGAGGATGAGGCGTGGCCCTCCGCCGCGAGCAGTCCGCGCCCGCACCGACCCGGGGCGCGTGCGCCGTGGGAACCGCGGTGGCCGTCGGGATCGGGGCCGCGGTGGCCGTCCAGGCCCGGATCAACGGCGAGCTCGGCCAGCGGATCGGTGACGGTCTGATCGCCGCCCTGCTGTCCTTCCTGGGCGGTCTGTTGCTGCTGGCACTGGTGGCCGCGACGCGGCCCCGGATGCGCCGTGGGCTGGGCCGGGTCCGCGCCGCGGTCCGGGACCGTCGGCTGCGCCCCTACCAGCTGCTCGGCGGGATCTGTGGTGCGTTCCTGGTGTTCTGCCAGGGCCTGACCGTCGCGACCATCGGGGTGGCGGGGTTCACCGTCGCCGTGGTGGCCGGGCAGGCGGCCAGCGCCCTGCTGGTGGACCGGGTCGGCGTCGGGCCCGGCGGGCCGCGGGCGGTCAGTGTGCGTCGGGTCGCCGGTGCGGTCCTCGCGCTGGCCGCTGTGGTGCTGGCGATGTCCGACCGGCTCGGGGCGTCGCACGTCCTGTGGCTGGCCCTGGCGCCTGCGCTGGCCGGGGTGGGCACCGCCTGGCAGCAGGCGGTGAACGGGCGGATCGGGGCGGCGGCCCGGCAAGACGGGCCGCCGCTGGCCGCGATGTTGCCGGCCGCCCTGGTCAACTCCGGAGTGGGCACCGTTGCGCTGGCACTGGTCGCGGCCGTGGAGGTCGCGATGCGCGGGCTGCCCGAACCGCTACCCGCACAGCCGTGGCTGTACCTCGGTGGCGCGCTGGGCGTGCTGTTCATCGGCGCCGCCGCGGTGACCGTCCCGATCACCGGGGTGCTCCTGCTGGGGCTGGGCACTGTGGCCGGGCAGCTGGTTGGAGCGCTGCTGCTCGACTTGTTCGTGCCCGCCGGCGACAACCAGCTCACCGTCACCACGCTGATCGGCACCGCGCTGGCCCTGGTAGCGGTCACCGTGATCGCGCTGCCCGGGCGCGGTCGGACGTGAGCGCTGGTGCGAGGATGCCTTCCGTGAGCGCGGTGGTGCTGGACGGCAAGGCGACCAGGGACGAGATCTTCGCGGATCTGCGGACCCGGGTGGCGGCACTGCGCAGCGCCGGAGTGACTCCCGGGTTGGGCACCGTCCTGGTCGGCGACGATCCCGGCTCGCACGCCTACGTGCGGGGCAAGCACAGCGACTGCGCCGCGGTCGGCATCGCCTCGATCCGCCGCGACCTGCCCGCGGACACCGGTCAAGACGAGCTGTTCGCGGTGATCGACGAGCTCAACGCCGACCCGGCCTGCACCGGTTACCTCGTGCAGCTGCCCCTGCCGAACGGGCTGGACACCGGTGCGGTGCTGGAACGGGTCGACCCGGGCAAGGACGCCGACGGCCTGCACCCGGTGAACCTGGGCCGGCTGGTGCTCGGTGAACCGGGACCGCTGCCCTGCACCCCGCGCGGGATCGTGGCCCTGCTGCGCCGCTTCGGCGTGCCACTGGTCGGCTCGCGCGTGACCGTCGTGGGCCGCGGGATCACCGTCGGCCGCCCACTGGGGCTGCTGCTGACCCGGCGCAGCGAGAACGCCACGGTCACGCTGTGCCACACCGGCACCCGGGACCTGGCCGCTGAGGTGTCCCGCGCCGACATCGTGGTGGCCGCGGCCGGGCGACCGGGACTGATCACCGCTGACCTGATCAAGCCGGGTGCCGCGGTGGTCGACGTCGGGATCACCCGCACCAGTGCCGGGCTGGCCGGCGACGTCGACCCGGCGGTGGCCGACGTCGCCGGGTACCTGGCGCCGGTCCCCGGCGGGGTCGGGCCGATGACCAGGGCGATGCTGCTCACCAACGTCGTCGAGGCCGCCGAGCGGGCGGGCCTGCCGTGACCCAGCGGACGAGCCTGCGGCCACAGTTGACCTTCGGCCTGGTGTTGGCTGTGGTGGCCGTCGGCATGGTGCGCATCGCGCAGTACCACTGGCGGGAGGGCACGGTGATCATCGGTGGTGCGTTGCTGCTGGCCGCGGGGTTGCGGGCGGTGCTCCCACCGGAACGGACCGGGCTGCTCGGCGTCCGCCGCCGCGCGCTGGACGTCGTCACCTACGGTGTCTTCGGGCTGCTCATGCTGTTCGTGGCGCTGACCATCACCGGGGGACCGCTGGCCGCCGGCTGAGCTTGATAGCCTCCCGCAATGGCACGTTTCGGTCAGGTCGCGGTCATCGGGGCTGGGTTCTATGGTTCGACCACCGCGCAGCGGCTGGCCGAGTACGACCTGTTCGACACCGTCGTGCTCACCGACATCATCGAGGGCAAACCGGAGGGCCTGGCGCTGGACCTGAACCAGTCCCGGCCGGTGGAGGGCTTCGAGACCAGGATCGTCGGCCAGACCACCGGCCGCGACGGCGCCGGATACCAGGCGATCGCCGGCAGCGACATCGTCGTGATTACCGCTGGGCTGCCCCGCAAGCCCGGGATGAGCCGGATGGACCTGATCGAGACCAACGCCCGGATCGTCCGGCAGGTCGTGGAGAACGTCGCACAGCATGCCCCCGACGCGGTCGTCATCGTGGTGTCCAACCCGCTGGACGAGATGACCGCGCTGGCGCAGCTCGCCACCGGGTTCCCCCGGCAGCGGGTGATGGGCCAGGCCGGGATGCTCGACACCGCGCGGTTCACCAACTTCGTCGCCGAGGAACTCGCCGTCCCGGTGTCGTCGGTGCGCACCCTGACGCTGGGCTCGCACGGTGACACCATGGTCCCGGTGCCCAGCGCCTGCACGGTGTCCGGCACGCCGCTGGCTGACCTGCTGCCCGTCGGCAAGATCGACGAGCTGGTCACCCGGACCCGCAACGGCGGCGCCGAGGTGGTCGCCCTGCTCAAGACCGGCTCGGCGTACTACACCCCGTCGGCCGCGGCGGCCCGGATGGTGCGCGCGGTGCACGAGGACTCCGGTGCGGTGCTGCCGGTCTGCGCCTGGGTGGACGGCGAGTACGGCATCTCCGGTGTCTACCTGGGCGTCACCGCCGAGCTGGGCCGATCAGGCGTCCGTCGGGTAGTGGAGACCCCGCTGACCGACAGCGAGCTCGCCGAGCTGCGCAAGGCCGCCGAGGCCGTCCGCGCCAAGCAGGCCGACGTGCAGCACCTGTAGATCCCACACTCCGCGTTCTGGATGCAGACTGCTGTGAGAGCGAGTCCAATAACAGCAGTCTGCATCCAGAAGCGGAAAGGGGGGTCAGGGGGTGTAGAGGGTTCGGACGACGTCTTCTATGGACGGTTCGACCACGAACAGGTCGCGCACCGCGACCTGGGCGACTACGGCGGCGATCAGCTCGGCGGCGCTGGTCTGGTTGGCCGAGAAGGCCAGCTGCTGGCGCAGGCCGTCCGCCTCGACTGTGACGTCGAGGACGCCGGGCAGCCCGGTGAGTGCCGCGTGCGGGGCCTCCAGGTCCACCACCAGCCGCCGGG
>JBOHFT010000220.1:0-6924 GCA_050699815.1 Pseudonocardiaceae bacterium | reverse complement strand
GCACAAAACCGGCCCGAATCTCGCTGACCGCATGCAGCACACGCTCAGGCAGATCGTCGAGGCAGTGGGTGACAAGCTCGGCTGGTGTGAGGATGCGGATACCGTGACTGGCCAGAACAGCCCCTCGGAAGTCACGAGCGTTGAGGGTGACGATTGCATCGGCCTCGGCGGCCACCGCGACCGCGGCTACATGGCGATCGCCGGGATCATTGTCCATGTCCGACACGAGGTGCTTCCATCCCTGGACCAGTGCGTCGGGAAAGGCAGCGTTCATCGCCGCGACGGTCGTCGACGTGCGCGAGCCTGCCGCTGCGCTTGTGGGACGTCCGCGCCGGCGCGATCACGATCGGCGGGCACGACCTGCGCGCTTTCCCTCAGGAGTACCTGCGCACGCTGCTGACCTATGTCCCGCGGGACGTTTAGGGCCCGGAGCGCAACAACGTTGTGTTCGCAGGCCTCAACTCTCCGCGTTGCGCCAGCCACAGCTCATGCCAGGCCGTATCGTCGCTGAAGCCAGCGCCCTCATGACGCAAACCCCGTCGGCCCGCTCCTCCGACCACGCGCAACACGGCGGACCTTCGCACCAACGCCGGATCGTCCGCAGCCATCCGCCTTAGACCGGGCTGCCTTAGACCGGGCTAGTGGCGTTGACGGCACGGGCACGTCCGACTCATGGTCGATCGAAGACCTATCCGTGCTTGCCTATGGGCCTGCCCGCGCCCGCCGGCCGACGCTCAGCGACCCGCTGGAGCCGAACTCCTACCCTTGCGTCCCGGACGTTGCGGTGTTGGCGTTGTCCGCATCACCCACGGCACCGGCGGGCGCGTCCTTCAAGCACTGCGCATCGTCGCCGCTGAAGCAACATCTTCGTCTCTGACGACCGACCTACCCGTTCCCCGGATCAGTGGTCCGGGTGGGCGACGAGCGCACCGCGCGGCCAGAGAGGCGGGCGGGAAGTGCTTCACATTCACGGTGAGCAGCGTGGAGGGCGCCATCGCGGTGGCCGTTGCGGCATCGGGTGATGGTCGGGGTCGGGTCCTCGCTGACCAGGGCCACGATGTCACCGCTTTCCAGGGCGTCGGCGGCCACTGACAGCAGACGCACCAGCGATGGGCGCAGCTCGACCGTCTCATCGCCCACTGCGGCCTGCACCCCGGCGGGGTCGGCGGCGACCATGCGCCGCACCCTGTGCAGCCGGTCGTGCTCGGCAGGGGTGGCCTGGACCTCGACAACAGCTCGCTCGGGGCTTGACCCCACGGCATCGGCATACCTGCCACACCTGCAACCAGTCTTTCCGGAAACGCCCGCGGCGAGGATTGAGGGGGATGGCTGGCTGTGGGAGGGGTCGTCATGCGCGGCGCTGACGGGCGGATTGCGTGCTGTAGACCTGTTCGACCCAGGCTTGGGCGTCGGCCCGGTCGGCGTCGGTTACGGGACCGAGCTCAGCGTCCAGATCGGCACGGCACGCCTCGAGTCCGGCGGTCTTGTCGAGCCGGTCGAGCCCGTCGGCGACCGCTCGGCGAGCGACGAGCGCCATGTGCAAGCCCGCCGCCTTCGCCCGGCGGTGCAGGTCATCGGGGATCGTGATGTTCACCCTGGCCCTGCGCACGCGATACGCATCCCAGTGGCCCACGAGCCCTCCCCATGGCAGATCACGGTCAGGGGTTGTAGACGATGATGCCCCGGTCGGTGCCGACGGCCAAGGCGCCGCTGGCCCTCGAGTAATCGACGCTGAGCACCCGCTGGCTGGCCACCACTTGGCCTGTCCGCCGGCCCGCGAGAGCGTCCCGCAGCATCACTGCTCCATCGTTGTCGGCGGAGGCGAGCCGTGTGCCGTCGGGCGCCCACGCCACCGAGCTCACCCCGCCGGTGTGTCCGGACAGGGTGTGGAGTTGGGCGCCGGTGGTGGCGTCCCATACCCGCACGGTCTCGTCGGCGCTGGCGGAGGCCAGCCGGGTGCCGTCGGGTGACCACGCCACCGACCACACCCCGCCGGCGTGTCCTGACAGGGTGTGGAGTCCGGCGCCGGTGATGGCGTCCCACACCCGCACCGTCGCGTCGTCGCCGGCGGAGGCCAGGCGGGTGCCGTCGGGCGCCCACGCCACCGAGCTCACCCCGCCGGTGTGTCCGGACAGGGTGTGGAGTTGGGCGCCGGTGGCGGCGTCCCACACCCGCACCGTCGCGTCGTCGCCGGCGGAGGCGAGCTGGGTGCCGTCGGGCGCCCACGCCACCGACCACACCCTGCCGATGTGCCCCGACAGCGTGCGCAGGTGGGTGCCGGTGGCGGCGTCCCATACCCGCACCGTCGTGTCGTCGCCGGCGGAGGCGAGCTGGGTGCTATCGGGTGACCACGTCACCGACCGCACCTCGCCGGTGTGCCCCGTCAGGGCGTGGAGCCCGGTGCCGGTGGCGGCGTCCCACACCCGCACCGTCGCGTCGTTGCTGGCGGAGGCCAGCCTGGTGCCGTCGGGTGACCACGCCAGTGATCTCACCCGGTGGGTGTGCGCCGACCTCGCGTCACGTTGGGTGCCGGTTGCGGTGTCCCATACCCGCACCGTCCAGTCTCTGCTGGCGGAGGCGAGCTGTGTGCCGTCGGGCGACCACGCCACCGACCACACCCTGCCGATGTGCCCCGACAGCGTGCGCAGGTGGGTGCCGGTGGCGGCGTCCCACACCCGCACCGTCGCGTCGCTGCTGGTGGAGGCCAGGCGGGTGCCGTCGGGTGACCACGCCACTGATCGCACCCAGCCGGTGTGCCCCGTCAGGGCGTGGAGCCCGGTGCCGGTGGCGGCGTCCCACACCCGCACCGTCCGGTCTCTGCTGGCGGAGGCCAGCCTGGTGCCGTCGGGTGACCACGCCACCGCGTTCACTTCGCCGGTGTGTCCTGACAGGGTGTGGAGTTGGGTGCCGGTGGCGGCCTTCCACACCCGCACCGTCGTGTCGTCGCTGGCGGAGGCGAGCTGGGTGCCGTCGGGTGACCACGCCACCGACCACACCCCGCCGGTGTGCCCCGTCAGGGTGTGGAGCCCGGTGCCGGTGGCGGCGTCCCACACCCGCACCGTCGTGTCGCTGCTGGCGGAGGCCAGCCGGGTGCTGTCGGGGGACCAGGCCACCGACATCACCGCGCCGGTGTGTCCTGACAGGGTGTGGAGTTGGGTGCCGGTGGTGGCCTTCCACACCCGCACCGTCGTGTCGTCGCTGGCGGAGGCCAGCCGGGTGGCGTCGGGTGACCACGCAACCGACCGCATCCCGCCAGTGTGCCCCGACAGGGCATGGAGTTGGGTGCCAGTGGCGGTGTCCCATACCCGCACCATCCGGTCGTAGTCGCCGGCGGAGGCGAGCTGGGCGCCGTCGGGTGACCACGCCACCGACGTCACCCAGCCGGTGTGGCCGGTGATCGTGCGGACCAGTTGGGGGCTGGTCGCATCGGCGATCCACGCCACGTCCAGCCGCGCGCCGGGCGCGATGCGGTCGAGGCGGGCCAGGTCCAGCGTGTCGCGCAAGGGCCACAGGTGCGTGCTCAGCGTCGCCACCACTGACTCGGCCCCGGAGGCGCGGTCGAGCAGGTGAGTGGTCTGCCGAAGCCTCCGGAGCAGCGCCTGCAAGCGGGGTTCGGTCGGCTCCCACCGCAGGGCATCGCGCACATCGCGCTCGGCGGCGAGCGACCCACCGTGGGCGATCCGCACCGCCAGCCATGCCGGGTCGGTGACGGTGGCGATCAGCTCGTGATGCCGCCCAGCCGCGGCCAGATGGTAGGTCAGGCGATCCCACAGATAGGGGTCGTCGGGGTCCAGCCGGCACCAGTCGTCGCCCGGGGATGCTCGGTGCGCGGCCAGCAGCTGCTCGTGCGCCAACGCCGCCGCCTCCGCGTGCAGCAGCAGGTAGTCGCGCTGCAGATCGTGGAACGCCACCCCGCCCGCCTCCAACCGGACCAGCCCCAGCTCGGCGAAACGCCGTAGCTGCACGCTCAGCTCAGGCTGGGCCAGCCCCCACAGCCGCCCGATCGTGACCGGCGGGACGACCGTGTCCTCGGGGAAGCAGGCCAACGCCTGGTAGCGGTCAACCTCGTCGGCCGCCAACCCGCTGGTCGCCACATCCAACGCCTTGAACGTGTTCGTGTACGCGTGCCCGGCGAACATCTCGCCGGCCTCGGCCAGCCGTGCGGCGACGTCGGACCAGCTCTGGTTGCCGCGGCCGATCGCGGCGCCGACCAGCGCCACCGCCAGCGCCACCCGACCGGTCGCCTCCACGATGCCGTCAGCCTCGACCGGCAGCTCGCCAGGCGCCATCCCGACCAGCGTGCCCAGCAGCCGTTTCGCGGCGGCGACGCTGAGCACGTCCAGCTGGATCGCCGTCGCGCCCAACCGCCGCGGCAGCAGACCGTCTCGGGTGGTCAGCAGCAGCCGACCCTTGGGGCCGACCACGGCCAACGCCTGCGCCGCGCCCAGCGACCAGACATCGTCGGCGATCAGCAGGCACTGCTTGGCGGCCAGCAGCTCGGTCAGCACCTTGGCGCCCTGCAGCGGTGAGCGGACGGCGTCCGCGTCCCCGCCCAACCAGCCGACCAACTCGCGCTGGGCGCCGATCACGTCCGCCCGCTCGCCCAACGACACCCAGAACACCCCGTCGGGGAACCAGGCCAGCGTCTGGGGGTCGCGGGTCAGCTCCGAGGCCAGCACGGTCTTGCCGATCCCACCCCGGCCATACAGCCCGAACACCGACGGCGTGCCCGTCACCCCGACCGCGGTGGCAAGCCCCGACACCACCTCCGCCCGCAGACCGTCGAGATCCAGATCCCGCCCGACGAAGATCGGCGGCCGTCGGGGGACCGCGCCGAACACACGGCCCGGGCTCGCTGGCGAGATCGTGCCAGCGGCCGCCGGCCTCACCATCGGCGGGCTGCCGCCAAGCGCCGCTGCCGGCGCTGCGCGCAGACCGACGAGATGCTCGTTGCGGATCCTGCGGCACAGCCGGGCCAGCTCCCGTGTCGGCCTCGGGTGGTCGGCGAGCGCGCCGTCGCGGCGCGGGTCTTGCAGCCCCTGAAGCCGCGCGAGCGCCTCGACGTCCTCCCACAGGCAGTCCTCCACCAGCACCCACACGACCGGCACCCCGCCGGCGAGCAGCGTGGGGACCTCCACCTCCCAGCTGAAGGGCGACATCAGATAAGCCGGCGTGACCAGCAGCAGCCCCAGCTCGGTCCCGTCGAGCGCGTCGTCGATCACGCGTTCCCAACGCTGCCCGCTCCTGATGTGGTCGTCGGCCCACAGCGTGATGCCGTAGCGGGCCAGCGCGGGTCCCAGCATCTGGCGGAACGCGTCGCGCCACGCCCGGTCGTCATGGCTGTAGGACACGAACACCCGCCGGGTCAACGCCACCTCTCCCGTACCGGCAACGCTGCCGAGCATACGTCTAAGGACGTCGGGCGCAGATCCGCTGGACGGCGGCGGGGTGGGGCTCGGCGACGACCAGGTCCTCGTAGGCCACGACGCGCAGCTCGCCTCTCACCGCGTCGAGCAGCTCCCCCGGCCACAGCAGGAAATCGGGGTTGGCCGGGCGGCCAAAGCACTCGTTGCCCCACGCGAACGTCTCGTAGACCAAGACCCCGCCAGGCGCCACCGCGCCCACGAGGTCAGGCAGGATCGGCCGGTGCAGGTAGCGGGTCACGACCACGCCGTCGAAGCGGCGCCCGCGCAGCGGGAAACACCGCCCGTCCTGCAGGTCGGCCTCGACGATCTCCACCCGCGGATGCCCGACGAGATCCGCCACACCCGCCACGTCGACGTCCACCGCCACGACGCGGTAGCCCCGCTCCAGCAGCCATCGCGCATGCCGCCCCGCGCCACAGGCCACATCAAGAACGGTCCCACCCTCCGCCATCAGCGGCGCGAACCTTCGCACCCACCCAGAGACGTCACCACCCACGGCCTACCCGATCCCTCCCAAACGCCCCAGAGCAACAGACAGGCGCCAGACCTCCTGACCCAGGGGGATGAAGGTGTTGGCAGAGGGGGTGAGGGTCTACGGCTTTCCGTCAGTTTCGACGGAAAACTGAGTCGAGCCCCTGGCCGGCGACACCGCACCGATTATCGCACCGTGTCAGGAGGACTGGACACCCAGCCTCCTGGTGACCACGATCACCGGCCTCCGAAGGCGAACTCGCGGCCAACGCACGGTTGCCGGTGGTCGATGATCGCACGAGAACAATGAGCACACCGGGCGCGGGCGGGGTGTCCGCTGGACAGCTCGGAGCTGGTGCCAGAAGTACCCCGCGACCTCATCCTGTTCGACAGCCGGCTGGGCTCGTCCGGTCTCGACGCGCTGGCGGAGGTCGCGACGTGGCGGGCGCTGCCGGCGGTCCAGGCGGGGCAGGTCGTCGCATTCCGGGCGTTGGAGAACTGGAGCTACCCGGCGTACACCCAGGACTTCGAGCTGCTCACCGAGGCGGTCAACAGCGCGAACCCCGACCTCGTGCCGTAAGCGCTGGCGCCAAAGACCAGGCGATGACCGCCGCGCCGACCTCCCCACCCACCTGATCGACCCCATCACTGATCCTGAAGGGAGAAAAGGAAAGATGACCACCACGATCCTCGATCCCGCCGCCGGTTGCTGACCGGCGCGCGTGGGCTCGGGGCCCTGACACCGCTGCCGATCCCTACATGGGCTCAGGACACTGGCGAGCCGGAGCCCGGCGCGTTCCGGGTCACCATCGACCACAAATACGGCAGCACCGAGATCAGCCCAAACGGGTCGTCTCGGTCGCCAGCGTCGAGTCGAGGATCGACCGGACCTGTCCTGACCTCCAAGGCCACACGTACTCGCTGTCGTTCTGCTACGAGCCGAACTGCATCGCCGTCGTGGCCGACACCGCGCGGATTGCTCGGCGACATTCTTCCGGTCCCCTCGGTCTCGAGCTGGCTCCCGGAC
>JBOHFT010000219.1:0-6957 GCA_050699815.1 Pseudonocardiaceae bacterium | reverse complement strand
CCCGGATCCGCTCCAGGCCGAGAAACCCGGCGTGGCCCTCGTTGGTGTGGCACACCTCGGGCTCGGGGTGGCCGGTGAGCTGGCAGAACAGCCGCACCGCACGGACCCCGCCGATCCCGGCGAGGATCTCCTGGGTGATCCGGTGATCCTGGTCGCCGCCGTAGAGCCGGTCGGTGACCCCGCGCAGATCGTCGGGATTATCCTCGATGTCACTGTCCAGCAGCAGCAGCGGCACCCGGCCGACATCGGCCCGCCAGATCCGCGCCCGCAGCACCCGCCCGCCGGGCATGCCGACGTGCACCGGCAGCGGTGCACCGGTGGCGTCGGCCACCAGGCGCAGCGGCAGGCCCTGCGGGTCCAGCGCCGGGTAGTGCTCCAGCTGCCAGCCGTCCAGCGACAGCGACTGCCGGAAGTAGCCCGAGCGGTAGAGCAGCCCGACCCCGATCAGCGGCACCCCGAGGTCCGAGGCGGCCTTGAGATGGTCACCGGCCAGCACGCCCAGGCCGCCGGAGTAGAACGGCAGCACCTCGGAGACGCCGAATTCCATCGAGAAGTAGGCAATCGACGAAGGCAGAGTGGGCAGGTCCTGCTGGCGCTGCTGGTACCACCGGGGCTCGTCCAGGTAGCGCCGCAGGTCCTCGGCGAGCGCGCGGGTGCTGTCCACCACGGTCTCGTCGGCGGCCAGCGCGGTGAGCCGGCCGGTGGGGATCTCACCGAGCAGCCGCACCGGATCCCCGTTGACGGCGTCCCAGGTGTGCTTGTCCAGCGAGGCGAACAGGTCCTGGGTGGGCTGGTGCCAGGTCCACCGCAGGTTGGCGGCCAGCGTCTCCAGCGGTGCCAGCGGTCCCGGCAGCTGGGCGCGGACGGTGAACCGGCGCAGTGCTCTCACACGCGGACTTTATCCCGCGGCCAGGCCGACCTGTTGACGCTTCGGAGTTCACCGTCGCGCGGGGCGGTTTATTTACCTGCCGTTAAAATTTGCGGCCAGCCGGGCTCGCCCAATTGACGCCAGAACTCTGTCGCCGCCTGATCCACGAGCTGTCAGCGCTCGGGCTGTGCGCGCAGCAGGCCCTCGCGAATCCGGCGCAGCAACGCGTCGGCCTCAGGCCCGTGCAGCGCCGCCTCCCGCAGCCGCACGAAGGCGTCCCGGTAGAATGCGACCTCAGCCGGATCGGTGGTAGTCACCTGGCTGGTCTGGGTCTCGATAGTCACAGCAGGATCGTCGTCAGGGCGGTCCTCGAACACGGCGAACCCGTGCTCGTGCCAGATGCCGACCTCAGTGTCCAACGGGATCACCCCGACGTGAACAGTCTCCAGCCCAGCGAGGGCGGTGATCCGGTCGAGCTGGGCGAGCATGACCTTCGGCGGCCCGACCCACCAACGCAGCGCCGCCTCGGTGATCACGAACTCGAACCGGGTGGCGCCCTCGTAGAGGACGAGTTGGCGGTCCATCCTCCCTGCCACAGCGGCAGCGATCTCGGCCAGGTCGTGCCGGGGCTTCCCCGCAGTAAAGATTCGGCGAGCGTACTCGGGCACCTGCAGCAACCCGGGCACGATCACCGGATCGAATTCAAGAATGGTCGCCGCGGTAGCCTCAAACTCCACGCTGTCACGCTGAAGTTGCGCCAGACCTCGGGGTCTCGCGGTACGCAACACGACTGCCTCGGTGCCCGCGGCATCGGCCAACCTGACCAGCTCGGTGGCGCGGTCCTCCGAGGTTTCGGTCACCTCTGCCCAACGGCGCACCAGGTCCGTCGGGGCGGCCTGCTGGCCGAGCTCAATCCGGCTTACCCGGGACTGGGAGATCCCCAGGCGTTCGGCAAGCCCCTCCCCAGACAGCCCGGCGTGGGCGCGTGCCGCCCGCAGCGTCTCTCCGAGCCGCCGCCGCTCGCCAAACTGGTGCATCAAACGAGGCTAACCCCCCGACCAGGTCCTGCGTTCTGGAGGCAGAACGCGGTTATGGGGCACCCGATTACCGCAGTCTGCCTCCAGAACGCGGTCCCGCCCGGCAGACTGGGGGGGGTGAGTGGTCGGCTTGTGATCGATGATGTGACGCCGGTGGTGTCGTGTGGGAAGTACCCCAGCAAGGCGGTGGTCGGGGAGCACGTTCCCGTGTCGGCCACGGTGTGGCGCGAGGGGCACGATGCGGTGGCCGCCACGGTGGTCTGGGGCGGCCCCGGCGACCGGCCGGGCCGTCAGATCAGGATGCGACCACCGGCACCAGGCACTGACCTGTTCACCGCGACCGTAGTGCCGGATCAGGTGGGCTGCTGGACCTTCCGGGTCGACGCCTGGGCCGACCCATGGACGACCTGGCGGCACGCGATCGAGGTGAAGATCGACGCTGGCCAGGGCGTATCCGAGCTGGACAACGACCTGCACGTCGGCGCCCTGCTGCTGGACCGAGCGGCCGGCCGGGGGGGCCAGGAACCTGGCCAGGCGATCCTGGCCGAGGCGGCGGCGGCGTTGCGCGACGCCGGACGCCCCCTCGACCAGCGGGTGGGGCCAGCGCTCGCGACACCGGTGACCCAGATCCTCGACGCCGACCCGATTCGCGACCTGGTCACCGAAGGCAGCTCACACAAGGTCTGGGTGGACCGCCCCGAGGCACTGTTCAGTTCCTGGTACGAGCTGTTCCCCCGGTCCACCGGCGGCTGGGACGGCCAGGGCAACCCGGTGCACGGAACGTTCGAGACCGCCACCCGCGAGCTGGACCGGATCGCACAGATGGGCTTCGACGTGGTGTACCTGCCGCCGATCCACCCGATCGGGGAGGTGAACCGCAAGGGCCCCAACAACACCCCCGATCCTGGCCCCGATGACGTCGGTTCGCCGTGGGCGATCGGTTCGGCCGACGGGGGGCACGACGCGGTGCACCCCCGGCTGGGCACGCTCGAGGACTTCGATGCCTTCGTTGCCAGGGTCGGTGAGCTCGGCATGGAAGTCGCGCTGGACTACGCCCTGAATTGCGCCCCGGACCACCCGTGGGCCAAGGAGCACCCCGAATGGTTCACCACCCGTCCGGACGGGACGATCGCCTACGCGGAGAACCCACCCAAGCGCTACCAGGACATCTACCCGCTCAACTTCGATTCCGATCCCCGCGGCGCCTACGCCGAGATGCTGCGGGTGATGCTGTGCTGGGTGCAGCGCGGAGTGCGGATATTCCGGGTGGACAACCCGCACACCAAGCCCCCGGACTTCTGGCACTGGCTGATCTGGCAGGTCAAGGACCGATACCCGGACGTGCTGTTCCTGTCCGAGGCGTTCACCCGGCCGGCCCGGCTCTACGGGCTGGCCCGGCTGGGCTTCACCCAGTCCTACACCTATTTCACCTGGCGCACCGGCAAGCAGGAGATCGCCGACTACGCGACGGAGCTGGCCTCCAGAGCCGACGAAGTGCGGCCCAACTTCTTCGTCAACACCCCGGACATCCTGCATGAATCACTGCAGCAGGGCGGTCCCGGCATGTTCGCCATCCGGGCCACGCTGGCCGCCACATTGTCCCCTTCCTGGGGGGTCTACTCCGGCTTCGAGCTCTTCGAGCACACCCCGGTGCGGCCAGGCAGTGAAGAGTACCTCGACAGCGAGAAGTACCAGCTTCGCCCCCGGGACTTCGCCGCCGTGCTGGCCGAAGGCCGGTCCCTGCAACCGTGGATCGCCCGGCTCAACGCAATCCGCCGGGCGCATCCCGCGCTGCAGCAGTTGCGCACCCTGCGGTTTCACCACATCGACCATGCGTCACTCCTGGTGTACTCCAAGACCGACCCGGCCACCGGTGACACCGTGATCTGTGTGGTGACGCTGGAACCCGTCAACACCGTGAGCGGGACAGTCTGGCTGGACCTGCCGACGCTGGGCATGGGCAGGCGGGACCGTTTCCTCGTACACGACGAGGTCAGCGGCGAAACCTACGACTGGGGGCAGGCCAACTACGTGCAACTCCAGCCCCGGCGAGCCGTCGCCCACATCCTGCGCGTTCAGCGTTTGTAGCTGAGCTGGGTCAGTAGTAGTGCCTGCGCCCTCCCACCGAACGCCCGACGCTTCCCAACAAGAAAAGAACCACTCCGACCACGAGCAGGATGATCCCGAGCACCCACAGAATTTGGATACTGAGAAAGTAACCCAGCAACAGTAAAATGACACCAAGGACAATCATGGCGCCTCCCTCAGAGGGCTCCAGCGGCTAACAGCTGCAGTATATCCCGTCCGCACCGTATCCGCGACTGGTGGCGGGCGCCGACCTGATGAGCGCGCCCTCGCGGATCCGTGGATGGCCTGATTTGTTCGGCCTTGTTCCATGCTTGTCCGCAAGACTGAGCCGCGTGCTCTGCATCCGGCACCCGCGGGTCCCTCCGGCCCGTGAGTGGCGATACGAGCCCTGAGCCGCATCGCCGCTCACGGGTTGTCCACAGTTAGGCTGCGTGCGTGACGATCGACGTACCGAGCGAGTTCGACGCTGCCGCCGCGAGTTACGACCGGCTGGTCGGCTCCAGCCCGGGGTATCACGAGAACCTGGCCCGCTCCGCCCGCCGGATGCAGCTTCCTGGGGATGGTGCCGGGTTGCACCTGCTGGACCTGGGCTGCGGGACCGGGGCGTCGACGGCCGCGCTGCTCGCGGCGGCACCCCAGGCCACGATCACCGCGGTGGACGGGTCGGCCGGCATGCTGGCCCAGGCCCGGCAGGCCGACTGGCCGCAGCGGGTGTCGTTCGTGCACGCAAGGGCCGAGGAGCTCGCCGCCGCCGGGATTCATGGCCCGTTCGACGGGATCTTCGCCGCGTACCTGGTGCGCAATCTGCCTGACCCCGACCCAGTGCTGGCCGGGCTGCGCGACCTGCTCGCACCAGGGGCGCCACTGGCGATCCACGACTACGCGCTGGACGGCCGGGCGCGCAGCCGGGCGATCTGGACCGCGGTGAGCTGGACGGTGATCATTCCAGCCGGGAAGGTGGTCACCGGCCGGGCCGGGCTCTACCGCTACTTGTGGCGCAGCGTGCTGCATTTCGACACCGTCGACAGGCTGGCTGACCGGCTGCGCGGGCACGGCCTGGTCGATACCCGGATCGCCACCATGCCAGGGTGGGAACGAGGCATCGTGCACACCGTTGTGGCCAGGCGGGGCACGTGACCCCGCGCAACGGCAACGGCCAGCGGCCCGGGCGGGACCGTCGAGCCGTGCTGCACCCACCGCGGGGCGGGCGGCTGCAACCCGAAGGCCAGCGGCCGCGGGTCGCCGTGGTGGGCGGGGGGATCGCCGGCATCGCGGCCGCCGTGGCGCTGGCCGAGCGCGGCGTGCAGGTGCAGCTGCTGGAGCGCGACCCGCAGCTCGGCGGCCGACTGCGCGGCTGGCCGACGACGCTGGCCGACGGGTCCGCGGTCACCATGAGCCGCGGGTTCCATGCCTTCTTCCGGCAGTACTACAACCTGCGGGCGCTGCTGCGCCGGGCCGGGCCGCTGGGCCGGGCGCTGACGCCGCTGGCGGACTACCCGCTGATCGACGCTGACGGCCATCGGGACACGTTCAAGGGTCTGCCCCGCACACCCCCGTGGAACGCGCTGGCCTTCGCGCTGAACAGCCCGACCTTCCGGTGGCGGGACCTGGTCACCCGGATTGATGGGGTGGCCGCGCTGCCGCTGGTTGACGTGTCGGTGCCGGAGATCTACTGGCGATTGGACGACCAGGACGCGATGACGTTCCTGGAGCGGGTGCGCTTCCCGGAGGCGGCCCGGCACCTGGCGTTCTCGGTGTTCTCCCGCAGCTTCTTCGCCGATCCCCGGGAGCTGTCGGCAGCCGAGCTGGCCACGATGTTCCACATCTACTTCCTCGGCTCCGCCGAAGGCCTGGTCTTCGACGTGACCGCCGAACCGTTCCCGCAGGCGCTGTGGGAGCCGATGGGCGGCTACCTCGCTGAGCTTGGCGTGGTGGTGCGCACCGGCGTGGCCGTCAAGCAGGTGGCACCCGGGCGGGACCGCCGCTTCGCGGTCCACGCTGGCGACGTGTCAGAAATCGATGCCGTGGTGCTCGCCGCCGATGTGCGGGGGCTGCAGGCGCTGCTCGCCGCGTCGCCCGAGCTCGGTGAGCCGCCCTGGCGGGAGCGCATCGCGCGGCTGCGCACCGCCCCGCCGTTCTTGGTGTCCCGGCTGTGGCTGGACCGCCCGGTGCGCCCCGACCGGCCCGGGTTCCTGGGCACCAGTGGCTTCGGGCCGCTGGACAACGTCAGCGTGCTGGAGCGATTCGAGGGCGAGGCTGGGCGGTGGGCGCGCCGCACCGGCGGCTCGGTGGTGGAACTTCATGCCTACGCGCTGACCGGGGACCCGGCGCAGGGCCGGCTGCTCGAGGAGCTACGGCGGGTCTACCCTGAGACGGCCGACGCGCAGATCATCGACGAGCGCCACGAGCTGCAGGCCGACTGCCCGCTGTTCGCGCCCGGCACGTTCGCCGACCGGCCCACCGTGGTTACCCCAGACCCGACTGTGGTGCTGGCCGGGGACCTTACCCGGGTAGACCTTCCGGTTGCGCTGATGGAACGCGCGGCGACCAGCGGGTTCCTCGCTGCCGACGCGCTGCTGGGCAGGTGGGGTCTGCGTGGACACCCGCTGTGGACGGTGCCCATCCGCGGTCGGCTCGCCCCACTGCGAGCCGCCGCAGCCCGCTTCGGCTGATCGGCAGGTCGTGTCGTGCCACGGCCACGGCGGGTGTTTCTGAGCCACACCTCGGAGTTGCGGCGGCTCCCCACCGGACGCTCGTTCGTCGCGGCCGCCGAGCAGGCCGTGACCAGGGCTGGCGACGCCATCAGCGATATGGCGTATTTCGGCCCGCGGGACGAACGGCCGGCGCAGGTATGCCGGGAGGCTGTGCTTGACGCGGACGTGTATGTCGCGCTGATCGGGTTCCGGTACGGGTCGCCGGTGCGGGATCGCCCGGAGCTGTCCTACACGGAGTTGGAGTTCGAGG
>JBOHFT010000218.1:0-7017 GCA_050699815.1 Pseudonocardiaceae bacterium | reverse complement strand
GTCGTGGGCCTCGACCCACTCGGCCACCAGCTCGCCCAGCTTCTCCTTCACCTGGGCGGCGCGAGCCGAGAAGACCTTCAGCAGTTCGGCGGGGACGCCGTCGATGTCGGCGTGGCCGTTGGTAACGGCGCCCCACGCCACGCCCACTCTGGCGGTGAGCTCGGCGCGCAGGGCCGACGCGTAGATCCAGCCGATGGAGCGCTGCTGGTGCTTCAAGAACCCCGCGTCGAGCGACAGCCACTTGCCGGAGGGGTCCTGGACCTTGGCCACCACGGTGGCGTGGGTGTGAAGCTGGGGATCGGCGCTGCGGCTGGTGTGCTGGCGGAACACCGCGACCGCCACACCTTGGGTGTCGACCTGGTGGACGCCGTCCCGGCCCCGGCGGGTGACGGCCCCGCGGCGGGCCAACCACTCCAGGGCGGCGTCCACGGCGGCGTCGTGGGCGCCGGCGACCTCGGCGCGCACGAATGGGTCGTCGGCGAGGGCCCACAGGACCGACACGGACTTCGAAGCCGAGAAGCAGGCGTCGAAAGCCCGAGCCGAATCAGCGCCTTAGCCCCGACCCAGGCCGGCACCCGTCACCGGGTGGCGGGCCAGGAGGAGTGCCTCCAGCTCCTCGGGCGCGACCTCGGCACCGAGGCCGAGCGCCGCCGTGCCGGCGCCCCACCACCGCCCCGGTGGCTCGGCCGGGTCGAGGTAGTAGTCGACCGGGCCCCGGCTGACGCCGTCGCGTCGCGCCTGGTCGGCGGCCAAGCCGGCGTAGTAGTCGACCATGGCCTTCACGCCGTGGGCGCGGGCCTTGATGGTCGTCACGCGCATCACCGGCGGCGTCCCGCCCGGCCCAATGCACCCGTCTGTTGAAGTCGGAGTTTCGGAGCGCCGGGATAAACCGGCATGGAGAAGGAGATGAGAGAGCTCTGCATCGAAGGGTTAGCAGCCCACGGTGACCCCGAGTCATGCGTTGGCGTCCGTGAGGACGATGGCGAAGCGTTGACAGGGGCACGTACAGGCCCGGTATTGAGCCGCGAAATCAACGAGTTCGGGGTGCCGACGCTGTCGAAACGAGCGGAAGGCCACATCGCTGGCGGCGTTATCGCGAGCCGTCAGCGGACCCTGCGCGGTCGAAGACCCGGCGCATGTACGGAATCTCCATGCACGAGAACCGGGAGATCCCATGGTTGCCCGTCGCGTTGATCGCGGGGCGGGTCGCACCGGGAAGGCCAAGGCCGTAAGCCGGTGATGCACGACCATGGGAAGTCTGACAGCCCCGTAGTACCTGTGAAGCCGCCGAACAACGCCACGTCAGTGGCCGCGGAGGTGGTGGAGGAAAGGGGGCTGGCCAAGGGGAACACGGACAGCGCATCACGTCCCGGACGCAGCGCCGGGCAAGGCGTGTCAAACGGGCTGGACCGTGTGCGTGAGGTAGCACGAAAGGACAAGGACGCACGGTTCACGGCGTTGTTGCACCATGTCGACCTGGATCGCCTCCGGGCGGCCTACTGGGCGATCCGCCCCCAGGCCGCACCGGGTGTGGACGGGGTGACGTGGGGGGCCTACGGGCATGACCTGGAGTCCAACCTCCGGGACTTGCATCAACGGGTCCACAGCGGCGCCTACCGGGCGAGCCCGTCGCGTAGGGCGTACATCGAGAAGGCGGACGGGCGGCTTCGGCCGCTCGGCATCGCCACGTTGGAGGACAAGGTCGTCCAGCGGGCCGTCGTCGAGGTGCTCAACGCCGTCTACGAGGTGGACTTCCTGGGCTTTTCCTATGGGTTCCGGCCGGGGCGCAGCCCGCACGATGCGTTGGATGCGCTGACGGTCGGGACCGAACGGAAGAAGGTGAACTGGGTGCTCGACGCGGACATCCGCGACTTCTTCACCAGTTTGGATCATGACTGGCTTCAGAAGTTCGTCGAGCACCGGATCGCGGACAAGCGGGTCCTGCGCCTCATCCACAAGTGGGTGAACGCAGGGGTGATCGAGGACGGAAGGTGGACGGCGAGTGACGAGGGGGCGCCCCAAGGGGCGTCGGCCTCGCCGCTGCTGGCTAACATCTACCTCCATTACGTCCTCGACCGGTGGGTCCGGCAGTGGAGACAACGGCACGCCCACGGTGATGTGATCATCGTGAGGTTCGCGGACGACTTCGTTGCCGGGTTCGAGCATCAGGCCGACGCCCAGCAGTTCCTCGACGATCTTCGCGAGCGGTTGGCGAAGTTCAACCTGGAGTTGCATCCCGACAAGACGCGCCTCATCGAGTTCGGGCGCAACGCCGCCCGAAACCGGGCGACGCGGGGAGAAGGGAAGCCCGAGACGTTCGACTTCCTCGGCTTCACCCACATCTGTGGGAAGACGAGGACCGGGCGCTTCTGGCTCAAGCGTAAGACCATCTCGAAACGGATGCGGGCCAAGCTGCACGAGGTCAAGGACCAACTGCGGCAGCGTCGGCATCTGCCCATCCCGGAGCAAGGCCGCTGGGTGGCGAGCGTGGTCAGAGGCCACGCCGCCTACTACGCCGTGCCCGGCAACACCGACGCAGTGGGGGCCTTCCGCACCCAGGTGACCAAACACTGGTACTCGGCGCTACGGCGCCGCAGCCAGCGAACCCGTCTCAACTGGACCCGGATGAGCCGCCTTGCGAAACGGTGGATACCGTCCACCCGCGTGATGCATCCCTTCCCCAACGTGCGCTTCGACGCTCGTACCCAAGGCAGGAGCCCAGTGCGTTAGCAGCGCACGCTGGGATCTGCGCGGGGGGCCGCCCGCAAGGGCGGTCCCTACCGCGATCACTCTTGGTCGACCTCAGGCGGCGTAGGCCAGCGTGTCGAGCAGCGCCTCGGTGATTTTGCTGTTGTGGGGCGCTACGGATGACAACGCCGTAATTCGATCGGACCACAGCAGACGGCGTAGCGCGGCGAGGGCGTCGAGGAAGCTGGGCGTGACCTTGTGGCGGTACCACGGCCTCGTCGGCCAGGTGCCGCCGGCGGGATGGGCGTCGAGGTACCAGCACCACACGAGGCCATGCAGCCACAACGACAGGCACGCGGCGCGTTCGGGCCCCTTGCGCTTCCAGGACTGGGGGTTCTCGCCGCCGAGATCCTGTTTCACGTCGCGGAAGGTGACCTCAACGGACCAGCGCCCGGCGTAGCGGGAGGCGACCTCGGCCCCGGTGGCGGTGAGGTCGGTGGTGAAGAAGAAGTCGTCGGGTTCGATCCCGTCCGGGTCGCGTATGACGACGAGGCGAACGAGGTCGTCCTTGTTGACCCTGTACCAGAGCACGTCGCGGACATACACGAGGCGCTCGACGTCGTGGCCGCGGACGTCGATGCTGGCCCGCTTCCAGTCCCGGAGCCGGGCCTGGGCGGCGAGCTCGGGCGGGGTTGGCAACCGGTCGCCCTTGGTGCGGGGACGGCCTCGTCGGCCGGTGGGCGGGGGTGCGGGCTCGTAGAGGGCGGCGTCGCGGCGCATCCGGGAGGTGAGATGCGTTCGGGGTAGCCCGGCACCGGCCAGGGAGGCGTAGGCGCCATCGGCGCAGAGGTGGAAGGACCGCTCCGGCAGCCAGTCGGCCAGCTCGCGGATCATGTCGGCGGCGTGGGCGACGGTGGTGGTGGCATCGGCCTTGCGGTGCAGCCGGACGTTGACGGGCAGGGCGATCGGGCACCCTCCCCACGGCGGGACCACCCGCAAGGTGACGACGACCAGGTTCAGCCCCGTGGCGTGCACGACGCGCCGGGCCGTGGAGCGCACAGCGTCGCGGAACACGCCAGCTCCGTCGACGCGCCGGCCGGTCTTGTGGAACAGCGTGTCGTCGCAGTCCAAAGCGACCACCACCCCTGCGGGGGCGAAGCGGGCGATGGCGTGGACGGCCAGCACCCGCCACAGCCGGGACATGGCCCACGCCCCGTCACGCACGAACCGGTGATACGCGTCGTGGGCGCGCCTGCCGTCAGGGTCGGCCACCGAGATGATGGCGGTGATCGTGCGCCGGCCGGGAGCGAGCACCCAGCCGCCCATCAGGTCTTTGAAGATGGCGAAGCTCGGCGCGCTGAACACCGAGCGGGTCAGCTCCACCAGCGCCGCGAAGCCGTCCCGTTTCGCTGCGACCTCGACGCTCGCCGCCATGTGTCCCCTCTCCCCGGTCGTCTTCTGCCGTCGGTATGCATACCGACGGCAGCCGGGGATAGGGTGGATGCCGATGGCCGAGACGACGACACTGCGGCTCTCCGCTGCCCAGCGCCGCCGCCAACAGCGCGTCATTGCGGCGCTGGCGGCAGTGGACCTGGCGCTGCCGGGCTCGATACAGGTCCGCCGCACCCGCTGTGGGAACCCCCGTTGCGCCTGTCACGGGGAACCGGCGCGGCTCCACGGCCCCTACATCGTGTGGACCCGCAAGGTGGCCCAGCGCACCGTGACCAAGGTCCTCACCGAGGAACAGTTCGCCGCCCTCCAGCCGATGCTCGACAACAGCAGGCGCCTGCGAAGCTCCGTGGCAGAACTCCAGGAGCTCACCCTCGAGATCGTCGAGGCCGAACTGATCCAGGCGAGGAGCTGAACAACTGGACCCACGAAACGCCGCGTCAGCGACTCAACGTGGCGCCGCTCCATTGAAGCGACGCTCAGCTCTGGCAGGACCCCTCTGCTCCTGGGAACCAGGACCCGATCATGTCAGCATGGTCCTCAGGAAGTGCGAAAGTTCACACTTTCAAAGTGAACACCATCGTCTCCTAACGTCGGAACGACGAGCACCCACTCTCATCTCAGTACATCGCGTTGATGTGATCGTTCACCTCGTGTGTGGAGTAGAACAGCGGCTTCGGAGAAAACGTGATCATGCAACTCCCCGACAGCATCAAATACTGCCTTCATTAGGGTCCGCAGCGAAACTACTCGCGCGGCCCCTGCGCGTTCGGCCCTGTCTCGGAACCCTTTCCGGCCTTCGGCCGCCCAAGTAGTTCCGCAACCGGACCCTTATGTCGAAATTGTAGCATTGAGATCAAGGCGAAGAACCCACCGTCATGCAGCTCGACGCGGCTGCCGATTGTTTCCCGACACACTGGATGGAGATGACGGCGACACGATACATGAACGCGGGATGGGGTACGCGTCTTCATCGGCGGCGTCGCTGGTCTGGGTCCGGCGCGTCGAAGAAGCTACCGGCAGTTTCAGCCTGAGCCGCGCCAGGCGGGTCGGGGCCGCAGGGCGAGGATCGCGCCGCCGGTGATCACAACTGCGCGCTGCCAGGGCGCCGGTAGCGGACCCAACCGGCGGACCGTAGCGGCGAGCGCCCGGGCGACGGCGTCGAGCATGTCGCCGAGCGGACTGCCCGTCGGCGCCAGCGGGGCGGCTTGGGGATCGAGGGCGGGCACGGCCACGGTGGCGTTAGTCCGGACCGCCTCGCGGTTGGCCCGAGCCAGTCGGAGCCACCCGCGCACGGTGGTCGCCGGCAGCTCGACCAGCTTGGCGACCCGGCGGTGGCCGAGGCCGGCGCCGCCGCCGCGAGCGCCGTTCCGACGACCTCGGCGGTGTCAGGCCGTCTCGGGTAGCTCCGGGCGGGGACGATCACGTGGGTGCCGCCACAAGCTGCGGCACCGCGCCCGTCGGGGCGTGTGGGCCTCGCCTCGGCCTGAGCCGAGACGGAGGACTGCTGACGGGCGTGGCACCCACGGACCGAGCCGCCGGCGCAGCCCTGGCTCGGGCAGGAGAGCGCGCCAGCGGCCGACTGCGCAGCGGCGGTCGAGGGGTCGTGGGTCAGCAGCAATCAGTGAGCACCCGACCATCGTGACCGTCGGCCGGCGACGACGGGAGGGCGAGTTCGTGTTGCAGCCTGCCCCGTCCGGCCGTGTGCCGCCATCATCGGTGACACCGGCGCCCAGCAGGGTGCCGACAGCGTCACCACCGGCTGTCACCACCCAGCTGTCGCCAGAGACCGTGCCCGCCCTCAATCAGTATGGCGCTCAACAAGCTGTCGAGGACGCTCTGGAGCGGCACTGGCGCGGCGTCAAGGTGAGGGACTCGGCAAAGGTGGGCATCCGGAGGGTTCTCACCGAGGACCTGGACGATGAACGGGCTGACGCTGCCACCGACCGGCGAGCGCAGGAGCGGCGCGTCCAGACCCTCAAGGGTGAGCGGCAGAAGCTGCTCGACGGGTACTGCGCCGGGGCGATCCCGCTGCACATGCTGAAGTCTGAGAGCAAGACCGGATCGGGCGAGGTCTGGCTGTCGTTTGCCACGGCCGAGGATCGCCTGGCCAAGCTGGCCACCAAGTTCTATTCTGATGAGGAGGTCATCCCAGGGCGATCACCTGGGCTGACCAGCTGCACTCAGGCGGTTGTTCAACCAAGCCGTCCTCACAAGCAGGTGCTGTCGGGGCTGACGGGGTGGTGCGGGGACGGAACGGACCAGGAGGGCGAGGAGCTGGCGGAGGCTGCGGACGAAGCTGCGGGGCTGGCCAAGCTGATCTCGGTGAAGCCCACGGGCAACGACAGACGCCCTGGCCGGAGGGCCAGGGCGCATCGCCGGCGGTCTGTTGACCAAGGTTGGAACGTCAAACGTCTGGTGGAGGTGACGCAACTTCTTTCCAACCCGGATCACCCAGCGTCGATACTGATCGACTCCGTATGATCCCCGGGCACGAGGCCAGGCGCCGTTCCCGGCCCGATGAAGTCCGGGAGAAGGGGTCAGGCAGCCAGCGACGGGTAGTCTCGGATGAGAACGATCGCGTGCGCTTGTCGGGCCTCAGAGGCAATCCGGAGAAGCTCCGCCGTGACGTCCTCGGCGACGTACGCCTCGCCGCAGTTCTCGCACACCTCGGCCGGCACCTCGTTGACGACCAAGGTTCGCCCCTCCCTGTGGAACGTCACTGTGGTCGTACCTTCGTGTGTGTTGCTGTGGCGGCAGACGATGCATTTCAGGGACAACTGACGCTCCCGTGGGTCACGAGGCGGCCGCCCAGGGCAGATCGGGGCCGAGGCCACCGCGGTCCAGCATGATCATGGTGATGAACGCCTCGGGGTCGTG
>JBOHFT010000217.1:0-7162 GCA_050699815.1 Pseudonocardiaceae bacterium | reverse complement strand
GCGCCAGCGGAGCCCGCGGCGGCAGGTCCAGCGGCGCGAGCAACGAGCCGACCAGCGGGTGGCCGGCCCTGGCGGCCGCGCCGACCGTCTCGCGCCAGCGCCACCCGTCGGCGCCCAGCCCGGCCACGGTGGCGCCGAGGTCGCGGTGCACCAGGACGGCGTCGCGGCCGTCGAGCGGGTGCGCGGCGGCCACCGGCGGGTGCGCCCAGCGCAGCCCGTCGCCCTCGAGCCGTAACGCGCGGAATGCCGGCGAGGCGAGCGCCAGCGGGAGCACCGTGGCGCAGACGTCATGGCGGAATCCGGGCAGGGTCAGCTCCTCGGTGCGCAGCCCCCCGCCGACCGTGCCGGCCGCCTCGACCAGCAACGTCCGCCGTCCCGCCGCGGCCATCGTCACCGCCGCGACCAGGCCGTTCGGGCCGGAGCCGACCACGACCGCGTCGAAGCCGTCGGCGCGGCTCATTCACCGGCTCCGATCAGGGTCACGGGACGATGCCCGGCATGGTCGCGCCCTGCCCGGGCAAAATCCAGTATCGCGGCGTTGTCGGCAGTTCCCGGTGGGTCGTGGGTTGGTCGCTGTTGGCCGTTTCGGGGGGTTTAGTCGCTGCGCCATGAGGTGACGGACACCGTCACGTCGCGAAGCGGGCGGCAGACCGCTCCCGGGCCTTGGCAGCTTCGGCCTGCCGATCCTTCGGCGGCGCCGCCGTCACCAGCTCATCGAGCAAGCGCATCGAGACGTCGGCGATCGCATCGACCGCCCGCTCGAACGCCTCCGAGTTGGTCCGCGACGGCTTCGCGCACCCGCTGATCTTCCGCACGTACTGCAGTGCGGCGCTGCGCACCTCGTCCTGCGTCGCGGGCGGCTCGAAGTTGTACAGCGGGCGGATGTTGCGGCACATACCGACATCGTAGAGACGAGAGCTGTCCGTTGCCTTGGCCTCGCACTGCTGCTGCGGCAGGCTGGCCCAGTGGACATCGATCAGAGGCTGCACGCGCTGGGCATCGAACTGCCGGTGGCCATGAGCCCGGCCGGAAACTACGTACCGGCCGTAGTGGCCGGTGACCTCATCTTCCTGTCCGGGGCCGGGCCAGTACGCGCCGACGGGAGCCTAGCCACCGGCAAGGTCGGCGCCAGCGGGCTCGACCTCGAGGCAGCCCGGGAGGCGGCCCGGTTGACGGGTCTGCAGATCCTCTCCATGCTGCGCGCCGAGCTTGGCCACTTAGGGCGGGTGCGCCGCGTTGTCAAGCTGTTCGGGATGGTCAACTGCGCGCCCGGGTTCACCCGGACCCCTGCAGTCATCGACGGCTGCTCCGACCTGCTGGTGGAGGTGCTGGGAGACGCCGGACGCGGGGCGCGCTCCGCAGTGGGAATGGCCGAACTGCCGTTCGACATCCTGGTAGAGATCGAGGCCGTCGTACAGATATCGGAATAGTAGCTAGGCCGCAGACTACGCGCGGCGCCTGGTGGACACTGGGCAGCGTGGATCGGGAATGCACGGTCAGGCTGCTCTGTGCAATCCCTCGACTCGGTCGAAGTGCCGACGATTGCGTGTCGCCAGCGGCAGATCGTGGAAGCCCGCCGCAGCCGACGGCGAACCGGGAGAGCTCATGGACCAGAAGGTGGATGGCACACGACTGAGCGGGGTCCCGGAGACGACGCTGTGGACCCTGCACAACCGGGCCAGCGAGGCGGCGCCCGGACGGGCGGATCGACGACCCGTGGGCTATTGCGCTGCGCGACCGCATCGACCATCCGTACCAGCGGTCTTTCGGTAAGCCTGCCCAGACCCACCCGTTGCGTGCGCGGTGCTTCGACCAGGTGATGCGCGAGTTCCTCGCCGAGCACCCCGGCGGTACCGTCGTCTGCCTCGGTAAGGGCCTGGAGACCGGTTTCTGGCGCATCGCCGACCCCGGTGTCCGCTGGGTGTCGGTGGACCTTCCCGAGATCATCGCCCTGCGCGAGCAGTTGCTGCCCCCCGAGCCCCAGGTGCGCAACGTCGCCTGCTCCGCGCTGGACCGGTCCTGGATGGACGCCGTCGAGCCGGCCGCCGACGTTCTCGTCAGCGCGCAGGGTCTGCTGATGTACCTCCCACCCGCCGACGTGTTCGCCCTGATCACCGACTGCGCACGGCGCTTCCCGGGCGGCCGGATGATCTTCGATACGATCCCGCCCTGGCTGAGCAGGCGCACGCTGCGCGGGTGGCGGCTTTCCCCCACCTACACCGCGCCGCCGATGCCGTTCGGCATCACCGTGCCCCAGCTACGTCGCTCGACGATCAGCTCCCGGGTCAGCCGGGCGCCCGCCCCTCGACCGCGGAGAAAATCGATCACGAGATCCGTGTCGGCGACTACGAGGCTCGCCACGTCGCCTGCGCCGCCTCGATACGGTTGCGCAGCTGCGATTCGTCCCGCTCACCGAGTGTGCCCTCAAGGTCGAGCAGCAGCGCGATCTCATCCTCGCCGAGGTCCCCGAGGTAGGAGTCGAGAGCCTCCTGGACGAGCTGGGAGAAGCCCCGCAGGCCGCGACGCTGGGCCAGCGCGCTCAGCGCCCGGTGCTGACCATCAGTGATCTCGACAGTGGTCCGCATGCATGCATGCTAGCGCGTGCAGCTGAGGTCGTCGGCTAGGGCTCGGACCTGCTCGGTGCGTGCGCGGCGGCGCCGCGTTCGCAGCGCGGCGTGCACCCGGCGCAGGTCCCGGGTAGCCAGTGCGGAGCCGGTCGCGGCGGCCAGCTGGGCGGCGTAACGGGCCCGGTCGCGCTCGTAGCAGTCGGGCAGGCCCTCCAGCGCGGTGGACAACAGCGCCACCGCGTCGGCGTGGCGGCCCAGCTCGACGTAAGCTACGCCACGCTGGAAGGCCAGCCGCCCCGAACCGTGGAAATACACCCACGGTGGGGCGTCCTCATGCGTCGAACTCGAGGCAAAACGGATGGTCGACAGGATCTGCATAAACACGAAAGGTGCGCTCGCCGCCGGGTAGACGGGTGGCACCGAGCTCAAGAACCCGCTGTTCAGCGGTGTCAATGTCATCAACCTGCACGTCCAAGTGGAACTGCTGAGGCCGCTGGGAATCGGGCCACGCGGGCGGCTGGAGATCAGGTGCGAGCTGGAAGGCGACCAGGGGCCAGTCGTCACCCCCGATCGTCACCCAGTCGCTGTCTCGGCTGATGATGGGCAGGCCGAGCAGCTCGGAGTAGAACTCAGCCAGCGCAGCCGGGTCGGGACAGTCGATGACAACAGTGTGCAGGCGTCCAATCATGACCCACACCTTGCCCGACAGGCATCGGCACACCGAAGAGCGGGGCTACGACGTCGCTGACGGCAACCGCGTTCCGCCGCAGTACCAGCAAGCCCTCGAACCGGTAGCACGGTCGCCTGGCGATCAGGACAGGCGGTCGAATGCCCGGGCGTAGCGGAAAGTCCCCTGCAGCGAGCCGTCCCACGCGTTCAGCGCGGCACTGTGAATCGCCCGCACGGAATCGCCCGCACGGCCGGCTGATCCATAGGAAGCTCTCGACGCAGGAACACAAGCGGATCTTGTCACGCGACCGAACGGCCGTCGCCGTGCTCGAAGTGCACCGGTAAGTGCTCAGCCAGCGGCCGGGGATCTAGTGGGGATAGGCCGTGTCGCTGCCTTATCCGGCTGATGGGACTCCACAAGACATCGAGAAGTTGGCACGATTGAGATGTGCGCGCGCAGCCCCGGATCCAGGACACTCAGCGTGACAAGCAGAGGCCGCCCGGCACGCGCCTGCGCTGGGCGGTCGCCTCGGTACTGCGGCTCCAGCGAGCGGTGGGCAACGGCGCCGCTACCGTGATGCGCGTCCGCAGCCGCCCCGACGCCCCGCCGCCGGCGCCTGGGGTGCCCCTGCCGTCGCCGCCGCGGCCCATCGTCAGCCCCGACGACATGGCCTTCGACGACGCCGTCACGTCGGGCGACTGGGCCACGGCGGCGACGTCGCTCGCGAAGCTGGCCGTGCCGACGACGAAGCTGCCGCCGCTCACGATCGACCAGCTGCGCCTGCTCCAGGATGCCGTGATCCGCGCTCGCTGCGTGCTCGGCGGCGTCGGCATCGTGCTCCAGCTCGCGATCGCGGCCGAGCTGCAGGGCAAGGGCGTCCCGGCGACCAAGGTCGCGGCGGGCGCCGCGTTCGGCACGCTCGAGACCACGGTCGAGGAGAAGATCGACGGCGACACGGACACGGGCAGTCTGTACGCCTACAAGATCAAAATTGTTTTCCTGCCCGACACCACCGTCATCGACGCCGAGGAGATCGCGTTTATCCAGACGACCCGCCTCGTCGAGACTGCGAGCGGCTCCAACGAAGACCACAAGGAGACGAACAAGAAGCGCCAGACCCCGTCGGCTACGAGCGTGGACCGGATCGGCGGCAGGAAGCAGGGCTGGTACGGGATGACGATGGACAATGGGATGGGCAGCGGCACGCTCACCGTCTGGAAGAAGTCCGCCCCGGCCACGCCGGCCACGATGCGTGACCGCGCAAGTTGGAACCAGCCCAACACCACATGGCAGTTCGAGACCATGGTGGTCTGCCGCTCCGGGGCGGACGCCGGCAAGGTGTACGCAGTCGTCACGTGGGGCTTCACCGTCGACGCCGACCTCAAGCTCACCGAGCAGCCACGAACGGTGACGAACAAGCAGAGCACGGAGGCCACCACAGCGGTGGGCAAGTGGAACGACCAGGCCGCCGGCACTGTGGTCGACCGCAACGCCCCGGGCCAGATTCCGCTGCCGGCACTGACATGAGCGCCCTTCCCGAGTCCGTCTGGCTTCCACTCGTTAAAGTGCAGACGGTTCTTGGACCGCTTCGGCTCCGGCACCCGCTGGATACGCGGCGATCGCGCCGGTCACGTCGCACCATCCTCGGACGCCCCGGCGGGTCCGCCGACCCGGTCACGGGCCGAGACCTGCGCGCTCACGGCGTCCACCATCGCCGCGTGGCGTCGACGTCGTGGCCGTCGAGCACCGAGCGAGCCGCCCGGACCGCGCCGAGCCAAACCCGCGGCTCGACGATCCCGTCAAACATCGGTTGTGTCTCGATCCGCGAATCCGGCTCGTCGCCTTGCCGGGTGTCGGCGAAGGGCGGCGCCACGTCGCCAGCCAGGCCGTGACCGTCGCGGTCGCGGTCGCGCAGGATCTGCGCCCAGGCGCGATGCAACGGCTGGCGGGCCTGGGCCTCGCAGCGGTCGATTACCGTGCCCAATCTGCTCGCCGAGCCCGCGTACTCCCCCGTCGTCTGGATGCAGGCGGTGATCAGCCTCTCCCGACGCCGCAGTGCAGTCAGGTCAGGCGGTCGAATGCCCGAGCGTAGCGGAAAGTCCCCTGCAGCGAGTCGTCCCAAGCGTTCAGCGGGCGCACCTGGAAATGCCGCCCCCACTCCGGGACGGGCGGGAGTACCCCCAGCGTTGTTCCCGCCACGAACCCGAACCTGCGGTAGTACGCAGGGTCACCGAGCAACGCCACCGCCGGCTCGTCCAGGGCGTCGGCGGCCGCTAACACCGCATGCATCAGCGCCTGACCGACGCCGCGTCGCTGGCAGGCCGGGATCACGCCCAGTGGACCGAGACCGATCGAGGGCCGGTCAGCGATGCTCGCGCGACTGCAGATGACATGTCCGACGACGTCGCCGTCCAGGACAGCAACGATGGACAGCGCCGCAATGACGTCCCCGTCGGCTCGCAGGTCATCCATCAGCCGTGCCTCGGCTGTGTCGGCAGCACCGCCGAACGCGGCACTGTGCACCGCCCGCACGGCCAGCTGATCCATAGGAAGCTCTCGACGCAGGAGCACAGGCGGATCTTGCCACGCGACCGAGCGGCATTGTGATCACCGAGGTGTCATGCCTTACGGAGTGAGCGCCGGCTCGAGCGCGGTCACCACGTCTGCGGCGAAGCGCCGGATGCGGTCCGGTGTGACCGTCTTAGTGGGTACTCACTCACATTAGCGGATCGGAACGACCACCATGCAGCTCACCATCTTCGGCGGCACCGGCGAGCAGTTGATCCATGCGGCCCTGGACGCCGGCCACACCGTGACCGCGCCCGCCCGTGACCCGACCAAGATCCGGGCCTCGCACCAGCAGTTGCGAGCCATCCGCGCCGATGTGCTGGACCCGCCGTCGCTCACCGGCACCGTGGACGGCGCCGACGCGGTGGCCTCCGCGCTCGGGACGCGGCGCGGCAAGGAACCCACCACGGTGTACTCGGCCGGTGTCGCGAACATCCTGGATGCCCTGCGCCGCGCGGGCGTGCGGCGATTTATACGCAGACTGGACGGTCGCGCGCCCGCCGAGGCTCACCGACGGACCGACCACCGCCCGTTACCGTGCAGCACCGGTAGCCGCCCACCGCGCTCAGGGGCGGGGTGGCAGGGGGGGTGGGGCGGTGGACGGGCGGTCGTCGGTGGTCGGCGCGGTGGCTGCGGGGGTCTGCGCCAAGGCCGCCAGCGCCAGCTCCAGCGCGGTGTCCAGCTGCGGGTCCAGGCCCTGCGCCCAGGCCTGCGGCGGCATGGGCACCTCCACGTCCGGGTCGACACCGTGGTTCTCCACCGACCAGCCCCGGTTCACGACCCACGTGGCGTAGCGGGGCTGGGTCACGCTGCTGCCGTCCACCAGCCTGGTCGCCGGCCCGATCCCGATCACGCCGCCCCAGCTGCGCATGCCCACGACCGGGCCGAGGCCGCGTTCCTGGATCATCGCGGTGACGACGTCGCCGTCGGAGCCCGCGTACTCGTCGGTGACCGTGACCAGCGGGCCCCGTCGCACGTCCATGGGGTAGGTGAAGGGCAGCATGCCGCGGGGCACCATCCACCCGGTGAGCTCGCGGGCCAGCTTCTCCAGCACCAGTTGCGAGGTGTGCCCGCCACCGTTGCTGCGCACGTCGAGGATCACCGCCTCGCGCGACAGCTCGGTGCGCAGGTCGCGGTGCAGCTGCGCCCAGCCCAGCGCCTTCATGTCCGGCACGTGCAGGTAGCCCACCCTGCCCCCGGTGGCCCCGTGCACCGCGGAGCGGCGGCCGGCCACCCAGTCGTGGTAGCGCAGCGGCATCTCGTCAGCCACCGGGACCACGACGACGGTGCGCTCATCGTCGGAGCCGGCCGCCCGCAGCCGCAGCTCGACGGGGTTGCCCGCGGTGCCCACCAGCAG
>JBOHFT010000216.1:0-7181 GCA_050699815.1 Pseudonocardiaceae bacterium | reverse complement strand
CTGGTCGAGGCCCTGCGGCAGGATCAGCTGGGCCAGCCCGTGACTCAGCGCACCGAGCATGATGCCCGCGCCACCATGGGACACGACGAGGCGGCAGCGCGGGAGCAGCAGGGTGTGCGGGATATACGGCTCGGCCAGCACGTGCGGCGGCTGCGGCCCGAGCCGGGCCGGGTCCGTGCCCGGCCCGGTGGTGACAACCAGATTAAACGGCAGCTCACGCAGGCCAGCGACCGCGGTCTCGAGGACACCGGGCGCCTCGTTGAGGATCGTGCCGAGCGTCAGGTAGATAGTCTGCGGGTACGGGAGTGCGGCGAATGCCTCGGGCAACCGCTCACCCGCCGCGGGCCCGCCCGCTACCGGGCGCAGCGGCTGGATCCGCCGCCAGGCCGGCTCAGTGCCGTCACTCAGGCTCGGCGGGCAGATGTCAAGATAAGTGGCGTCCCTGATGCCGTCGGCAAGCTCAGGCACGTCCTGCTGCTCGCAGAGCCGGGCGAACCCCGGTGCGAAAATGGCTTCCCACGTGCGGGCCGGCATCGCAAGGCTGAGGCCGTGCACGACGTGCCGGGCACCGGTGTGCGCCGCGGCGAGCGCACCGGCCAGCTCGGTCACCTCGTGCACCACGATGTCGGGTTTCCACTCCTTAGCCCGCGGGACCAGGTCCACCGCACGTTTCGCCGAGGCCTCGATGAACGGATTACCCGACGTCGGCGCCTGTGCCCGCTCCTCGGGTGAGAGGGCCGCCAGGCCCGGGTGGGCCGATGCGCTGGACTCGGCGCGGCTGGGACCGACCAGCCAGGTGTCGAAGCCGCGACGCTGGATCTCCGGCACCAGGTCGGCGCCGGTCGCGACGACCACGTCATGGCCGGCTCGCCGTGCCTCGCGAGCCAGCGGCAGCATCGTGTTGACGTGACCATAGGAAGGGAAACTCGTGATCAGGACTCGCATATTACGTTCCATTCCTGACGGGGCGTTGCCCCAGCCCGGCGAGGCATGCCGTGGCTGGCCTGCGCGGCCCCCGACCGGCCGGAGCCCATGATGACGGTGGCGCGCAGTCTAGCTGATGTCCTCAACGATCATGTGGTGGTCGAGGTGGAGCGGGCGAGGTCGGTGGGGTCGGTGTTCGCGCCGCAGAGCAGGATGGCGATGCGCTCACCTGCGGTGGGCCGGTACCCGCCGGTGATCAGCGCGGCGAGGGCGGCGGCGGTGCCGTGCTCGATGACGATCCGGCGGCTGCGATCACACCTGCGGCCGACAGCTCGCCGGCCCCGGCCGCAGCCAGGATCCGGTTGACCGCCCCGCGGGCCTTGAATGACCCGCTGTGCTGCATGAACTCCAGCTTGAACCACACCTGCCCGGCCGGGGCGAACGTGCCGGGATCGGCCTCGGCCACCGGCGTACACCGCACCCGGCCAGTGATCCGCCGGGCGGCTGCCTCGACATCTGCCCGGGTGATCACTCCGGGGAAGGCCTTGCTCTGGCTGCTGCGGCAGGAGTCATCAGCAGGCACTACCGCCGGGCGTGTAACGTGCGATCACTGATATTGCCGAGCGTACCTGGTGGAGCACCTTGACTGCCGCTGACGGCATTTCCCGGTTGCAGGGGGACCCGCTGCAAGAAGAGTGGCTGTTCACCGGCCGCCGCGCGGTCCTGGCGCGGATCGTGGCCTGGATGCACACGGAGGCGCCCGGTGCCTTCGTGGTGACCGGATCGGCGGGCAGCGGGAAGTCCGCCGTGGTGGGGCGCATCGCTGCGCTGTCGTTGCCCGCGCAGCGGCGGGTGCTGCTCGAGCACAGTCCCCTCGAGCCGGACGACCCGGACCCGGCCATGGGCGCTATTGATGCGATGGTGCACCTGCGGGGCCTGGGAGCCCACGACCTCGCGGCCGTCCTGGCAGATCGCCTCAAGCTGCCCGCCCCGGAGAGCTGCCGGCGGCTGGTCGAGGCCGTGGCGACGCTGCCCTATCCGCCGATCCTGGTGTTCGACGGGTTGGACGAGGCGATCCCCGAGCAGGCCACCGAGATCGTGACAGACCTGCTGGTCCCGCTCAGCGTGCTGGCGAGCGTGCTGCTCGCGACCCGGCACCAGGAGTTCGGGTGGCGCGAGCCGCCGCCCGGCCAGGAGGCCGCCCAGCTGAGTGAGCTGTTCAGCGGCAACGCATTGGTCGTCGATCTCGACGCCGAGCCGGACACCAGGCACGACATCGAGCGGTACCTGACCCGCCGGCTGCGCTGCGCCGGCCGGGCCGATCTCGTGCCGCGGGTGGCGCCGGTGCTCGCCAGGAAGGCGGCCGCCCGGCAGGGCGGGTTCCTCTACGCCCGCACCGTGGTCTCCCAGATTGTGCGCGGGGTCATCGACACCCAGGCGCCGGGCTGGGAAGAACAGCTTGCCGCGACGACCATTGAGGCGCTGGAGCACGACCTGTCGAGCCGGACCCGGGTGCGCGACGGGGTGACGCTGCCGGACGCCGCCAGGGACCTGCTGCGCGCACTCGCCTGGGGGATGGGCCGGGGGCTGCCGAGACAAGAGGTGTGGGCGGCCGCAGCCACCGCGCTGAGCCCGACCGGTGCCGAGTATCGCGCCGCCGACCTGGACTGGGCGCTCGAGCACTACGGATGCCACATCATCGAAGACGAGCAGGACGGCGAGACGGTCTACCGGCTCTCGCACCGCACGTTCGTCGAGCACCTCATCGCGTCCTCCCCGGAGGTGGCCGACCGCGCGGCGGGCGAGGCCCTGGCCGAAGCCCTGGTCGCGTTCGCCCAGCAGCAGGCCCACCACGGCGACGCGGCGGATCTGTGCAGCCCCTACCTGCGACGTTACCTGCCCAGGCACGCCGCGCACGCAGGCCCCGCCGGGGTTGCCGCGCTGCGCAGGCTGGCCGAGGCCGACCCGGAGTTCTACCTGCCCGGCCTCACGGCCGCGCTGTGCGACTTCGTCGCCCATCTGATCGGGGTGGGCAGCCGCGAGGCTGCGCTGATCACCACCCTGCACGCGGTCGACACCTACCAGGCACTGGTGGACGCGAACCCCACGTACCTGCCCGGCCTCGCGGCCGCGCTGGGCAGCCTCGCGGCTCAGCACGGCGACCTGGGACAGCATGACGTCGCCCTGATCCCCGCCCAGGAGGCAGCCGACATCTGCCTGCGGTTGACCGAGACGTCCGCCGAGGCCAACTTCACCTACCTCGTCATGGCGCTGAAGAACCTCACCTACTACCTCGCGGCACTCGACCGGATCTCCGCTGCTGTCGACGTCTACACCAGCTGCATCGAGACCTTCGCCGCCTCGCCGGCCGTCAGAGACGCGTTGATCATCGAGCGGGCCGGGTTTCACATCAACCACGCTGATGCGTCCACCGGCCTGCGCGAGCTTGTCACCCTGCTGACGCTGGACGACGGCCAGACGCCGGACGCCATCCTGCTGGCCGCGCGCAATGTCCTGCGCGCGCACCGCTTCCGGGACTCAGATGCCGTGAACCAGGTCTGGCACGAGGTCACCGGGACCGAGCAGCCGGACTGGCTTGACCTCACCCTGGCCCAGATCGGCCTCGTCACCGAGTGGCTCACGGCGCCGAACTGGGCGCAGTCGAGAGCCTTCTTCACCGCGCATGCCGGGGAACTGCTGGACCACCCGGCCACCCTCGTGCTCGACGAGCTGGCGCTGGTCGCCGCGGCGCAGGTCGAGCTGCACCGGCATCTTCTCCACGGGGTGCGGGAACTCGGCCTCGAAGCAGCCTACCGGCCCATGATACTCAGGGATCTGGTGACGGACTGGATCAAGCTGGCGGACTGGCATGCCTCGCGATCCTTCGCCGAGAAGCACGCCGCGGATCTGCTCACCGCCGAGGCCGAAGTCGCGCTGATCTACCTCGGGAATCCGCTCGGCACCCTGGTGCACGTCGCACTGCTGCGCCTCGCCCGGCGGGACGGCTTCCGGGCCGCGTACGCCTGCGTGACCGACCGCCAGATAGCGGCCGACCGGATGCAGCGGGCGCTCGCCGAGGTGGAGCCGGACCCCATCGCCGAACTCGCCGCGCTGGAGGGGCAGGTCTTCGGTGAGCGGTTCACCGCTGCCGCGCACCTTGCCGTCGCCGCATCGCTCATGGGCGAGGTCGTGATCGACCCCACCAAGCTGGAGGAGCTCGCCGAGCAGGCCGACCCCGCCGACCGGCAGCGGGTGGCAGCCGAGATCGCCGATCTCATCAACCGGGTCCCGGATCAGGCGGAGCGATTCGGCACCCTGCCCGAGATCCTGCTCAGCCCGAAAGGGGTGGAGGAGTGACAGGGAGCACAGCTGTCGAGGACTACCGCGCGGGTATGCATCCGTTATGATCTGGGTATGAGCTTCTCTCGCATTACGATCAGTGTTCCCGAGCAGATCGCCGCGAAGGCCCAACGAGCTGTCGAGGCGGGCCAGGCCGAGAGCGTGTCGGGATACTTCACCGGACTGGCGGAGCGGGAGCCTGACTGGGCCGAGGCGCGCGCGGCGCTGGACGAGATGATCGAGGAAGCTGGCGGAATACCAGCGGAGGACCGGCACTGGGCACGCTCGGTGCTCGGTCTCGGTGACGGTGGTCCCCGGTGACTGTGGTCGTGCTGGACACCGGCGCGATGATCGCGCTTGAGCGTCGGGATACCCGGATGCTTGCTCTGGCGGACGAGCTCCACGGGGCCCGGCGAATCGGCTACGTTCCCGCCGGGGTGGTGGCACAGACCTGGCGTGGTTCGGCCCGTCAGCACGCGACGGTGCGGCTGCTTCGCGCCGGGGCAGTCCGCGTTGATCCACTCTCGGAGGATGTGGCGTACCGGCTGGGACTGTTGCTCGCCAAGTCCGGCACGTCGGACGTCATCGATGCGCACGTGGCGCTACTCGCCCGTCGCCTGCAAGCGACCGTGGTGACTTCCGATCCCGACGACCTGACGGCGCTGGACCCCACCCTCACACTCGTCACCGTCTGAGCCGCCCGTCCCGTGCTCCTGGCACCATGGCCTTCGCACCGCCGTCGCGCCTCCAGACCTCCGGAGGGCTCCGCGAAACGCGAACTTGACGCCCGCGAAAGGCTGAAGACGCCGGAGGTCGCGACCGCATCATGCAATCGCTTGTTCTTCTCCGGTTTCCGCTCTTCCGGCCGAGATTTCAGCGTCTCATACCGCTCCTGCGCGGCGTGCACCCGGTAGCCGTCCCGGCCGCCGTTCCGGGTGATCTCCCGGGAGATGACCGACTCGTTCCGTCCCAGCCGGGTGGCGATTTCCCGATCCGACAGATTCTCGCATATCCCACGGAGAATATCGTCCCGGTCCTCGACCGTCAGTACCTTACCGCGCACTCGAGCCTCCGTTCATCACGCAAGATCATCTCATGTGATGCACTGACCCTTTGAATCCGCCGAGCAATCTCCTCGGCGCCTGCGGCGATCTGCTCCGCCTTTGTGTGATCCACGCCGATCAGTATCTCCGTCAGCTCCGCTAATTGCTTTGCTCGGATCGGTGCGTGCCGCATGTCGCGTGCGGCAAGTTCAGCCTGCTCCCGCAGCTCAGCCTCGACAAACAGCTCGAAAAAGGCGGCACCTGATCACGCAGTGGCCGTCCTCATGACAACGACACGCTGACCAAGATCACACGCTGCCGCTACATGGCCGGTCGGAACGCCAGACTATGCACGCATCGGAATGAGGCAATCCGACACTGAGCAGGCGGCACCCTAACGCAGTTCGGCGAGGGTCATGGCATGACCGATCCCGAGCCAACAAGCAGTCACAGCTCAAAGACGGGGGCGGTGTGGCGGGCCAGGTCGCAGCGGTTGGGGTAGGTGTGCCGGAAAATCACCTTCCCGCCCTGGTAGTCGCCGGAGGCAATGGCGGTCACCGGGTCGTAGATGTTCGGGCATAGCATGCCGGGTTGCCCGGGAATCTTGGTGACGTCGCCGCCAGCGTCGCCAAGCACCTTGCAGGCACCTTCGGGGTTCGGATGTGTCCCACTGGGTGGGTCACCGCAACGTAGCGTGACGAACCGATCGCCACCTTGGGCCTGCACACCGAGCACGAGGAAGGTTTCTTGTGCTGCAGTGGCCGTCGTTGCGGTGGCGGCAGGTGCGCCCATCGTCGCCACGGCGATCAGCCCGGCCCACGCGGACAACATCGTCTTGATCCGGGAACGCATACTTCACCATCGCACACTCCGCGCCGCTCGGCGACCACGAGTTTGCCCCGGCTGGTGGGCCAACCTCGGCGGCCCTACGCTGCACATGTTCGATTGGGAAGGCTGGGGTCTGGCCCCGACCGGTTACGACGTTGCCATGCTGCACTGCTACAGCCTGCTGGTTCCTCCTCTCGCCGCTCGTATCCGCACCGAGTTCGCCGGCGTCCTCGAGACCGCCGCTGGTCGTCACGCCGAACTGGTCGTCATCACCGAGCTCTTACACAGCACCACCCGCGGCGACAATCTCCACCTCGCCGACGCACTCCGACACCGCGCCAGCGCCCTCATGGGCCGCGCTCTGGTTACGGATTGATCCATGGCCGAACCCGTTGTACCGCAGGTCGTTGGTCTTGTCCCTTGGGATATCTGCCGCGATCGACCTCTGACTACAGCTGGCCACCAAATGATCCTTGAACGCGAAGGGAAGCGATGAACACCGACACCACCAAGGCTGCGCCGCCCGCCTGGCGGCTGCGTTACCAATCGGTCAACCCCGACACGAAAGCGGTCGGCACGCTGTTGTCCGAGTTGGAGGCCGATGGGCATCTCGCGCGCTGGACTCGCGGCATCTACGAACCCGAGACCCTCGCCTTCGGTGGACCCGCCGCGATAGACATCGCGCACTCGCTGTTTCACCACGACAGCCGCCACTGCCTCGCCCGTGCCACGAAACCCGCTGCCTTGGGCCAGCGAGAGATCACCGTCCTGCTGTTCAGTGCGATGCTGCGCGCGGCCACGCCAACCGCGCCGGTCTCTCCGGCCCCGATCAGGCCACCCTCCCCGCGCTGGCCGTCGACACCGTTTTCCACAGCACGCCTACCCGGCAGGCACCAGCCGGGACCACCTCCAACACCGTTAGCGGGCTTAAGCGGCCCAGCCGTCACTCTCGAGTCAACTGTGAGATGTGAGTCGACTCCACAGCGATGGCCAGGCGCGTGCCGTTGCTGCACCCCGTGCACGACAGGAACCCAGATGCCCGCAGTC
>JBOHFT010000215.1:0-7218 GCA_050699815.1 Pseudonocardiaceae bacterium | reverse complement strand
CGGCCGGCGCAGGTATGCCGGGAGGCTGTGCTTGACGCGGACGTGTATGTCGCGCTGATCGGGTTCCGGTACGGGTCGCCGGTGCGGGATCGCCCGGAGCTGTCCTACACGGAGTTGGAGTTCGAGGTGGCCGGCGAGGCAGGGCTGCCCCGGCTGGTGCTGCTGCTCGGCGACGTGGGAGGCCCGAAAGATCTGTTCGTCGACGTGCAATACGCCGCTCGGCAGGAGGCGTTCCGGGCACGGTTGACCGCCGCGAGCGGCGTGACCACAGCCACCGTCACCACACCGGAGGGGCTTGTTCCAGGCGTTGCGCGATCTGCCGCAGGCACATTCGGATGTGGCACGTCCCGGGCGGGTCTGGAATGTGCCCGCCCGCAGCCCAGCGTTCACCGGCCGCGACGGCCTGCTGGACGGGGTGCGGGAGTCCCTGGGGTCCGGCGCCACCACCGTGGTGCAGGCCCTGCACGGCATGGGTGGGATCGGCAAGACCGCCTTGGCGATCGAGTACGCGCACCGCTGCGGCGCGGACTACGACGTGGTGTGGTGGGTGCCCTCAGAGGAACCCGCGCTCATTCCGGATCGGCTGGCCGAGCTGGCCCGCACCCTCCGCCTGGCAGACGCCACCGACCCGGCTTTTGCGCGGGCGGGTGCCGCCGCTGTCTGAGCCCGACGCCGAGCAGGTCGCCGATGCGCTGGACGACCTGCCGATGGCGGTTCAGCAGGCAGCAGCGTTCCTAGCTGAGACCGGCTCGACCGTCGAAACGTATCTGGGCCTGCTGGCCAGCCGTGCTGCGGACGTGCTCGCGTACGGGACCCACCGGGTCTCGCTGGCTGCCAGCTACCAGGTGGCCTTCGACCGGCTCGCCATTGACGAACCAGCCGCCCTGGACCTGCTCACCCTGGCCGCCCACCTGGCGCCGAACCGATCCCTTTCACCCTGTTCACCGCCCACCCCGACCCGCTACCCGAACCATTGGCCACCACAGTCGTCCACCCGCTAGCTTTCGCCCGCCTGACCCGGGTGCTGCGCCAACGGGCACTGGCCCGCATCAGTACCGACAGCATGCAGCTACACCGCCTGGTGCAAGCAATCCTGTTAAGCCGCCAGACCAGCCGCGCAGCGGTGGACTGCGTGGCCGCAGTGGCTCGCCGGTTGCTTCGAGAGGCGGTCCCGGACCTCGTCTAGTCGACATCCAAGGTCCTTTTCGACCATGGCCGACAGATCCGAAAATGGTGCGGCGGGTCCCGACGATCCAGCAGAACTGTCGGGGGCCCAGGCTAGCCTGCTTCCAGCGATACTCAGCGATCGAGCTACACCTTGAACCGAAGGTGGTCGAAGACTCCGACAACAATCCGAAATGAGCTCGAAATGCCCACCAAGATCCGAGACATAATTCGCATACTAGAGGAAGATGGTTGGCAATGGGAGCGCACGCGTGGCAGCCATCGCGTCTACAGTCATCCAACGAAGTCAGGAATCGTGGTCGTACCCGGTAAGCGCGGGAAGGATCGCCGCTCGGCACCGAGCGGAGCATCCTGAAGCAAGCAGGGTTGAGGTGACGAACATGATCGGCTACGCGGTGATCGTGGAACAGGCGGACGACGGTGGCTACGGGGCTTGGTCGCCCGACCTGCCGGGCTGTGTTGCGCTCGGCGACACGATCGAAGAGTGCTTGGCCGAGATGCAGGAAGCGACCGGCCTCTACGTCGATGTCCTTCGGGAACGCGGGGAGGACGTGCCGCAGCCGCGCGCGATCGAGGCTGTCACACTGCCGGCCGCGTGAGGAGTGACAGGCCCGGTGCCCCTCGCGCGAGTCGTGGTCGATCATAAGATCATGGGTGCTGGGTGAGCACCAGCAGGCCCGTGAGCTCAACGAGGACACCCTCACCTCAGCCAGCAATCTCGCCAGCAGCCTGCGCGCTTTGGGTGAGCATGAGGCTCGAGGACTACGTGACCGCTCACGTTCTGGATGCAGACTGCGTTAATTCCGGGCCTGATTACAGCAGTCTGCATCCAGAACGCGGTCTGGGGTCAGCCTGGCCAGCGGCCGGTGGTGCGGAGGGCGTAGCGGCGTTGGGCGTAGGCGAGGTCGTCGCGCCATAGGCGGGCGGCGGCCCAGCGCATGGCCGGGCGCATCAGGGGGGCTCCGCGGCGGGCGACGGCGAATCCCGGGCGAGGTGAGTGCGCGATGGTGGCCTCGATCACCGCGGTGCGTGGATGGCCGGCATCGTCGACGCCTAACGGCACAGCGTGGGTCTCGACGACGCTGCCGGCGCCCTCCCCTTCGAGGATGTCCATCACCACCGTCCGCGGTTCGGGGCAGCTGAACGCGGCCCGCACCGGAACCCCGAAGCGCCGGGTGAGCCGGAATGCCACCTCCACGACGAACCGGTCGGCGTCGCCATCAGGCTCCTCGACCACCCGGAGCCCGACAAAGGAGTACGGGTGAAACCAGCTGCCGTGCCACGGGTCGAGCCGGTTGGCGATCACGTCCTCGGGCTCGCAGCGCCCGATCCCGGTGAACACTGCGTCCACGCTGGTGGCCGGATCGGGCCGGCGGTGCAGGACCGGCGCGGGCAGCGGCTCCTCCCCACCCACCAAATCCAGCCGCACCCAGGCCAGCACCCCGTCGTCGTGGGCCGGGAACGGGTCCCACCCCGGCACGCCGCGGGCTCCGATCGCCAGGCCGTGCCAGCGGCACACCAGCTCCCCGCCCGCCACCGCCGCCCGGCACAGTGGTGCGCCCAGGTGCGGGCACTCCCCCGGGCCAGCGTGCAGCGCCCCGTCGGGGGTGCGCCAGGCCACCACCTCGACACCCGCGACGGTGCGCCCGAAAGGCTGGTCGTTGCGGACTTCCCGGCTCGCGGCGAGCACGTACCAGTTGCCCGACGGCCGGGCCTGCGCCCGTTTGAGCGCTGCCTCGATCAAGCCGGGCCGGGCGTCGCGCCAGGTAGGCTGCTGTCCGGCCCAGGTCCAGGCTGGCAGGCGCCGCAGCGGCACCCTCCGCTCGAACATTGCTCACTCCTTCGCGCCGGGCACTTCCGATAAGGCACGGTAGCGAACATCTTTTGCGTAGCTGGGCGCGGACCGGTACGACTGGAGCGGTCCCGGTTGAGTGCTTCCTGCAGCGCGGCAAACCTCGTTCACCGTCCTATGAAGGTCGTATGTGATGTCTGCCGATCTTCGCATCGAGTCCAACCCCGGTCTGGAAGGGGTCCCGCACACGGGTGACGCGGTGCTGCCCGACGGCCACCTGGTCGAACCGCAGGCCGACGATTTCGAGCACGCAAAGGCCGCGCCTGCCGACCCGCACTGGTACAAACGGGCGGTCTTCTACGAGGTGCTGGTCCGGGCGTTTCGCGACCACGACGGCAACGGCATCGGCGACCTCACGGGCCTGACCAGCAAGCTGGACTACCTTGAGTGGCTGGGCATCGACTGCCTGTGGCTGCCGCCGTTCTACGCCTCCCCGCTGCGCGACGGCGGCTACGACATCTCCGATTTCCGGGCCGTGCTGCCCGAGTTCGGCACCGTCGAGGACTTCGTGGTGCTGCTCGACGAGGCGCACAAGCGGGGCATCCGAGTGGTCACCGACCTGGTCATGAACCACACCTCCGATCAGCACCCCTGGTTCCAGGAGTCCCGCCGTGAGCCGGCCGGGCCCTATGGCGACTACTACGTCTGGAGTGACAAAGACACGGCCTATCCGGACGCCCGGGTCATCTTCGTCGACACCGAGGCATCGAACTGGACTTATGATCCGGTGCGCGGGCAGTTCTACTGGCACCGGTTCTTCTCCCACCAGCCCGACCTCAACTACGACAACGTGGAAGTCGGCGAGGCGATGCTCGACGTGCTGCGGTTCTGGCTGGATCTGGGCATCGACGGCTTCCGGCTGGACGCGGTGCCCTACCTGTTCGAGGAGGAGGGGACCAACTGCGAGAACCTGCCGCGCACTCACGAGTTCCTCAAGCGCTGCCGCAAGGTGGTCGACGACGAATTCCCCGGCCGGGTGTTGCTGGCCGAGGCCAACCAGTGGCCCGCTGATGTGGTGGAGTACTTCGGCGACCCAGCGGCGGGCGGCGACGAAGCCCATATGGCGTTTCACTTCCCGCTGATGCCGCGCATCTTCATGGCGGTCCGCCGGGAGTCCCGGTTCCCGATCTCGGAGATCCTGGCCCAGACCCCACCCATCCCGTCCGGCGCCCAATGGGGGATCTTCCTGCGCAACCACGACGAGCTGACCCTGGAAATGGTCACCGACGAGGAGCGCGACTACATGTACGCCGAGTACGTCTCGGATCCCCGGATGAGGGCCAACATCGGTATCCGGCGGCGACTGGCGCCATTGCTGGACAACGACCGCAACCAGCTAGAGCTGTTTACGGCACTGCTGCTGTCGCTGCCCGGTTCGCCCGTGCTCTACTACGGTGACGAGATCGGGATGGGAGACAACATCTGGCTCGGCGACCGGGATTCGGTGCGCACGCCAATGCAGTGGACCCCGGATCGCAACGCGGGTTTCTCCCGTTGCGATCCAGGCCGCATCTACCTTCCGGTGATCATGGATCCGGTGTACGGCTACCAGGCGATCAACGTCGAGGCGCAGTCGAACTCATCGCAGTCGCTGCTGAACTGGACCCGCCGGATGATCCACATTCGGCACGAGCACCCGGCTTTCGGGCTGGGCGACTTCACCGAGCTTGGCTCCTCGAACCCCAGCGTGCTGGCCTACCGCCGACACCATGTCGACGACCTGGTCATCTGTGTGAACAACCTGTCCCGCTTCCCGCAGCCGGTGGAGCTCGACCTGTCCGAGCACGACGGGGGCGTCCTGGTCGAGCTGACCGGCGGCGTGCGTTTCCCCCCGATCGGGGAACTGCCCTACTTGCTCACCCTGCCGGGCCATGGCTTCTACTGGTTCCAGATCGTCCTTCCCGTCGCCAAGCGTGACTCATGATCGGTGCGGCTGATCTGCTCGCGGACATCGCCGACGCGCTGGCGGCGGTGCTGCCCGAGCAGCGCTGGTTCGCCGGGAAGGGACGCCCGGTGCGCGCGGTGATACCAGTGCGTGCCACCGATCTCGGCGGGACGGATCCCCGGCTGGTGCACGCCGTCATCGAGGTCGACCAGGGGGGGCAGCACCGGGACCGCTACCAGCTGCTGCTCGGGGCGCGCAGCGACCTCTCCGACGCCCTCGGGCACGCCTGGGTGGCCTCGTCCGGGGACCAGGCGGTGTACCAGGCGGAGCACGACCCGGAGCTCACTGCCGTGCTGCTGGACCTGATGGCGCAGGGCGCCGAGGTGGATGGGCTGCGCTTCGCCGCCGAGCCGGGCGTCACGGTGGACGTCGAGCTGCGCTCCCGCCCGGTCAGGGCCGAGCAGTCCAACACCTCGCTGGTGTACGGGCAGACCTACATCCTCAAGCTGTTCCGCAAGCTGACCGCAGGCACCAACCCCGACCTGGAGCTGCACCGCGCGCTGGCCACCGTGGGCTGCAAGCACATCGTCACGCCGCTGGGCAGCATCGAGGGCGAGCTGGAGTCCGCCACGGTCTCTTACGGGATGCTCACCGAGTATCTGCGCGGCACCGCCGACGGCTGGGCGATGGCGACCGCGAGCCTGCGGGACCTGCTGGCCCAGGACCTGCGGACCGACGGGGCAGGCGGCCCGATGCACCCCCATCCCGACGACGTCGGCGGCGACTTCGCCTCCGAGGCGCACCGGCTGGGCCACGCCGTGGCCACGGTGCACGCCGACCTGGCCACCGCGCTGGGCAGCTCCCCGGCCCCGGCCGGTTACCTCAACGCGGTAGCTGACCGCATGCAGTGCAGGCTGGACGGCGTTCTCGCGCAGGTGCCCGATCTCTCGCCGGATGAGACTGCGCTGCGGGCGGCCTTCGACGTGGTGCGCGGGCTGGCCGGCCCGGTGCCGCTCCAGCGAGTGCACGGCGACCTGCACCTTGGCCAGGTGCTGCGCAGTGTCACCGGCTGGGTGCTGATCGACTTCGAGGGCGAGCCGATGGCGCCGCTGGCCGAGCGGATCGCGCCCGCCTCGCCGCTGCGCGATGTCGCCGGGATGCTGCAGTCCTTCAATTACGCCGCCCATCACCTGGCGATGGGCGATGCCGACCCGCGGCAGCACGCCGCGGTGGCGCTGGCCTGGGCCACCCACAATCGGAACGCGTTCTGCGACGGTTACGCCCAAGTCGCCCCCGACCCCCGAGAGCAGGCCGTCCTGCTGCGCGCCTTCCAACTGGACAAGGCCATCTACGAAGTCCACTACGAACACAGCAACCGCCCCCGCTGGCTCCCCATCCCCCTATCCGCCATCGCCCGCCTCACCACCCCCTGATCGCCTTTTCCGCATTCAGCGGGCTCAGCGGGGTTATTCGCACCTCATTTACCCCGCTGAGCCCGCTGAATGCGGAAGGTGGGCGGTGGCGGCCTCGTACGCGGTGAGCGCCTCGGTGAAGGTCGCAATGCAGTGCTGCAGGCCATCCTCGCTCGCCTGCAGGACCAGCCCGTTGCGGCCGCCGAGAGTGAACTCGATCACCTCCGCAGCCGGCAGGACATCGTAAGTGATCTTGCTGTTGGCATCCACCGCCACCCAGACGTCGACCCGCACCGATGGCTTACTGAGATGCGTCATGTCCCTAGTCCTCCCCGTCGAGTGCGCCGAGTACGCTCACGGCGCTATATCCCTTCCGTAGGCCGCAACAGTAAGCTACGTACGCGACTAGCGCAAGGAGGGCGCCTGATGGGGCAGCGTCAGATGAACACCGAGCGCGTCCAGGTTGCGGCGACGCTGCGCCGGATGCGCGAGGACGCGGGCCTGACCCGGGAGCAGGCCGCCGAGGTGCTCAGCTGCACCGCGTCGAAGATCGGCGATCTGGAGACCGGCCGGTCCGGCGCGAAACCCGTCGAGCTGGCCGCGCTGCTGGACCGCTACGGCGTCACCGGCGACGACCGCGACGACCTGATCGAGTTCGCCCGCGAGTCCCAGAGCCGCCGGCCCCGGGGCGGTCACTGGGTGACGATTCCGGGCAACCACCGCCGTTTCCTCGATCTGGAGCGCCAGGCAACGTCAGCGATCTTCTACTCCGGCGAGCTCATTCCCGGCCTGCTGCAGACCGAGGGCTACGCCCAAGCCGTGCTCCGCTGGAACAACCTGCAGCCGCCGGAGGTACTGGAGCGCGTCCTGAAGCTGAGGATGGC
>JBOHFT010000214.1:0-7224 GCA_050699815.1 Pseudonocardiaceae bacterium | reverse complement strand
GGCTCGCCGCGGGTGGGGCGGTGCTGCTCGCCGCGGCCGGCGTCGCGCTGGTGGTGCGGGGCCACCGGATGCCGCGGCTGGGCCGCCGGTACCAGGTGCCCACGGCCCGCCCGCCAGGGCCCCCCGAAGATCCACCGGATGGGCGATTGTGGGAGCGGATGGACGTCGGCGAGGACCCTACGGCGTCGGGACACCCCCGGTGACGGGACACCGGACCGGCCAGAGCTAGCATCGAGACCCGGCTCGGCACGGGGGGCGGAAGGGGAGAAGCTTTGAGCGTCTTGGAGGCGATCCTCGAAGGTGTCAGAGCGGACCTCGCTCATCGCGAAGCCGCTGTCGGGTTCACGGAGATCAAACGGCGCGCCACCCGGGTGACGGCTCCTCTGGATGCTGTGGCGGCGTTGCGGGGCCCGGGGATCGGCGTCATCGCTGAGGTGAAGCGCTGCAGCCCGTCCCGGGGAGCTCTCGCTGATATTCCCGACCCGGCCGCGCTCGCCGCCGACTACGCGGAGGCCGGCGCCCGCATGATCAGCGTGCTGACCGAGGGCCGGAGGTTCGGCGGCTCGCTGGCCGACCTGGACGCGGTGCGCGCCGCGGTGGCTCTCCCGGTGCTGCGCAAAGATTTCATCGTCAGCCCCTACCAGGTGCACGAGGCCCGGGCACACGGCGCGGACGTGGTGCTGCTGATCGTCGCCGCACTGGAGCAGAACGCGCTGGAGGCGCTGCTCGACCGGGTCGAATCGCTGGGTATGGCCGCACTGGTCGAGGTGCACACCGCTGAGGAAGCCGACCGTGCACTGGAGGCCGGCGCGACCCTGATCGGGGTGAACGCCCGCGACCTGCACACGTTGGACGTCAACCCTCAGGTGTTCAGCAGGATCGCGCCCGGGCTGCCGGGCGACGTGCTGCGCGTCGCCGAGTCCGGGGTGCGCGGTCCGGCGGATCTGCTGGCCTACGCCGGTGCGGGCGCTGACGCGGTACTCGTCGGCGAGGGCCTGGTGACCAGCGGCGACCCCAAGGCCGCGGTCACGCAGCTGGTCACCGCGGGATCGCACCCGGCCTGCCCGAAACCGGTGCGGTGAGCACCGTGGTCAGCGTCCAGCCCGTTCAGTCGGATACTGAACAGCCTGACGCCCGCGGGTACTTCGGGCGCTACGGCGGGCGGTTCGTGCCCGAGGCGCTCATCGCCGCCCTCGACGAGCTCGCCGCCGCCTACACCGAGGCCCAGTCGGACCCGGTGTTCACCGCCCGGCTCAACGGCCTGCTCGCCGACTATGCCGGTCGGCCCTCGCCGATCACCGAGGCGCCGAGGCTGTCCGAGTACGCGGGCGGGGCGCGGATCCTGCTCAAGCGCGAGGACCTCAATCACACCGGATCTCACAAGATTAACAATGTGCTGGGCCAGGCGTTGCTCACCGAGCGGATGGGCAAGCCGCGGGTGATCGCGGAGACCGGGGCGGGCCAGCACGGTGTCGCCACCGCCACCGCGTGCGCGCTGCTCGGTCTGGAGTGCGTGGTCTACATGGGTGAGGTGGACATCCAGCGCCAAGCGCTCAACGTCGCCCGGATGCGGCTGCTCGGCGCCGAGGTGGTGCCGGTGACGACGGGCTCGCGCACCCTCAAGGACTCCATCAACGAGGCCCTGCGGGACTGGGTGACCAATGTGGGCACCACGCACTACCTGCTCGGGACGGTCGCCGGGCCGCATCCCTTCCCGGTGATGGTGCGCGACTTCCACCGGGTCATCGGGGTGGAGGCCCGTGCGCAGCTGCTGGCCCGGTATGGCCGGCTGCCCGATGCGGTGGCCGCCTGCGTCGGTGGCGGCTCCAACGCGATCGGCATCTTCCACCCGTTCCTCGGCGACCCGGGAGTGCGCCTGGTCGGCTTCGAGGCCGCCGGCGACGGGGTGGGCTCCGGCCGGCACGCCGCAACGCTGTCTGCCGGTGAGCCCGGGATGCTGCACGGCGCGCTGTCCTACCTGCTGCAGGACTCCGACGGTCAGACCATCGAGACGCACTCGATCTCGGCTGGCCTGGACTATCCCGGGGTGGGACCCGAGCATTCCTGGCTCAAGGACACCGGGCGCGCCGAATACCGGCCGATCACCGATGCGCAGGCGATGGACGCCTTCCAGCTGCTGTCCCGCACCGAGGGCATCATCCCGGCGATCGAGTCGGCGCACGCGGTGGCCGGAGCTGTGCAACTCGGGGCGGAGCTGGGGGAGGGGGCCTTGGTGCTGGTCAGCCTGTCCGGCCGGGGTGACAAGGACGTGGACACCGCGGTGAAGTGGTTCGACCTGCTGGAGGGGAGCCAGTGACCGCCCCGCTGTTCGATGCCTGCCGGACCGAGCACCGGGCCGCACTGATCGGCTACCTGCCCGTCGGCTATCCCACCGTGGACGGTTCGCGGGCACTGTTTGCCGCCATGATCGACGGCGGCTGCGACCTGGTCGAGGTCGGGGTGCCTTACTCCGACCCGGTGATGGACGGGCCGACCATCCAGGCTGCCGCGGACGTCGCCTTGCGCGGCGGGGTGCGGCTGGCCGATGTGCTCTTTGTGGTGGAGTCGGTGGCGTCGGCCGGGGGACGCGCGGTGGTGATGACCTACTGGAACCCGGTGCACCGCTACGGCGTGAATGCCTTCGCCCGCGACCTCGCCGCCGCCGGGGGGCTCGGCGTCATCACCCCCGACCTGATTCCCGACGAGGCGCAGGACTGGCTGGCCGCCGCGCAGGCACACGATCTGGACCGGATCTTCCTGGTGGCCCCCTCGTCGACCGACCGGCGGCTCGCCGACACCGCGGCGGCGACCCGCGGTTTCCTCTATGCGGCCTCCACCATGGGTGTGACCGGCGCCCGTGACGTCGTCAGCAGCGCCGCTCCCACACTGGTTCACCGGGTACGCGAGCACGCGCCGGGACTGCCGGTGGGCGTCGGGCTCGGAGTGCGCAACGGCGCCCAGGCCGCCGAGGTGGCATCCTTCGCCGACGGCGTGATCGTCGGCTCAGCCTTCGTCACCGCCGCCGCCGACGGCGAGCCCGGCGTCCGCGCGTTAGCGGCCAACCTCGCGGCTGGGGTGCGCCGCCCCGCCCCACAACCCGCCTAACTCCACCTCGTCGTTCCGCATTCAGCGGGCTCAGCGTGCCTATCGGTGCCCTGATAGGCACGCTGAGCCCGCTGAATGCGGAAGAAACGGGGCCCGCGGCCGGGCGCTCCGGGTGGGGGATACCGTGTCGCGCGTGTATACCGCGATGGTTCTTGCCACGATTCCCAGCCCGGATCGCGGGGTCTGGCACCTAGGACCGGTACCGATCCGGGCTTATGCGCTGTGCATCATCGCCGGGATCGTGGTGGCCATCCTGTGGGGCGAACGCCGCTGGCAGGCCCGGGGCGGCACGGCCGGGACGGTGACCGATATCGCGGCGTTCGCGGTGCCGTTCGGCCTGGTGGGTGGCCGGCTCTACCACGTCGCGACGGACTGGCAGACCTACTTCGGGCCCGGTGCCGACCCGCTCGATGCGCTGAAGATCTGGCAGGGCGGGCTGGGCATCTGGGGGGCGGTCGCGCTCGGCGCTGTCGGCGCCGGGATCGGCTGTCGGCGCCGGGGCATCCCACTACCCGCGATGGCAGACGCGGTTGCGCCGGCCGTCATTGCCGCACAGGCGATCGGCCGGCTGGGCAACTGGTTCAACCAGGAGCTCTACGGTGGTCCCACCTCGCTGCCCTGGGGACTGGAGATCCGCGAGCGGGTGAATCCGGACACCGGCGCCCCCGATCCGCTGGGTGGGATCGCGCAGGGTCCGCCGCTGGAGATCGTGCACCCCACGTTCCTTTACGAACTGCTGTGGAACCTTGGTGTCGTGGTGCTCGTCGTCTGGGCCGACCGGCGTTTCCGGCTCGGCCACGGGCGGGCCTTCGCGCTCTACGTCGCGGGATACACCGTGGGCCGGTTCTGGATCGAGCTGATGCGCACCGACCCGGCCACGATCGTCTTCGGGCTGCGGATCAACGTGATCACGTCAGTCGTGGTGTTCCTCGGCGCGGTGCTCTACCTGGTGCTGGCCCGCCGTGGCCGGGAGGATCCCGAGACGCTGCGCGGTCGCGCACCCGGCCTACCGGAGGAGAGTGGCTCCGGTGACCCGGTGAGCGCCGACAGCGGTGAGGCGAGCGCAACCCGGTCGCCGTAGCGGGGCCGCCGTTCTAGAATCTAGACATTCAATCGCAAACTGCCCGTCCTGGAACCGTCAGTACGCACCGCTAGGCTGGGCGCCGTGAATCGACGCGCGAAGATCGTCTGCACAATCGGTCCGGCCACCGCGACCCCGGAGAAGATCCGGGAGCTGGTGCGGGCAGGCATGGACGTTGCCCGCCTCAACTTCAGCCACGGTACGCATGCTGACCACGAACGGGTCTACACGATGATCCGCCGGGCCAGCGATGAGTACGGCAGGGCGGTGGGGGTCCTCGCTGACCTGCAGGGACCCAAGATCCGGCTGGGCCGGTTCGCGGCCGGCCCGGTGGAGTGGCGCACCGGCGACGAAGTGCGAGTGACCGTCGAGGACGTCGCCGGCACCCACGACCGGGTCTCCACCACCTATGCGGGGCTCGCCGACGATGCCCGCGAAGGCGATCGGATGCTCGTCGATGACGGCAAGGTCGCCCTGCTGGTGCGAAAGGTCGAGGACACTGACGTGGTCTGCGAGGTCGTCGAGGGCGGCACGGTCAGCGACCACAAGGGCCTGTCCCTGCCGGGGATGAATGTCTCGGTGCCGGCGATGTCCGCGAAGGACATCGCCGACCTGGAGTTCGCGCTGCGGCTGCGGGTGGACCTGGTGGCGCTGTCGTTCGTGCGTTCCCCGGCGGACATCGACCTGGTGCACCGGGTGATGGACGAGGCGCCAGGTGGCCGGCTGCCAGTGATCGCCAAGGTGGAGAAGCCCGAGGCGGTGGAGAACCTCGAGGCGATCGTGCTGGCCTTCGACGGGGTGATGGTGGCCCGCGGGGATCTCGGGGTCGAGCTGCCCCTGGAGCACGTGCCGCTGGTGCAGAAGCGGGCCATCCAGATCGCCAGGGAGAACGCCAAACCGATCATTGTGGCCACTCAGATGCTCGAATCCATGATCGGCAGCAGTCGGCCGACCAGGGCAGAGGCCTCCGACGTGGCCAACGCGGTGCTCGACGGCGCCGACGCGGTCATGCTGTCGGGGGAGACCAGTGTCGGTCGCTACCCGATCGAGTCGGTGGAAACGATGAGCCGCATCGTGGAGGCCGTCGAGGTCGGCTCGCCGAACGTGCCACCGCTCAACCACGTGCCGCGGACCAAGCGGGGTGTGCTGTCCTACGCGGCCCGCAACATCGGGGAGCAGCTGGAGGCCAAGGCGCTGGTGGCGTTCACCCAATCTGGTGACACTGTCCGCAGGCTCGCGCGGCTGCACACCCACCTGCCGCTGCTGGCGTTCACCCCGGAGGCCCCGGTGCGCAACCAGCTCGCGCTGACCTGGGGCACTGAGACCTTCCTGGTACCCCGGGTCGAGACCACCGATGCGATGGTCCGGCAGGTGGACCAGGCGATGCTGTCGATCGGGCGTTACCAGCCAGGCGATCTGGTGGTGATTGTCGCGGGATCCCCGCCGGCCACCGTGGGCTCCACTAACCTTGTCCGGGTGCACCGCCTGGGTGAGGAGGATCTTGGCTGACGATAGTGACCCTGCGTGACCGCGGGTCTGGATGACTGAGCCGACGCAGCCAGCGCCGGGCACGCCGGGGTCCCAGCCCGAGGAACAGGAGTGGATCGGCGCTCCGCGGGCGTCCGACGGGGTACCGCGCGGCCAGCCTGTGGTGGACCGTCTGGTGGCCTTGCTGGACCTCGAGCGCATTGAGGACAATATCTTCCGCGGCGTGAGCCCCCCGGAGTTCTCGGTGCGGGTCTTCGGTGGGCAGGTGGCCGGCCAGGCGCTGGTCGCGGCCAGCCGTACCGTGCCGCCCGAGCGGAGCGTGCACTCCCTGCACGCCTATTTCATCCGGGCCGGCGATCCGCTGGTACCGATCGTCTATGACGTCGACCGGATCCGCGACGGGCGGTCGTTCACCACCCGCCGAGTGATGGCGATCCAGCACGGCAAGGCGATCTTCGCGCTGTCGGCGTCGTTTCAGCTACCGGAGCAGGGCTTGGAGCATGCCGACGTGATGCCCGAGGTCGCACCGCCGGAGCAGCTTGATGACCAGGCGACCTGGGCGCGCCGCGCCGGTGATGCCCGAGCCGCGATGACGCGTCGGCCGCGGGAGTTCGACCTGCGCTACGTGACCCCACCGGTCTGGGCTGGGGTGGGGGGCGAGGCGCGGACCGGGGAGCATCACCGGCTGTGGCTGCGGGCCGACGGCGTGCTGCCCGACGACCCCCTGGTGCACATCTGCGTGCTTGCCTACGCCTCGGACCTGACCTTACTGTGGGCGGTGGCAGCCGGGCACGGGTCCGCACTATCCCACGACGTCATGGCCGCCAGCTTGGACCACGCGATGTGGTTCCACCGCCCGTTCCGGGCCGACGAGTGGGTGCTCTACGACTGCACCTCGCCGTCGGCGATGGGGGGACGGGGGCTGGCCACCGGGCGGTTCTTCAGCCGGGATGGTCGGTTGATCGCCAGCGTGGTGCAGGAAGGCCTGGTTCGGGTCCATCGCTGAGTGATCTGCGACGCTGGCGCGGGATCGCGTCGTCGCTGACCGAGGTGGCCGACGAGCTGAGCGATCGTGCCGCGACGCTGGCGTCCAGCACTGCGATCCGGAAGGCGACCAGCCCGTCCTGGATCCCCTGGGACACCGTCAAGTGCTGGTCGACCGAATAGGGCAGGGCCCGGGTGATCTGCCCGGCGAACTGCGCCAGCCCCCGGGTGATGTCCTCAAGCGCGGCCCCGACTGCGGCCAGACTGCGCACGTCGAGCAGCTCTGGAGCGCCCGGTGCCAGCTGCATCCAGCTTGGCCCGGCTGAGCCGCACTGTCCACCGGAGGCCAATCTGCCTTGACGGAGGTCACACCGGGTTAGCTCGTGGTGCCCGCCGCTGTCGACATCGCAGACCCGGTACGTGGCTGTTCCGTGGCAGTCAAGAACTAACGGGGCTGCGCCCCAGCCCGACGAAGCGTGTGGGTGGTCGGTTTGGGTGAGCGGGCTCCGGTCGGGTGGGTGAGACCGTGACCGGCGTGCCGATCCGGTGTATGAACCGCTTGGAGC
>JBOHFT010000213.1:0-7228 GCA_050699815.1 Pseudonocardiaceae bacterium | reverse complement strand
CTCGCACGCTCGAATCCGGATCGCTTCCAGCGTGGCGTGATCAAGCTTTCGGCCATCGTTATCCCGCATGGGAGAATTATGCCACAATCAGGCGAACAAGTCCACTTACTTTCGATCTCCTTAGTAAGTCACAAGAAAGGATCCCACCGTGAAACGTTTGCGCCTCCTGCCATTGCTTGCCGCGGTCGCTGTGCTCATTGTCACCGCATTCACCGGCGCCAGCGCCGTCGCCAGCACCCCCGCGCTCAACAACCAACAGTTCCTCCCGGGCCTGCTACCGCCAGAGGGCAAAGTCCTGCTGATCGGCGCCGTCGCGCGGCCCCAGCTCCTTACCGTGGCGGACCTGGCGGCGATGCCGCAACGGACGGTCACAGTGCAGTTCCGGACACCCCGCGGCGTCGAGACACACACCTACACCGGTCCTCGCCTGTTCGACGTGCTCACCCAAGCAGGCCCTCAGTTCGACCCGGCGATCAGAAACGACAGACTACGCCACTTCATCAGCTTCACCGCCTCCGATAACTACCGGGCACTGGTCGCCTGGGGCGAGATCGATCCGAACTTCGAGAACAAGGACGTACTGCTTGCCACCACCGAAGACGGCCGCTCACTGGCAGCCGACGGGCCACGGCTGGTCGTGCCCGGCGACATCGCCGGTGGACGCTACGTCTTCAACGTCGTGCGAGTATTCCTCCAAAAACCGCCACTCTGACCCCAGCACCGCGTTCTGGGGACAGACCGCAGTTGTGACGCACGGTTTTACTGCGGTCTGTCCCCAGAACACGCTCAACGGCCCGCACGGCACCGAAGCATCGATGCGCAGCCATCTCTTGTAGGCCATGCAGTAATTCTTTGGTCACCTGTGAGAATTCTTTCGTTCATCTTTCGGCGCAGCGTCCCTACGTCATATCTGTGTTTGCGGGAGGTGCGCTCGTGACCATCCTCATCTGCGCCGTGCTGGCCGCCTTCTCGCCGGTCGTGCACCGGCCCGGCGCCGCGGTGCGACCTCACGTGTGGAGACGGGGTGTCGTCTCGTTACGTCGGTGTGCGACGGACGCGTGATGGCTGCTGCGGCACCCGCCCGCAGCCCCGAATACCGGCTGGCCGGCCAGGTGCTGGCGATGGTCCCGGTGCTGGCCCTGTCCTTTCTGATCGAGGTGACCTTGCTGGGCAACCTGCGCCATGACCGGGACCAAGCCCTGCTAGCTACGCAGTTCCGCACCGAGCTCGCCAGCCAGAAGGCGCCGGTTGGCCCGCTCGACGAGGCGAACACCCCGCTGGCGTTGGGGGCACCGGTGGCTCTGCTGGAGATCCCGCGGCTGGGGCTGCGGGAGGTGGTGGTGGAGGGCACCTCGTCGGGTCTGCTGATGTCGGGGCCGGGCCACCGGCGCGACACCCCACTGCCGGGCCAGGTCGGCACCAGCGTGATCGCCGGGCGGCGGGCGACTTATGGCGGGCCGTTCCGGTCGATCGACCAGCTGCGCGCCGAAGATGAGATCGCGGTGACCACAGGGCAGGGCCGGAACACCTTCTCGGTGATCGGGGTGCGCCGCGCCGGTGATCCGCTGCCGCCGACGCTGTCCCGCGGTGGGGGCCGGCTGACCCTGGTGACCACCGATGGGCCGGCGTTGCAGCCCGTCGATGTGCTGCGCGTCGATGCGGCGCTGACCAGCGCTGCCCAACCCAGGCCCGCTCAGCTGCCGCCACAGGCCCTGTCGGCGGCCGAGGCGGTGCTGGCCGGTGACCGTTCGGCGCTGCTGGGCGCCTTCGGGTGGTCGGTGTTGTTGGTCGCAGCGGCCCTCGCCACCGTGTGGTTCCGCTTCCGCGCCGGGCCGTGGCCAGCCTGGTTGATCGGTGTGCCGGTGCTGGTCACGCTCGGCCTGATCGTGGCCGACGAGATCGCCGCCTTGCTGCCGAATCTGCTGTGACGGCCTGGAATCGAGGAGCGCGGAGTACCGCGGCGCCATGACCGTCAAGACCGGTTAGCCAACGGTCACGCAAGAAATTCACCACTGGTTAATCTGGCCATGGTGGTCGAATTTCGCGATGGTGTGGCCTATGATCTTCCACCGGGAGGTGCCATCATGCCACATCGCGATCCGACGATGCGCAGCCGGGAACTGGGTGAGGGCCTGCGCCAGGCCATGCAGGACGCCGGGCTGAACGGCAAACAGACCGCCCGGCTGCTTGACGTGACGCCGGGCTACGCGTCGCTGCTGCTATCCGGAAAGCGCGGGGCCATGTCAGAAGGGTGGCGGCTCGCCGGGGTCTGGCGGCGCGGCTGGTGGTGGGGGGTGTGGCTGGGGTGGTGGTCGTTGCAGGATCGGCCCGTCGTCATCGTGGGTGGCCGACGGCGGGTAGCCGGGGCAGCTGGGCCGTGGCCGGGGTTCGGGCAGGTCGTGGGTGATCGGTGGGGGCTGGGTGCGGTAGGCCTGGCCCAGCGGGCTGGTCCACACGACTCCAGACTGGTGACACACATCTGGTGGGTCGGAAGTCGGCCCCGGGCGCTAGTGAGGTCAGCGGCCGACGGCCTTGACCGGAGAGAGGCCGGGGCCCTACTCATCAGCAACGTCAACCCATGCCACTAACCCTGCACTGGGCAGATCGCGCGGGCCGTGGTGCTCGACGAGCGTGGATGGCGTGGTGATCTCCGGTACCGAGCGGTCATCCCTCACCTAGGCTCGCGACTCCTGCTTAGATACCATTTTCGTGATCTTGCCCGTCGGCGGGGACATGATGACGTGGCGGTTTCTCGTCGGAGATCAGATCGGTGAGCGTGCGAGAGACCTTCTCATGCCTGGGCAGATACTGGAGCAGCTCCAGATCCTGCTTTTGCCTGACCGACTTCACCCGGAGCGTGCCGTAGCCGAGCAGTCTCCCGGCCACCGGTCGCCACCAGAGGCTCACGTCGGTCAGCTCCGCAAGCGGCATCATGTCGGTCTTTCTCGTGATGACACCGTGGGTAAATATGATCTGCTTGTCGGTGACGACGAAGACCTCCATCCACCACTCCAGTGCATTCCAGGCCAAGCGCAGGACCGCCACGGCTGCGATGGACCAGAACAACGACTGCACCAGCCAGAGGTCCGCCCCCACGTTACTGACCAACTGGGAAAGCAAGAACACCCCGATCACGATCACGATGGTCTGCGGCAGCACTCCAGACAGCACTGCCCAGTGTCGCCGCGTCCGAAGCTTAAGGAGTTGGCCTGTGGGAGTCCTTCCCAAGCCTCGTCCGAAACGGTAGGCGAGAGCACGAAGGAGGAACCAGCCCGCAGTGGGGAACTTGAACAGCGTGGGCAAATCCTCAAGAAGGCCGCTCAACTCTTCTCCTCGCACCTTGGCGCGCTGAGGGTTGCCGGCGTAACGGATACGGACTGACCATTGCATCAACTTGTGAGCCAGCCAGGGAGTGGTCTGGTAACACTCCATCACCAGCACGCCTACCACGGCAGTGACTACGGCGGAGAGGATGGTCGCCCCTAGGGTGCTCACCGAGCACCTCCCGCAAGGAAGCCGCTCAGCCATCCGGTAAATGTCAGGCCAGGCTCGATAGATCGCGGTGGACAGCGCTGCGCGGCCGGGCGGCGCGCGGTTACCAGACGAACAGCTGAGACGGCGCCGGTGGGAGTAAGTTGGTAGAAACGTCGCCGTGGTTTGTTTGGCTGCGGGTGGTGATCTTCCCAGCGGCCGGTGATCCAGTTGGCGTCTTCCAGCGGTCAAGGACCCCGTACACAGTCGGCCCGGATCGCGCCGCGGCCTTCATGATCGCCCAGCCGTGAAGCTCCTGTCTGTCGTTGTCGAACGCCTCCAAGAGCACTTCCAAGACGTCTAGCAGGGGGTTGGTCACCCGAACTGGCCCGGCCATAGCCTTATCTTATCTAAGTCAAGTACGCGGATGAGAGTAACCCCCGGCTGGCCCCCCGGGCTGACACGGTCGCTCACCCTCGGTCGCAAACTTTTCGGGAGTGCCCCGGGGCTTGTGCAGGCGAGACGGCTGAGAAACGCGAACGGGACACAGGACGCGGCGAATGAACGCTCACCATGCTTGCTCGGCGCACTAGACGGCACGGTGATCTCTGACGGTGAGGGTGCCTCCCTGGCGTAGCTGGCCGGATCCGAGAAGTCCGCCGTGGAGAACGTCGCCGAACTGATCGCCCGCGCCTGGCAGACCCGGTAGCCGAGGTGTCCGATTTGCCCACTACAGATGATCTTGTCAAAAGTGGTCACTGACCAGCGCTGACCCTGCAATCGGGATCTTCGTTTCCCCAGTTCGGCTCACTGAGTACCCGTCGGGGTCCACGGTGCGCAGTGTGCACCGCACGGACGCCGCGTAGCCTGTCGCTACCTCCTTGCCGAGGTTCACGCCCCGGGGTAGCTCCCCGGGGCATCGGCAGGGGTCCCGGCAAGGAGAGGGGTTGTCGTGGACGTTGACGATGCGCGGACGATCGGTGCGCGCGCCCGGATGATCCGCCGTCGTCGCGGGCTGAGCCTGGACGTGGTAGCCGGGCTGGCCGGGATCAAGAAGCAGTACCTGTCGATGCTGGAGCTTGGCCAGCGCGGGTTCAACCGGCGCGGCCTGATCGAGGACCTCGCCAACGCCCTTGGCTGCTCGGTAGCGGACCTGACGGGGCAGCCCTACCTCTCACCAGACCGGGCAACTTTGCAGGGGCGAGCGGCGCTGCCGGGAATTAGCCTGGCGCTTAACGATTTCAGTCCCGACGAAGTCCCCGACGTCACGCCGCGGCCACTCGGCGAGTTGGTGGCTTGGGCTGATTCGGCGAACGAGTATCGTGACCAGGCTCAGTTCTCACTGGCTGGGTGTGACCTGGGCACGTTGCTAGCCGAGCTACAGGTGCACGCGTTGACGGCCGGATCGGCCGATCGGGGCCTCGCGTTCACAGCACTTGTGCAGTCGTGCATCGTGGCAGGTGACGTCGCAAACAGGATCGCGGGCGATGTGAACCTATCGGTGTCGGCGGCCAGGCGTGGATATGACATGGCCTGCCGGTATGGCGATCCCGGGTTGGTTGGCTTCGCCCGGTGGTGCTGGGCGCTGCAACTGATGGGGCTCGCCGCGCGTGGCCGTGCGTCGCGGGTACTCACTGCTGGGATCGACGAGCTAGGGCCGTCCGCTCACCTCCGCAGCGAGGACACGGTGGCTGCGGAGATGCTCGGCTTCCTGCATCTGGTGTCGGCGCAGTGCGCAGCGCGGGGAAACCAGCACGACGACGCACGGGCGCATCTGGCCGAAGCCGGGGAGATCGCCACCCGGATCGGGGAGCGCAACGGGCTGGGCATGCACTTCGGCCCCACCAATGTCGCGGTGTGGCGGTTGGGGATTGGTATCGAGCTGGGTGAGGGCGGCCGGGCCGTTGAGTTGGTCACCCGGGTGCCGCTGGACGTGGCTGCACTCAACAGTAAAGAGAGATCTTCAGCGTTGCATTTCGATCTGGCTCGGGCACTGGTACAGGACGGACCGAACCGCGATGCGGAGGCGATCCGCTACCTGGACGCCGCAGACCGCTTGGCCCCGACCCGGATGCGTAACGATCCGATCGCCCGGGAGCTGGTGCGCGTCCTGGATCGGCGGGCCAAGCGCCGGGTGTGGGAGCTGCACAGCCTGTGTAACCGCTTCGGTGCCGGCGGCCAGGGTCAACGGGGCGTGGACAACTAGCTCGATCTTCACCGCACAGTGTTGCGGGTGAGCACACCCGACGTACCACCTGAGACACCGCACCAGCAGCCCGTTCCGGCGCGCGGCAGCAACAGCAGCGCCATGAGCGTGCCGCTGCCGGAGAGCGCCGTTCACCTGCTGGCGGCTGACGGATTCGTTGGCCGGGGATCGGCGGGACCGACGTGGCCATCTGCGGGGCGCTGGTGCCCGCGTCGAGCCTGCCGCCCTCCTGCTGCCCCCGGATTGCGACTGTGCTCTGTACTGCCCCGAGTGCGTCCGCGTGGCCGCCTGCTGGCACGCCGAGGCCGGGCAGGCCGGGGGCGTCCGGTGAGCTGGTTTCTGCGATCGACCAGCGACCGGGACACGCACCGCGGCGAGCTGCACCCAGACGGCACCGTGGTGGCGCAGTGCGGCATCCGATCTGAGCCGCTCCCGCTGCCGTTCGACCGCATCGCGCTGCCCGGTCACCCTCCGGACCGGGATCAGGTCTGCCCGCGCTGCCGGGACCGCGCCGCCGTGGCCGCCAGAGGTGCCCGGTGACCGAGGACTCGTCCACGGCGACTGACCCAACCGAGGCCGACACCTGCCCCGGGTGTGGCGCCACCCACGGCGTGCAGCGGATCACCGGCACCTCACCCAAGGTCGACGCGTGGATGTGCGAGTGCGGCATGCACTGGGCGATCACGGTGGCCAACCCCGCCCTGCGCGTCGCCCTGTCCATCATCGGCCTGCTGCCCACACCGCAGCAGCGCACGGCCGCTGTGCTGGCCGTGATGCGGGCCGAGATCACCCAACGCGCTCAGGCAAAAGAGCACACCATGGCCGAGATCGTCTGTCTCCCGGTCACCGAGGTGATCTCCATCGACGCGATGGCATCGGTGGACACCGTGGTCTGGTGGTGCCAGATGTGCGACCACCACGGCACTGCGACCACCCGGCCCACGGCGCACTCCGATGGCGTCGAGCACCTGACCGCCGAACACCACGCCACGATCGGCATCGCCCCCTAAGCCCCGGCCCGGCTGTCGGTTAAGCCCCATCCCCGTGCTGCGCTCCCGGCGGCCGGGCCGGTCCCAGCATCGACGCCCAAACGGATGCCCCCGACTGCCGCTAATCGATCAGCCTTAAAGCTGGAAGACTCTTGACGAGTCTTATGGTCTCCAAGCTAACGGTGACGATGTGCCTGAGCAGGTTAATGATGTAGCGCGGGTCACCGACTTCGGTCGCCCAATCGTTGGGGTCGTTGACGATGCGGCTCGCCTTGTCCGTCTTCACTTGGTAGCGCTCCATGATCCACTCGATCGCGGACCGTGATCCCAATATATACCCATAAGCCTCGGCGGGAATACCAGTGATAGTTACGTTGCTGTTGTAGATAATCGTGGATTTGTCCGGCATCTTACCGTTCTTGCCGAAGGTTATCTTCTGAGGATTATTCAGGCGGCCGTGTAGAAGTGCAGTCCAATTACAGCTGAGATGGTTGTCGCGAATGTTGCAAGGGGGCGACGGTAGTCGGTGTGCATGATTCTCCAGGTCTTGAAGTTTGCGATG
>JBOHFT010000212.1:0-7270 GCA_050699815.1 Pseudonocardiaceae bacterium | reverse complement strand
GGTCTGCTTCGCCATGCCAGCCGACGCCGAGCCGACGCCGAGCCGACGCCGAGCAGGCGTCGAGCAGGCGTCGAGCCGACGTCGAGCAGGCGTCGAGCAGGCACGGTGCCCGTGTCATGCCGCCGCCTTGGCGCGGTGGCAGTCCGGGCAGATCTGGTCGCGGTCCCGGGGGTGGCCGGGCAGTGCGATGCGGTCGAACAGCAGCGGCTTTGGCCGGAACACCGCGCCGCACCGCGCGGCCACCATGTCGCCGGGGCGCAGCTCGCCGCGGTGGGTGCCGGCGTCGTTCGCCGTTCGTAAATACCAGCTCACCGGGCACGCACCAGAATCGGCCCGGTCACGACCGGCCCCCTCCGGGCCGGACAGTGATCATCTCTTGTGATCACTGGGAAATGCACTGCACAGGGGTGCGCTCCAACTGGTCACGGGTGCTGCAGATTGCTGCGTATAGTGTCGTCTGGGCGTTATTCCCCGGGGGATGTGCCGATGAGGCCCCAAGGGCGGACCAGTGGGGTACTACGCTCAGCGCGACAGCCCCCTTGCCGAGAGGATCGCGGGTGCCCAGATGGTCACTGTTCAGTGCTGGACCGGAGCCGAGACCAAGGCATTCCGCCAGGCGATGCGGCTGAGCATCCGTGCGCAGGCGGATACTTGTTCGCGATGGGGACCGTGGCTGAGGCGACACGCAGTCTTGACGGTTTTGACCTCGATCTGGTCGAACATTTCAAGTGCATAAAGAATGCGCTCGTGGATAATGAAAATACCTTTGGGCCGAATAGTGAAATTCTATCAGTGCAAGAGCAGATTGGCCACCTGCGGCAGCTGCGGCAGAGTTATCGGGGGCCTGACCGGCAGGAGCTGCTGCACATTCAAGTTCAGTTCGCCGATTTGTGCGGATGGCTTTATCGGGACTCCGGTGACTGCCACGCGGCGGCGTATTGGTCTGGTCGGGCGCTTGAATGGGCGCACATGTGCGGTGATCACTGGGGAATTTCTATTATCTTGGCCCGCAAGAGCCATCTGGCCGCGGATATGGGCGATTCGTTAGATGCAGTCGATGCAGCCGAGGCTGCTTTGAGTATGGTACCTCATGCTTCGGGCTGCGTAGCAATCATTGCCACCACCTTCGCAGCCCAAGCACTGGGAGGAGGCAAGAATAATTGTGAACACTCTTATGTTATGGCCCACGAACTGATTGATCGGGCTGAGCAGGGCCCGGCCTGCCCGTGGGCGCTGCGCATGGTGGATCATTCGTACATCGAGGTATACCGGGCCCGGAATCTGACTGTTCTTGGTGAGTATGGCGCGGCGATTGAATCTTTCAGGAAGCCATCTCGTTTCTGCCTCGCGGCTACCGCCGGGATCGCGGTGTGTATCTCGCGAGAGAGAAGCGGCAGCCCACCTGGGTCATGGCGATGCGGAGCAGGCTTCCGCGGTCGGTTTGCAGGCCGTCGCCATTGGCGCCGAGACAGATCAGCGCGCATCATGGGAGGGTTAAAGCACCTGGATGGCACGATGAGAAGGTTCCCGACAAGCGCGAGTGCGGCGAATTTCCGCGAAGCCATGCATTCGGCGTTTTCGCCGTCGGAGCTTAGAGGAGTCCCGCATCCGTAGAGAAAAGGGGGATTAGATGACTCGGCCGATTTCTGTGGACTATGAGTGGATGCGGGTGGCCATAGGGTTGGCGCACCAGTGTCCGCCGAGTCCTGGCGCCTACTCTGTCGGCGCTGTAATTGTTGATCAGGCTGGGGAAGAGATCAGTCGTGGGTACTCCCGAGAGACCGACGGTCATGTCCATGCTGAAGAGTCGGCGCTGGCGAAGCTGGCACCTGACGACCCACGCCTGAAGGCAGCCACGATCTACAGCACGTTGGAACCCTGCTCGCAACGAAAGTCGCGTCCGCGCGCCTGCACCCAGCTCATTCTCGCAGCGGGAATCCCTCGGGTTGTCCTGGCGTGGCGAGAGCCTAGCCTCTTTGTCGCAGATTGCCAAGGCTACGAATTGCTCACCGATGCCGGTGTGGCGGTGGTAGAAATTCCCGACCTGGCACGGGAGGCCAAGGCGCCTAATGCCCATCTTTCGCTGGGACCTCCGTGACAGGAAAACGGCCCTCTTGCCCACTAGCACCGGTCGAGGGGGGTCGTGGAGCTGGGTCAGCCGATGTAGGCGCGGCCGGTGTAGCGCTCTCCGATCAGGGTGGGGAGGCGGGTCCAGCCGGGGCGCTGCCGGTGATCGACGCGAAGATCGACCAGGCCGACGGGGTGGGTGTAGACCACCTCCTCGACGTGGCCCCAGCCCAGCGTGGGCACGCCTGGGGGGACGAGCTGGGCGGGCAGCTCGACGAACTCCGCGGTGCGGTCGACCTGCACCAGCGTGCCGCCGTTGTCCGCGAAGAGTGAGTTCTGGGTGATCGCGTCTTCCAGCCCGTCCCCGGCCCGCAGCCGCACCTGGGGGGCCTGCACCAGCCCGTCTCGCAGGGCGATCTGATTCCCGCAGGGCCACAGCCCGGCGGAGACCTGATCGGCGAACACCGGTCGGCCGGCGAGGACGTCGGTGACCGGCCGCGGCACGGTCAGCCGCGGTTGCCCGACGGCCAGCCAGCTGCCCGGGCCGGCGACGCGGTCGGCCGCCACCACCCGCACCGCGGTGGGCGCGTCCAGCCCGGCGTCGGCCAGGGCGACGGTCACCTCGGTCCAGCCGGGCTGGTCGCGGGCGGCGGCGAGCGGCACGGTGCGCACCTCGTCCGGGGCGGCCGGGTGGCCGGCGCCCACCTCGATCGCAAGCTGCTGGCCTTGAGTGAGTTTGCCCCGCAGCGGGACCACCACGTGACCGTCGGGGACCCGGCCGGGCAACGGGTACCAGGGGGTCTGCACGGCACCCGTGCCGGTGCCGCCGGACACGTCGTCGTGCCAGCCCGACGGACCCAGCGGCGCCGCGCGCATGTCCCCGGTGAGCGCCGCGGCCCCGGAGGGTGGCCCGAGGCCGGGTTGCGCGTCGGCGAGCACGTGCACCGCGGCGGCCAGTCCACAGTGGTGGCTGGTGAGGGTGCGCAGGTTCATCAGCGCCACCGAGCTGCCCGGGTACTGGCGCAGCGGCGCGACGGTGAACACCGCCAGCATCAGCCCCACCCCGAGACCGGTCGCCGTGACCAGCACGGCCCGATCCGGGCCGACCCAGCTCCGCCGCCGCGCCCACCACCAGCCCAGGCCCGCGACGGCGGCCCAGAGCACCGGATTGCGCAGCATCACCGGGCCCAGCGACGGCGTGAGCAGGCTGAACTCGTAGGGGGTGTTGATCAGGGCGTGGTTGCCGAAGGGCTGGCCCCAGTCCGACCACGGACGCCACAGATTGGGGCCGGCGAAGCCGGCGGACACGGCGGCCACCAGCACCGCGGAGCCGGTCGCGACGGCCGCGGCGCCAGCTCGCCGGGGCAGCGGGGAGCGCAGCAGCGCGGCGGCCAGCAGCACCGTGGCGGGTGCGGCGATGGCCCCGAAATGGTTCACCCACTTCGTCGGGGTCAGCGCCATCCCGGCCAGGCCCAGCGCGGTGATCAGCGCCGCCCGGCCCAGCAGCCGGCCGCTGCGCCCTCCGGCGCGGCCCGCCCGCCCGGACCCGATGGCCACGGCCAGCAGCACACCCAGGGTGAGCAGCACCGGCAGCCGCTTGCCCCACGCCCCCCGCTCGTCGGCGACTAGCAGGTTGGCGTAGTGCAGGTACTCCTCGTACCAGGCGTTGTGCCGGTAGTACCAGCGGTGTACCGCGACGGACTCCAGCACGTCGCCGAGCGTGGCGTCGGCGAACCCGAGCGGGACCACGATCGACGCGGCCGCACCCGCCACCAGCACCGCGGCGGCCCGGCTCGCCAGATCAGTGGCCCGCCACCACTGCCCCAGCCACGGCAGGCACAACACCAGCGGTGCGCTGGCCACCAGGCCGGTGGGGGAGACCGTGACGGTGAGCGCGGCGGCGGCGGTGGCCGTCGCGAGCACCCCGACCGAGCGGCGCCGCCGGGCCAGCTCGGCCAGCACCAGCACCACCGCCGCGCCCAGCGCGATCAGCGGTTCGGGACGCAGCGTAATCCCATAGGGCAGCCACCACAGCAGGTGCGCGGCTGCCACCGCGCACGGCACCAGCGGTCGCCGCGCCACCCGGCCCAGCACCGTCGTGACCAGCACCCGCAACAGCGCGTAGCTGGCCAGCCCGTAGGCCAGCGGCAGCAGCCGCATCCAGCCCAGGCTCCAGTCGTCTCCGACGGCGCCCCAGGCCTGCATCAGGTACTGGCTGGTGGAAAACGGGTTCTCGGTGACGTTGAACTGGTAGATGACGTTGCCGAGATAGCCCGACTGCATCGCGTTGCGGGCCATCAGCAGATACCACGAGTCGTCGATGTTGACCGGGCCCAGCACCACCCAGGCCAGCGACACCGCGACCACCACCGCGTCGGCCCCCGACGGGCGCGGCCGGACCAGCCCGGGTCCCGCGCCCCGCCACCACCGCCAGGCGAGCCCGAGCAGCACCGCGAGCGCCAGGCCGTGCGCGACCAGCAGCGACGTCTTGAGCAGCGTGGGCCGCGACTGGTATCGCGCATCGGTGTGCAGCTGCACGGCCAGGCCGCTGGTTCGCTGCACGGCGTCGGTCTGCAGCTCGGCGACCTGCGGCACCAGCAGGTCAGCCCGGGTGCCGAGGCCGGTGCCGTCGCGCGAGACCCGCACCCCGCCGGCGTCGGCGGCGACCCGGTAGGTGCAGGTGCCCAGCGGCAGCGGCTGGCGCACCACCTCGGCACCGGAGGCGGTGACCGTCACGATGCCCTGGGCCGCGGCCACCACCAGGCCCTGACCCGGGGCGGCGCCCACGTCGGCGGGCAGCGTGCGCAGCGCCTCGCCCCCGCCCGGGCGAGCGTCCAGCGCCTGCAGGGTGGCGCACGGGACTGTGGCCGTGAGCTGCAGCGGGCGGTAGGGCGACAGCGGAAGCACCGTCGAGGTGGGCTGCTGCCCGGCGCGGGGCCAGCTCACCACCGGATCGTCGGCGATCACCGGGGCGAGCCCCGCGAGGATCCCCAGCACACCGGTGACCAGCGCCAACGCCGCGAGCGTCCACCCTGTCCGGCGCCGGCGGGCGGCGTCGGGAGGATCGGGGCTGGGCACCGCGGCAGGGTAGGGCGCTGGGTGCTGGTGAGCGGTGTCGGGTGCTCCAGGCCCTATCCCCAGGCCCTATCGCAGTACCTTCACCGTCTCCCAGCCCAGCTGCACCGCCTTGGCTTCCATGCTGTCCTGACCGTAGAGCTGCTGGGCCTGCCGCAGGCAGATAGTGGCGAAGTCGTGGAACGTGGCGGTGGGCCGCAGGTGCGGGTCGCGCAGCGTCGCGTACCAGATGGGGCCGGCGGCGTCCCAGGCGTGCCCGCCGAGAGTCAGGGCTGTGACGTAGAAGGCGTGGTTGGGGATGCCGGAGTTGGTGTGCACGTCCCCGCCGGGCAGGTAGCCGTCCATGTCCGCAGGCTGGTCGTCGCCCAGGTGGGCGGTGCCGGGCTCCTTCATCGACCGCAACGCCGGACGCAACGCCGGTCCGACGATATCCGCACCGATCAGCCAGTCCGACTGGGTGACGTCCTGGCCGAGCGCCAGCTGCTTGACCTGGATGCCGAAGACGTCGGACAGCGACTCGTTGAGCGCCCCGGACTGGCCCGAATAGACCAGGTTGGCCTCGTGCTGGAGCACGCCGTGGGTGAGCTCGTGACCGATCACATCCAGCCCAGCGGTGGTCTGGGTGAGGATCCGGCCGTCGCCGTCACCGAAGAACATGTGCCCCGCGCCGTCGTAGAACGCGTTGGGGTAGTGACGGCCGTAGTGCACCATCGCCAGCAGCGGATGACCGGCGCCGTCGATCGAGTCCCGCTGGAACATCGTCCAGTAGAACTGGTAGGTCGCGCCGAGCCCGTCGTATGCCTGGTTGACTGCCTCGTCTGCCGTCGCTGCCTGGCTTTCGGCGCGCACCACCTGACCCGGGGTCTGGGAGGTGCTGTGGTGCTGGTCGTAGATGGTCCGCTGGGGTTGGCCCCCGACGCGGCCGAAGGTCACCGGTTGTGGCGCCCGGCGCATCGAGGCCGCGGACTCGGCCCGGGCCAGCCGGAACCGGGTGTCGACGGCCAGCGCGTCGAGCGCTGCGGCACGCAACTCCGCGTCGTCCGACTGCGCCAGGCGGCGCAGTACTCCCGGCGGAAGGATGCACCGACGGCTCGAATACGACGTCATGATCGTCCCTCTTTCTGCTCGGTGGCGTGGCGGCCATTGCGGCCGATCAAGGCAGGGATGCACGAGATCAGATGTGACCTGGATCACTACGACCGGGGTGCCCGGCTCGACAGCTCGTCCGCTCCGTGATGAAGTTGAGCGGTCGACCACCCGCGAGGAGACCAGCGTGCACGACCCCGACGAGCGTGACGCCGACGAGCCCGAGGTCGAACCCGGGCCCCCTCGGGCGATGTGCCCGACCTGTATGGGCATGGCTGTGGTCAGTGCCCCGAAGCTCGCGGTGTTCGGTGGTGCCCCGCGCACCGTCTTCACTCACGAGGGATGCCCGCAGTGCCACGGGGAGCGATTCCTGTCGGGTATCGATCCGCCAGTCTGATCCACCGCCGCGCTCTACCACCGCGACGAGCCGCTATCCGGCACCGATCTGGTCCAGGCTGCCGAGCTGATCGACATCGCGGGCGGGCGTGCCTGGAGCCAGATCCAGGTCGAAGACCAGCTGGCGCAGACGATGCGCGACCTGCAGTCAGCCAGCCCGGCATCGCGGGCCGCGGGCGTCGAACCGCGGGCTCACGCCTCCCGCGCCGTTTCCGTTTTTCGGTGTTGACGCGCCTGCGGTGCGGTCGGCTTGGCACCGAGCATCTGCCCGCCCCGGGCCACTGTGGCCGGTGCCAGAGGTGATCAATCGCAGGTGCGCAGCGCTGCCACCGGCCCTGGGAAATAGCGGGTCAAGGCGGCGAAAGGTGTGGTGGCCGACCAGCAGCAGTCACCGGCGAGGCATTCCAGAGAGACTGGATGAGGCGGCGACCCGACTGCAGCAGGATACCGTCGATGTCGAGCACGATGAGCGCAGTCAGGGCGGTCGCGGTGCCCTGTGCACTGGCACGAACGGACGCTGTGTCAACCCGCCGCCAAGCCCCGGCTAAGTCCGGTGACCGATGGCCGGCGCACCCGAGGGTGGACCCGGCTCGTCCCGCCCAGGAATGGAGCGCAGCATGCGAGTCCTGATCGTGAGCTTCCCGGC
>JBOHFT010000211.1:0-7519 GCA_050699815.1 Pseudonocardiaceae bacterium | reverse complement strand
GTATATCCCGCACACCCTGCTGCTCCCGCGCTGCCGCCTCGTCGTGTCCCATGGTGGCGCGGGCATCATGCTCGGTGCGCTGAGTCACGGGCTGGCCCAGCTGATCCTGCCGCAGGGCCTCGACCAGGTCAGCAACGCGGCGGCTTGTCAGGCCGCCGGGGTGGCGCTCGTGCTGCGGCCTGGTGAGTTCTCGGCGGGCCGCGTCGCTGCCGCTGCTGAGCGTTTGATCACCGAGCCGGGGTTCGAGGTCGCCGCGGGCGGCATCCGGGCCGAGATCGACGCTATGCCGAGTGCTGCCGATGTGCTCGCAGTGCTGACTGCCCAGGAGTGACCGGGTGCGGGTCCCGCGCGCTGGCGGAGCTCTACGAATGCGCCGTCAGTGGCCTGCTCGCGGAATTGCCCGGCTTCAGGCAGGCCGTCGCCTGGCGTGGCGTATTCGAGCTGCTGCCCCAGCGGTAAGACCCGTTGCAGTGTTCTCGGCCTTCACCCATCTTGAGTGCTCGCGCACCGGCGCCCGCTACGAGGCCGACCAGGTTCAGGGCACGTCGGAGGTCGGCGCGCCACTGCTGGCCCGCTACGACCTCGAGCGGGTCGCGGCGACGGTGGCCCGGGAGGAGATCGCCAGCCGGCCGCCGACGCTGTGGCGTTACCACGAGGTGCTGCCGGTCCGCTCCGCGGAGCGCGTGGTCAGCCTCGGCGAGGGGATGACCCCACTGCTGGCGCTGCCGAGGTTCGGTAAGCAACTCGGCGTGCCCGGGTTGTCCATGAAGGACGAAGGGCTGATCCCGACTGGCACGTTCAAGGCACGCGGAGCAGCGGTCGGAGTGTCCCGTGCAGCGGAACTTGGGGTCGCCGGTGTCGCGATGCCGACTAACGGCAACGCCGGTGCCGCGTGGGCGGTTTACGCCGCCCGTGCGGGAATCCGCAGCCTGATCGCGATGCCGGTGGACGCGCCGATCATCACCCGCGCGGAATGTCGGGTCAGCGGGGCTGAGCTGTACCTGGTAGACGGCCTGATCGGGGATGCCGGCAAGCTGATCGCCGCCGCGGTCGCCGAACGGGATGACTACCAGGACGTGTCCACGTTGCGGGAGCCCTACCGGCTGGAGGGCAAGAAGACGATGGGCTACGAGATCGTCGAGCAGCTTGGCTGGCGGATGCCCGATGTGATCATGTATCCCACCGGCGGCGGCGTCGGGATCATCGGCATCTACAAGGCGTTGTCCGAGATGCAGCAGCTCGGCTGGGTCTCCGGTGAACTACCGCGCCTGGTGGCCGTGCAGGCAGCTGGCTGCGCCCCGATCGTCCGGGCCTTCGAGCGGGGCGCCACCGCCAGCGAGCCCTTCGCCGACGCGTGGACCGTGGCCTTCGGGATCACCGTGCCCAAGGCCCTGGGGGACTTCCTGGTGCTGGAGGCCGTGTACCGCACGGAAGGCACCGCGGTGGCCGTCACCGACGAGCAGCTGCTGGCAGCGCAGGGCGAGCTGGCTCGAGCCGAGGGCGCATTCGTCTGCCCGGAGGGCGCGGCCTGCTTTGCTGCCGTGCGCCAGCTGCGCGACGGCGGCTGGCTGACCGGCGATGAGGAAGTCGTCGTGCTCAACACGGGCACCGGTATCAAGTACCCGGATACGGTGTCGGTGGACGTGCCGGTACTAGCCAAAGACGCGCGGATCCCGAGACCGGCACGCTGACCAGGCTACCGCCGTCATCCGGGGTGCGCTGCAAGGCTTTTTAAGCGCCCCCGCCAGCGGGTAGTGCCTCCGGATGCGGATGCCAACTTGAGCAGGCTGACCGCGGCGAACTGCTCCCGGCTGCCGCCACCGGTGGCGGCCTCGGCCAGCCGCGAGGCCTGCGCCTCGGTCAGCGCCGGGGTCCAGCCGGCCAGCGCGACCAGCCCGTCCACCTCCAGCTCGGGGGCGAACGCGGCGGTATAGCCGCATCGGCCACAAGCTCCCCGGTTTTGGTCGCGGAGCGGGAAGTGTTAGCCACTCTTCGTAATAAACGATCAAGAAACGCTCGAATGGCGACCGAAATCTCACTTTTGCCTGAAACGGAATCACGCTGAGCATCGATAACCGGATCGCAGAAGCATCATGGGGTCCGAAAGGGTTGATCATGTCCGCACCAGCAGCCAGGCGAGCCGGCCGGCGCCGGCGGGTGGCAGCCGTCCTCCTCGCGGCAGGCACCGCTGCGGCCACTGCGGCGGTCACCGGGTTGCTGCCGGCGGCCAGCGCCTCCAGCCACCGCGAGGCGCCCCTGATCGCGGCCGACCCGGCGGTCGACAACACCGACGTCTATGCGTTCACCAGCCCGGACCGGCCGGACACCGTGACGCTGATCGCGAACTGGCAGGGGCTGCAGGAGCCCCACGGCGGGCCGACGTTCTACCCGTGGGCCGACGGCGCGCACTACGACATCAACATCGACAGCGACGGTGACGCCCGGCCGGACCTGACCTACCGCTGGATCTTCACGACCGACGACCGGCGCGGCACCACCACGTTCCTCTACAACAACGGCCCGGTCACCAGCCTCGATGACGACAACCTGCTGTTCCGCCAGACCTACGACCTGCAGGTCCTCGACAGATTCGGCCGCGTGCGGCAGACCCTGCTCAACGACGCGCCGGCCGCGCCGTCCAACACGGGTGCTGCGTCCGTGCCGGATTACCGCGCCCTGCAGCAGCAGGCGGTGCGCGGCTTCGGCGGTGGCGGCAAGAGTTACGCCGGCCAGGCCGATGACCCGTTCTTCCTCGACCTGCGGGTGTTCGACCTGCTCTACGGCGGTGACCTCAGCGAGGTGGGGCAGGACACCCTGGCCGGGTACAACGTCAACGTCCTCGCCATCCAGGTGCCGAAGTCGGCGCTCGCGCTCAACGGCGACCCGGTGCGCAACCCGGTCATCGGCGTGTGGAGCGACACCGACAAGCAGTCGCTGCTGCTCTCCCGCGGGGAGGCGAACCCGTTCGGCAGGCACACTCAGGTCTCCCGCCTGGGCAACCCGCTGATCAACGAGGTGATCGTGCCGGCCGGCCTCAAGGACGCCTTCAACGGCTCCGTGCCGCGCGGCGACGCGGACAATCGGGCGCTGCTGGACCGGGTCACCAACCCGGAGCTGCCGCGGCTCGTCCAGCAGATCTACGGCATCCCGGCCCCGGCGGCCCCCCGCAACGACCTGGTGGAGATCTTCCTGTCCGGCATCACCGACAAGTCCGGCGGCGAGATCAACCTCGGCCCGTTCACCTCGCAGCTGGACAACGCCGACGTCCGCGCGAAGCGGTTCCGGCCCTCAGAACAGCTGAGGGTGAACATGTCGGTGCCGGTCAGCGCCACGCCCCACCGTCTCGGGGTCCTCGGCGGCGACCGGCAGGGCTTCCCCAACGGCCGCCGGCTGGCCGATGACGTCGTCGACATCTCGGTCCAGGCCCTGGCGGGCGCGGTGCGCACCGGCCAGATCGTGGCGCCGCTGGCCGCGGGTGACCAGGTCGACGTCAACGATCAGGCGTTTCTCACCCAGTTCCCGTATGTGGCGCTGCCCAGCAACACCGCGGTGAACGCCGCCAGCACGGCCGCGGCAGTGCAGCCGCGCGCGTTCACCGGCCCGGCCACGGTCGGGCCGCTGGTCACCGGGCTCGCGGCAGCCGCGCTGCTCGGGGCGGGCCTGCTGCTGTTGCGCCGGCGCCCGTTGCCCTGGTGACGGGCATCCTCGGACGCGGGTGGTGGCTGGGGATCGCGCTGGTCGCCGCCGGCGTCGTCCTGGGTGCCGCGGTCCTGGCTGGCCTGACCGGTGCCACTGGCGCCCCAGCGGGTCCGGCCGGGGCCGGCCTGGCCCGCGCCCCGGTCCAGGCCGACCCGCTCGACACGTCCATCCGCCGCGCGCAGGAGCGGCTGCGTGACCACCCCGGTGACGCGCTGACCTGGGCCCAGCTCGGCGGCGGCTACGTCGAGCGCGCCCGGATCAGCGCTGACCCCGGCTACTACTCCCGCGCCGCCGGGGCGCTGGACCGTTCACTGCAATTGCAGCCCGCCGGCAACGCTGAGGCCATGATCGGGCTCGGGGCGCTCGCCAACGCCCGGCACGACTTCGCCGCGGCGCGCGACTGGGCGCAGCGGGCCCGCCAGCTGCGCCCGTCCACCGCCGCCGTCTACGGTGTGCTGGCCGATGCGCTCACCCAGCTCGGCGACACCGACGGCGCCACCGCCGCGCTCCAGCGGATGCTCGACCTGCATCCCGGCGTCGCGGCCTTCACCCGCGCCTCCTACGACCTGGAGCTGCACGGGCGGGTCGCCGACGCGCGGCGCGCGCTGGAGCAGGCGCTCGCCGACGCCACCTCGCGCGCGGACATCGCGTTCTGCCGCTACTACCTCGGGGAGCTCGCCTTCAACTCCGGTGACCTCGGCGAGGCGGCCCGGCAGTACGAGCAGGGCCTCGCCGCCGCCCCCCACGACGTGGCGCTGCTGGCCGGCACGGCCAGGATCGACGCCGCCCAGGGCCGCACCGCCGAGGCGCTGGAGACCTACCGCGGCGTCACGGCGCGGCTGCCGCTGTATCTCCAGGAATACGGGGAGCTGCTCGCCGTGACCGGCCACCCCGAGCAGGCGCGCCAGCAGTTCGACCTCTACCGCACTCAGCAGGCCCTCTACCAGGCGCAGGGCGCATCTGATGAGCTTGCCCTGGCGGTGTTCCTGGCCGACCACGGCGACCCGGCGGAGGCGCTGCGCCACGCGGAAGCGGAGTGGCAGCGCAGGCAGAGCGTGTTCACCGCGGACGCTCTGGCCTGGGCGCTGCACGCGGTCGGCCGCGACGCCGACGCGCTGGCCTTCGCCGACCGCGCGGCCGCACTGGGCTGGCGCAACGCCACCCTGGCCTACCACCGCGGGATGATCCTGCAGCGGCTGGGCCGCGACGCCGACGCGCGGGCCGCGCTCGCCGGCGCCCTGGCGATCAACCCGCACTTCTCGCCGCTGCACGCCCCGCGCGCCGAGCAGGCCCTGGCCGCGCTGAGATGAGCGCCACTGGCCGCTGGGTGCGCCGGCTTGCGGTGATCGCGGGCCTGGGCGCCGCGCTGGCGGTGGCCGCCGCCCCGCCGGCCGGCGCGCACCCGCTGGGGAACTTCACCATCAACCACTACGACGGCCTCACCGTGCACCCCGACGGTGTCGAGCTGCACGCGGTGGTGGACAGCGCCGAGATCCCCACCCGGCAGGAGCTGCCCTCAGTGGACACCGACGGCGACGGCGTGGTGTCCACCCGCGAGGGCGAGGTGTCCGCCGGTGACCAGTGCGGCCAGCTCAGCCGTGCGATCACGGCCGATGTAGATGGTGTGCCGCTGCGCTTCGCGGTGCGCACCGCGGCGGTGCGCTATCCGCCAGGTGAGGCGGGCCTGCCGACCACCCGGCTGGTCTGCGAGCTCACCGCACCCGCCGACCTGGGTGCCGCGGCCACCCTGTCGTTCCAGGACACCTTCCGCGACGACCGGATCGGGTGGCGGGAGATCACCGCGGTCGGGGTGGACATCGGCCTGCCCGGCTCACCGGTTCCCGTCCGGAGCATCAGCGACGAACTGCGGAGCTACCCCGGGGATCTGCTCACCGACCCGCTGGACGTCCGCGCGGTGACCCTGCGGGTCGACCCCGGCGCCGCCAGCTCCGCGGTCCCGGCGGTGGGGGTCCCGGCCGAGGGTTCCCTCAGCCATCTCGCCGGGGCAGGCACCGAGCGGTTCACCGCACTGGCCGGTGATCCCGGGCTCACTCCCCTGGTGGGGGTGCTCGCGGTGCTGCTCTCGCTGGTGCTCGGCGCGTCGCACGCCGCACTGCCCGGGCACGGCAAGACCTTGATAGCCGCGTATCTGGTGGGCCGGCGTGGCACCGCCCGGGACGCGCTGCTGATCGGGGCGACGGTGACGGTGACCCACACTGCCGGTGTGCTGCTGCTGGGGCTGGCGCTCTCGGTGTTCACGACACTGGCGGGGGAGGGCGTGCTGGCGTGGCTCGGGATCCTCAGTGGGCTGCTCGTCGCCGGGATCGGCGCCGTGCTGCTGCGCAGCGCGCTGCGCGAGCGCCGCTCGGCGCGCAACGTTCTGGACCTCAACGATCGCGTCGCCGTAAACGAACGCGTCGCCGTAAACGAACGCGTCGCCGTAAACGAACGCGTCGCCGTATCGGTCGGCGCCCCCGCATTCGGCCCCTCATTCGGCCACGGGCACGGGCATTCGCATGGCCACGGGCATGGGCATGGAGCGCCCGATCGGCTTGGCCGGGGGAGCCTCGTCGGGATCGGGGTGGCCGGGGGCCTGGTGCCCAGCCCGTCGGCGCTGGTGGTGCTGCTCTCGGCGATCGCGCTCGGGCGCAGCTGGTTCGGCGTGCTGCTCGTGCTGGGCTACGGGCTCGGGATGGCCGCGACCCTGACCGCGGCCGGGCTGCTCCTCGTGCGGCTGCGCGACCGGCTGGCGAGGCTCACCCTGTCCCCGGGGTGGCGCAGCCGGGGGCAGCGCCTCGGCGCGGTGCTGCCGGTGCTCACCGCAGTGCTCGTAGTGGCCGTCGGCATCGGCCTAGCCGTCCGCGCCCTAACCAGCGCGATCTGACGCGCGCCCCCCTTTCCCGCGTTCTGGATGCAGACTGCTGTTATTCGGCGCCCGATAGCGGCAGTCTGCATCCAGAACGCGGTGCGGTGTCACATGCGTGTTGTTGCGATCTTCTGGGCTTGGCGGGCCAGCTCGGCGAAGTCTGGTCCCGGCCTGGTCTGCAGGTCCCGGGCTAGGGGGGCTAGTGCGGTGCGGGCGACACCGGAGCGCAGCGGGGGCACCGCCTCGATCGCCTGCGCGGCCAGCCGGGCAGCATCGGGCTCGCCGGCGAGCAGATGCACCCGGGCCAAAGTGATGCCCGCGTTCACCCCCTCACGTCCGTGGTTGCCTTGGGCGAAGGTCCGCACGGAGACTGCGGCCATCGGCTCGGCGATGTCGAGTGCGCCCAGGTGCAGATGAACCAAGGCTGTACTCCAATCCATTTTTGCGCGACCGTGGAGGGACGGCGGATCCCAGCCATCCCGGCTGCGGGCCAGCTCCGACCGCACCCGGCGGGCCGCCATCTCGGAGCCCGGATCCGCCAGCTGTGCCTGAGTCAGGGCCGACTCCACCGCCAGCTCGGAGCGCAGCGGCGCGACGCGCGGATCATCACCCGGTGCGCCGTCCAGGTGCAGCCCGGCCAGCTGCGTCAGCTTCAGGGCATTGTTAGGCTGATCCCGATCAATCAGCATCGCCGCGGCATAGCGCAGGGCATACGAGGTCCGGTAGCTATCCTCAGCCTCGATCGCCAGGGTCACTGCCCGGGTGAAGTGATGGTGCGCCAGCACCGGCGCGTAACTGTCGTGGCAGCACCACGCAGCGATGACGTGCAGATCAGCCAGTGCAGCCAGCAGGGCCTTGCGGGCGGCGCCGGATGCCTCCGCTGCCAGGTAACGATCGGCCCAGTCCGCCAGCGAGCAGGCGGGCCCGGCCTGGCCGCCCACCGTCCGGGCAGCA
>JBOHFT010000210.1:0-7525 GCA_050699815.1 Pseudonocardiaceae bacterium | reverse complement strand
CATCGCAAACTTCAAGACCTGGAGAATCATGCACACCGACTACCGTCGCCCCCTTGCAACATTCGCGACAACCATCTCAGCTGTAATTGGACTGCACTTCTACACGGCCGCCTGAATAATCCTCAGAGAGCCGATGACCGCAGCGGGCAATCCAGAGCCCGAGCGGATGATCGGCCCAAGCGTCAATGGCGTGGGCGTGCCAATCGAGGGGGCAGAGTGCCCAGCGGGGTGGGATGGTCAGGGGTCTGGGTCAGAGGTTTCACTGTCATCACAGACTCGGTGCTGGGTTCCGTGGTTGCTGATGGGATACATGGGTGGGTGTGGCTCCCTGCTTCGTCTCATCCGCCCCTCGTCGGCCTGGTGGCACCCAGCACCAGGACGGGCCATCCCTGGACGCAGCACACGGTTCAGGGGGAGGGTGCCTGCCGGTATCGAGGGTCTTGCGCGGGAAGCAGGCAGTTGCAAGAGCTACCGGGCGACGGCACATGCCGTGGGCTGGGGATGAGTGGGCGTGCTGGGGCTGGGTGCGTGAATGACAGCCAAGCTCCCTGGTCCAAGCCGGGACAGCGGGGCCGTGCGGCGGTTCTGTGGCGCGGTTTGTAGCGCTGTTGTGGCGGCGCGTTGCTGATCTAGGACAGAGCTACGCTGCCAGTGTTGCGAATCTCAGGAGGTCTGTGGGCATGTTTGTCAAGCGTCGTTCCCTTGCCCAGGCACGGCGGGCTGCCGGGTTTACCCAGGAGAGCCTGGCTGAACGGCTGGGGGTGGATCGGACGACGGTGGCCCGTTGGGAGTCCGGGGAATATTCACCACAGCCGTGGCTGCGTCCCAAGATTGCTGAGGCGTTTGGGGTGTCGATGAGAGAGTGCTGTGAGCTGCTTGATGGCGTGGGGACAACCGGGAGCACGGTCGAGGTGTGTGCGTCGGTGGCCAGGGCTGATGGTGTGCCTCTGACCGGATCTGAGCAGATGCCAGCGGTCACGCTGGAGCATGAGCAGCTAAGCGGGGACGCGGAGCTGGCCGAGGTGTTGGCTGGGGCTCTGGCGTTACAGGCTACGGCTCCACTGCCGCAGGTACCGTGGGAGGCGGATCAGCTTGCCGTGTCCACCGCGCACGCAATCGTGGCGGGCGTGGTCAAGGCTACGGGCCTGGACCTGGCAGAGGTCTTGGCAGGGTTGCTGGCGTCCGTCGCATCCTTTAGTGGTGTGACACAGACAATTCCTAGCGAATGGGAAGACCGGCTATACGATCAACTCAAGAGTATTCTCGGTGAATGGGCAGAGAAGGTGGATCGTCGGAAGCTACTCCGGTTACTGGGATGGGCGGCGACTGTCGTGGCTGCTACTCCGGTGAGTAGTCTGGATGCCGACGAACAAGAACGACTGGTTCGGGCTATTGCGCTACCGAGTCGAGTGGATGGCCGGGTCATTGATCACATTGAGGGTGTGCTCCAGTACTGCAAGCGGCAGGAGGATGCGCTGGGGCCGCGGGCGGTACTGCACAGTGTGTTTGCGCAGCGGGAACTAGTGGACTCCCTATTGGGGCAATGCTCGGATGAACTTCGGCCCCGGTTATTGTCGGTCTATAGCAGCATGTCGAGTTCGGTGGGGTTTTACTGTTTTGATCTCGATGGCGCGGACAGTGCTATGCGGTATTGCGACCAAGGCCGGGCAGCGGCGCAGGAAGCCCGGAATACGGAGCTTGCGGTGTACGCGCTCTGCAATATGAGCTACTTTGCTTCGTGGCAAGGCAAGGCCCATGCTGGGATTGACTTTGCGGCTGCTGCGCAGAGTTTGGCGCGCAAGACTGATGATGTATTGCTTCAGGTCTGTGCAGCGGAACGGGCTGGTACGGCGTATGCGGTGGATGGGCAGTACACGGAGTGCATGAATGAGTTTGACGTGGCGCGGGCTGGCATGGATTTGTCTGGAAGTATGGACGCGTTCACGGGGTCTCCTGAATCGCCCGCTTATTGGTACCACGAAGGGTTGATTGCCAGTCAGCAGAGTGATTGCCTGTTGCGGTTGGGGAAGCCTCGGGAAGCTGTTGTCAGTGCCAGTGAGGGACTTCAACTGTTCGACAGTTCGTTTGTGGGGAGTTTGGCTTTTTGTACGCTCCGGTTGGGTACTGCGCATCTGCAATGTGGGGAGGTTGAGGAGGCTGCCAGAGTCGTTGGTGACGGGGCGGTGCTGACGACGCAGAACCGGTCGGCACGGTTGACGAGAGAGGTGCGGGCGGCACGTGCACGGATGGAGCCGTGGAAGGATACGCGGGCGGTGCGGGAGTTGGATGAGCTGGGGGTGGGGGTGGCATATGGGCTGGACGCTCGTGCGAGCGGCATTGGTAAAGGTCGGCAATGATCCTTCGCCCCGGATAGGACATTTTAAACTTGGCTCAGTTGAAGTTATTAGAACCCGGGAGTGTAGGTAGAGACGGCCAGCCAATCGGAGCCGTCTATGTGGCACATGTTCCCGTTGAGATAACTCCAGATAGTGACATTGTCGAATTGTTCAGCGGACAAGCTCGGCATAACGCCGAGGAGGCACTAGAAGCACTTGCGAGAATTTCCGCAATTGATTCACGTGCGGGGCATGAATTATCCTCGGTAAGTCCGTTCATTGGCCTAGCGTCAGATAATGTGGATAACCTAGCCTTGCTTGAAGGACGCGCGGTAGCGATCAAGCCGATGGCGTCGCGTCATACGGTGGATTCTCCGACGAACATATTGGAAAAAGTTGACCTGTGAACTGCCCGGCCCGGTCGCGGACCAGAAACCGGAACTGTGCGGCGCGATCGCCGAGATCCATCAGAAGATTCCGGACCTGTTGCACGGTCCAGGGCCCGTCGGGGTTCGCGGTCACGCCGACGATGTGCGCGTATCGGGAGCTGGCCTCCATCACGAAGAAGACGTAGATCCGCCGGAGGTTCGCCGCGCAGTCCACGTGGAAGAAGTCGCAGACCAGCATCGTCGATGCCTGGGCGCGCAGGAACTGGCGCCACGTGGAGTCCGTCTGCCGCTGTGGTGCTGGCGGGATCCGCAGGGTCTTGAGGACCCGGCGGATCGTCGAGGCGCTGACCCGGTGGCCGAGCTTGAGCAGTTCACCCTGGATCCTCTGGTATCCCCAGGAGCGGTTCTCCGCTGCGAGGCGTTCGATGAGCGCGGCGGTCTGGATGCTGACCGGCGGTCGGCCTGCGCGGGGCGGGTAAGTCCACTTCCTGGCCGTCAGGCACCGGTGCCAGCGTAAAACGGTGCCCGGCGTGACCAGGCGATGTGCCCGCAGGTTTCTTGGCAGCAGCCGGATGAGCGCGGCGAGCACTGCACGATCAGCCCAGTCCAGCCGGGGCTTGGGGTTGCCTCGGCGCAGCACGGCAACCTCGTGGCGCAAGACGAGTAGCTCGACATTCTTGGACGCCGTGGATCGGCCGAACAACCACAGCCAGCCCAGAACCCGGACGAAGATCAGGTAGAGCAGGCGCGACGACGCTGTGCACGATCATCCTGGTCGCGCTGATCGCCTCGTTCACCCAGGTCAAGGGTGCGGCCGACTTCTGGAACCCGACACGCTCCGCCGCGACATCGCTCACGCCGAGTTCACCCGGCCTCTGGCAGGACGGTGCGGGCCCACGGCGTTCTCCTCGGGGTCTCGGCCACGGTCTGGAGCGGCGGCGGTCGGCGTGACGTAGCGCCGGCTCGGGCCGGATCACATGAGGTCGATCTCGGTTATCCGGGTTCGGGTGAGGGCGAAGATGTACGGGCCGGGGCGCTCCCGAAGCCGTTCCCTGTCCCGCCACCTGTGCATGACGATTTCCAGCAGGTCCCACACGCGAAGCTGTCCCGGGTCGGTGATCGTGAACATCTGGGTACCCGCCGCCAGGATCGCGTCCTTCTCCGCACGCCGACGGGAGATGGCACGGTCCCGGGAAATGATCGCCATGCCCGCGGCGGCGACCTTGGGGATCCACTCGGTGTCGCGGGCACCTGCCTGCTGGACCGGGCAGAGCGGCAACGTCCACCGTGCGGTGTGCCGTGTCCCGTCGTCTCCGGCGAATGTGACGTCGGGGCGGGCTCTGATGAGCACGTGGGCCAGCCCGAGGGTGTCGGCGTCGACATACCAGCGGGCGACGCCGAGCGTGGTCACGCGATCTTGAGCGGCCGGAGCTTGTCCTCGTGGCGGAGCGCCGCGAGAACGTCGTGGACGTCCAGCCTGAACATCTCGGCGATGTCGCGGGTGTCCTCGCCGACCTCGTACTGCTCGCGCAGGATCTCCGTGCGCACGCTGCCGACCGTGGACGCACCGACGCGACGCCGGGTTCCAGCCGCACCGGTGAGTCCGGTCCGTCGGGCATCAAGGCGAGTGCGATGTCGGCCCTGGCGTCGCCGCCACGATCCACCCGTTCGAGGAACGTGACGGCCCGCCAGTTTAGCTCGAGCTGGCCGGAGGTGAGCTCGTAGATCACCCGCAGCTCACCCGTCAGTCCTGCCTCGGTCTGCGCCTCGAGCAGGAGCCGACGTCCGTCAGTGAAGGGCCTTCGTCGGTTACTTCCTTGCCGATACGATCGCGGACGCTATCAGCGCGGACTGAGTCAGGACACGGAATGTCAGCGAGCGGTGGTGGCGTCCAGACACCTCGTCGGCGTTGACGTGCAAGTAGGGAACTGCGCCAGTACTGGAGGAGGCCAGCTTCGCCAGTCGGCTGAGGCGTCCCGAGGGAGCAACCTGGTCGCCCGAAAGGGCAACCGGGAGCGCCCTGGTTCCCGCCCGGCGGCCGTTGCCTGCCGGAGGTGGTGCGGCGAGGCTTGATCATACCGGCTACCAGGGCGGAGGTGTATACCGGTGATCGTCTGTCGCAGCTGCGGGTCCCGGAACGGGAACGGGGACACCTTCTGCGGCTCCTGCGGGGAGTTCCTGGAATGGGCCGGCGAACCGGCGGCGGGCGCGGAGGCTGCCCCGGTAGGCCCGATCGCGCCCACCGGTCCATCTCGGCCGCGACCGGCTGCACCGGCCGGGCCGCTGCCCGCTGCACCAGTCAGGCCGCCGCCCGCTGCCCCGGCCGCGCCGCCCGCCCCGCCAGGCGACCCGGCGCACAACCGGCTCGAGCCGCCGACGGCACCGCAAGACAGGCGATCCGTCCCGCAACCACGCGCGCCCTTCGGGGAACCCATCCCGGAACAGCCGCCGAACGCGCAACCGGCGGCGATGCCGCCGCAGCAGGTGCCGCAGCGGCCGCCGCCGGCGGTGCGCGCGCAACCGGCGCCGCCCACCCGCCAACGGGGGCCCGACGACCTGCTCTGCGGGGGCTGTGGCGAGGGCAACCCACCCACCCGTCGGTTCTGCGGCTGGTGCGGCGCGTCATTGCACAGGGCCGTGGTGGTGCCGCGGCCCTGGTGGCGCAGGCTGTTGGGGTGGCGTGACCGGCCGCGTGCGGCCGGCAGCCGGCCGAGACGGCGCAGCGTGGGGTCCTCGGCTGCGCGCGGTGTACGCGTCCTGGTCCGGCGCGGGTTGGCGGCTGCGGTCCTGCTCGCCGGGCTGCTCTATGCGGTGGCGCCCCCCGTCCGGGAGTGGGTCAACCGCGAGGCCCTAGGCGCCACGCAGTGGGTTCAGTCGCTGATCAGCTCGCAGTTCGTGCCTGTGCATCCCACGTCCACCAGCGCAAGGGCCCAGCTGCCCGATCATCCGGCCCGCCTCGCCACCGACGGTTTCACCAACACCTTCTGGGTTGCCCCAGACGGCGCCGCGCAGCCCACGCTGGTGCTGGGCTTCGACCGTCCAGTGGGCCTGGTTCGGGCCATTGTGCGGGTCGGCGGGGGCCAGGACTTCCAGGCCTTCGGCCGTCCGGAGCGGCTGCACCTGGTGTTCTCCACCGGGCGCAGCACGGACCTCACCCTGCAGGACACGCCGGATGAGCAGAAGGTCGATCTCGACGGTGGCACCGGCGTGACCAGCGTCGAGATCCACGTGGTCTCGGTCTACCGCTCGGTGCGAAATCCTGGGATGGCGCTGACCGAGATCGAGCTGTTCGACCGGAGATGAGCTGCCCTTTCGGGCAGGGTCTGGCGCACCACGGCGCTCCCGTTCGCGACTGCCGCGCAGCTCCGCAACGGCGCAGGGTGTCAGCCATGGGTGCGGGCTGAAGAGGGTGCGGACATGATCCACGAGGTGGACGAGGCGCTGCGCCGGCTGGTGCGCGCCGAGGCACTGGTCGGCTCGGACGTCGAGGTGGTCTTCGACGCACCGACCAAGGACTGGGCGGCCCGCCGCAACGCGCCGACTGTCAACCTCTACCTCTACGACATCCGGGAGGACCTGCGCCGGCGGGAGCATGGCCTGATCAATTCCTATGACGGCGACGGGGCGGTCACCGCCCGCCACCTGCCGCCGCGGCACGTCAAGCTGTCGTACCTGATCACCGCCTGGACCCAGCGCCCGGAGGACGAGCACCGGCTGCTGTCCGTGCTGCTGTCGGGCTTCCTGGGCTACGAGGCCGTCCCGCCCGAGCTGCTGGCCGGAACGCTGGCCGAGCTGGGGCTGCCGGTGCCGCTGTCGGTGGCGCTGCCGCCGCCGGAGGACCGCTCGTTCGCCGACGTGTGGACCGCGCTGGGCGGCGAGCTCAAGCCGTCGCTGGACATCGTGGTCAGCGCGCCGCTGGACACCGGCCGCAGCTACCCGGCCGGGCCGCCGGTGCGCGAGGGGCTGGGGGTGGACTTCGGCGACAGCGTCGGCGAGCGGGGCGACGGCGTGGTCCGCAGGCACGTCCCCGCGCCGGTCGTCGGCGAGCCGGCGATGAGCCGGACCCGCCGCCGGTCCCGATGAGCCCGGATCCGGGCCTGGTCCACCTGCTCGGCCGGCTCGCCGTGGTCGAGGAGCGGGTGCGCCGGGCCGTGGCGCTGCGCCGGGACGCCGACCCGCAGCCCGACGACCCGTTCCGCGGGCTCTATCTGTCCGAGGAGGCGGTGGCGCGGGTGCTCGCCGCCCGGCTGGTCCCGGCCACACCCGACCCGGTCGCCGACGCCCACCTGGCCGAGGTGGAGGCCGTCGCGGACCAGGCGGAGCGCGACGGCGCGGTGGTGCGGCTGCGGGCGCTGGCCCGGTCGGTCGACCTCGAGGCGCTGGACGTCGAGCTGCTGCTGGTGGCGCTGGCGCCCGATCTGGACAGCCGGTTCGAGCAGCTCTACGGCTACCTCAACGACGACGTCACCCGCCAGCGGGCCGCGGTGGGGATGGCGCTGCGGCTGTGCGGGATGCCGGAGGCCGCCGCCGAGGGCCGGACCCGGCTGACCGGGGCCGCGCCGCTGCTGGCCGCCGGGCTGCTCGCGGTGGAGGATGCCGACCGGCCGTTTCTCTCCCGGGCGCTGCGGGTGCCCGACCGGGTCGCCGCACACCTGCTCGGCGACGACCGCCCGGATCCGGCGCTGGCCGGCGTGCTGGTGACCGCGCCGGAGGGGGCGGCCGCGCCCGACGTCCTGACCGGCGCACTGCGCCGTGGGCTGCGGCTGGTCTACCTGCGGGAGCGGCCCGGCGGCTCCGGCC
>JBOHFT010000209.1:0-7531 GCA_050699815.1 Pseudonocardiaceae bacterium | reverse complement strand
TCTCGGGACGGATCTTGAGCAACCGGGCGTAGCCGTCACGGGCCTTCACGACCAGCCGCCAGCCGCAGTGCTCCTCAAACCAGCATGGCCCAGGTTAGTGAGCTTAGGCGGCACGGCCGTCACTCTCGAGTCACGTGTGGGTTTTCGGGTCGTTGTTGACGGCGTACCGTGGACCGTGCTCGCTCCACAGCGCCCACGGCAGCGCATCTGACCAGCACAGACGCACGTCGCGTCACGGTCACCCTGCATCGGCGTAGCCAGTGGCAACGGCCGGCCGCTCCGGCCGCAGGCCCCTGCCCGAGCCCGCGCCGGCACCAAAACCCCACCACCCCCCACGCGGCAGCCGGTATCGTCCTCGCGACCGCCATTCGGCTCCGAATGGCGGTCGGCGGGACGCTCAGCACTGCTATTCGGCTCCGAATGGCGGCGGAGGTGGCCGTGTGCTGCGGGGGGGAGTAGGTTTCATGGGGCTTGGGCCCAGGGCGACCATCGGGCATGCCCATCGGGATGGGGCGCAGCCCGGCTAGGCCATTGGCCAGCGGTGTTCACTGTCCGGTGTGTCGAGCCATATCCGGTGATGGTCGGCAGTGGCGGTGAGCCCGAAGCGTTCCCAGCCTGGTTCGCCCAGCTCAGCCCATTGCTGGCGGGCGGTTTCCAGGAAATCCCACAGTCGGCGGGGCCCGCCCTGGATAGTGCGGTGGCAACCGTTGTGTGGGGTATGGGCCACCAGCGCCCACGACCCGTCCGGTGCGCTGATCTTGGTGCCGAGGTCGTCGTCGTGCAGGTAGACCCGCCGGGCGTGCAGGCCGGGAAGGACGACCTGGACGAAGAAACCCCAGGGGCGTGACCCGCCGATCGGGTGGAGCAGGCGCGGCGAGAGCCATGACAGAGTCTCGATGCCGTCGTCGGTGAGGATCGGGGCTGGCGGTGGTGTGGATGGGCTGCCGGGGTCGTCGCGCAGGGGCATGAATGCGGCGAATCCGGGCTGAAATGGTCCCACGGCCGCGCCGTCGGCGGTGACGGTCAGCCGTGCCAGTGCTCCTGGCATGAGTGGGCCCGAGACGTTGGCCAGGATGATCCCGCCAGGTCTGGTTTGCTGTATCCAGGCGGAGGGGACTCGCGTCACACCGCAGGTGGCGATGATCCGGTCGTAGGGGGCGCGCTCGGGGGCGCCGCGGTCACCGTTATTCGCGGTGAGGTACGGGTGGAACCCGTGATCGGCCAGCCGGCGCCGGGCCGCGTCCACCAACGCCGGCTCGATGTCCACGCTGGTGACGTTGCGGTCGCCCACGCGGGCGGACAGCAGCGCGGCGTTGTAGCCAGTCCCGGTGCCGATCTCCAGCACCTGGTGGTTGTCCTGCACGTCGAGTGTTTCCAGCATCGAAACCATCAAACTGGGCAAGGTCGAGGAGCTGGTGATCACTTGGGCTGTGCCGCCGCCGAGTTCCTCGGGTATCGGCTGGTTTTTCAGCCCGGTGATCAGGGTCTGGTTGCGGTAGACCCCATCGAGCCAGTCAGCGCGGTCAGTGGGCTTGGTGCCGTCGACTATGCGCCACGGCGCTTTCCCATCCTGCGGGCCGTCCTGGACAGCGAACTGCGGGACGAACAGGTGGCGCCAGGTCCGGGTGAACACGTCACGCCACACGTCGCTGCGAAGATCACCAGATGCGTGCAGTTCGTCGGCAAGGGCCGCTAGCCGACCCTGGATGTCCTGCTCGCCGGTCGGCGGTGAATGCCTCGATGGCGCCGGCCAAGGTGATGGCGTCGCGGCAGGGGTCCGTAATGGCACTTAGCGTGGTGCGCACCCGCGCTACCGAGGTCACGATGGAGTGATCGCGCTGAGCTGGGGGAAGTGCCAGCACCGGGCCGAGTGCTTCCGCCGCACCGTCCACTTCGCCTTGGGCCACCCGGGCAACCGCGAGAGCACAGCGGGCGGTTGCTTCGTTTCTGAAGGAACCGCCCGCAATGGCCGCAGGATAGGCGGCCAACGCTTCCAGGGCGAATCGTTCCGCGTGGCCCGCCTCCGGTGCGCCACCCCAGGAGAGTGCCTCTGCGGCGTAATAGAGCTGGGTGGGCCGGAGGAAGTTGCACAGCCCGCCGAGGACGTCCAGTTCGTCGGGCTGCACGCGGTCCCGCGCGTCGGCCGCTCGGGCCAGGGCGGTATGCCCTTCTTCCAGACGGTTCAGCGCGGCCAGTGCCCGGGCCTCGCCGCTGGCCAGCAACACAGCGGCGGTGCTCCGGCTGCGGGCCGCCGCTTCCGTGCCGAGCTGGGCATAGCGCACCGAATCCGCCCATCGCCCGGACCAGTAGGTGATGTTTGCCTGCAGGCCCCGGATCCACGCGCGGAGACCGTCGTGACCGGCGTTGCCCGCACAGGCGTAACCCGTGCGGGCCTGCGTCATCGCGTCATGGGGGGCACCGAGATCCCGCGACGCCATCGCCATCAGCCCGCAGGTGATCCCGGCGACCAGGTAGAGGTCCCGGGTCTGCTCCGGCCGCTGGCGTCCCTCCAGCAGCTCGAAGGCGCAGTTCTGGGTGTCCGCCAGGTCACCGAGCAAGGTGGGCAGCGGCTGCTGAAGGTATGCGACGACCAGGCGTCGCACGTCATCGGTTAACTGGTCGAGCGTCTCGGCCCCGACGTTGGGCGCCTCAATACGGATGAGGAAGTCCCGAGCCCGCTCGGCGCTCATGGCAATCACCTGCCCTTCCCCGTCCGTCCGGGCGGTGCCCCGCGCCGTGACCATCCCATTGCGCCGCCGGGTGAGCCGCTGCCGGAGCAATTGTTCCAGCCGGGTCCGTAGCAACTCCTGCTCCATCATTCAACCACCCCTCGGTTCGGTCGGTCCACTGTAGATCCTGATTCCCGGAAACAGTGCCAGCCCGGTGCAGATGGCAGCAGAAGGCGCTCGGCGGCAGGCGTCATGACATGCCCCTGGCAACTCATCCCCAGAAGGTGCTCACCCCAAGGCAGACTGCGCAGCGAGAGACGACGAACGTCGGCCATTCAGGCATGAGAGGTGCGCGCATGATCACTATGAAGGACCGCGGGCTACCTGTGGTGTGCGGGCTCGTGCTGCACGCGGGTCCGCACAGCTTCGCACTCGACGAGCGCATCCTGGCGGCGCCGATCGCCTCCCTGTGGTCATGAGCAAGGACTGCGGTGCGTGGAGCGGCGGTCATCCCTCCTGCACCACCGGGGTGGCGACGGCGAACCGGGCAGCGGCTGGGCGGGCGCGCACTGCGCCATCCTCGCGGGCGGCGAGCTTGAAGGCGCACAGCACGTCCACCGCGTCGGCGGCGAGCCGGGCCGCACCGTCCTCGGAGCGGTAGGTCTTGGCCCAGCTGGGGAAGCGCTCCAGCAAATCCCCAGCATGACTGGCCAGCTCGGCGCCGGGCACCGGGCCGCCGACGGCCACGAGATGGTCGAGCAGCACCAGGGCGGCGATCTTGGGGTGGGATGCGTCGTCGGGGAAGCGCTGGTCGGTGGCCAGCCCGTCGGGGTCGACGAGCAGGTAGCCCTCGGTGCGCTCCTCGACGACGAACCCGGCCTGCTCGGCGGCCTGGTGGACCAGTCGGCGCCCGGTCGGGCTGGCCAGGTAACCCAGCTGGGCGTCGGTGAGCTCGTCGCGGTAGACGACCGGGTCGTCGAGCAGCGCCCGGGTGATGCTGTGGCGCAGCCACAGGTTGCGCTGGGCGTCGGCGACCTCACCGCCGGCCGGGGCGGCTCCGTACCGTGGCTCCCGGGTCAGCGCAGCGAGGTCATCGAGATCCACCGTGGACGGCGCGTGCGGCGCGGCCAGCAGCCGCAGCAGCAGGGTGGTGTCGACCTGGAAGAGCACCTTGGCGGTATCGGAGTCCAGGTAGGACTCGGCGGTGCCGTCCAGGGCGCGCAGCGCGCCGGCCCGTTCCAGCAGCTTCAGGGCGTCGACGAACGCGGCCCGCTCGCCACGCCGGGAGGTCTGGAACGACTCGATGCCGGGTTCGGCGGCGGTGGCGTGGGTGACCCGGTCGGCGAGCAGGCCGATGGTGGTGACGGGGGTGGCGAGCAGCTCGGCGCAGACGATCGCCAGCAGCGTGTAGCGGCGGCGGTCGAAGGGGGCGCGGCTGCTGCGGTCGCGGCGCAGCGGCCGGGTGGCGTCGATCTCGGGGCGGATCTTGAGCAGCCGGGCGTAGCCGTCCCGGGCCTCCACGACCAGCCGCCAGCCGCAGTGCTCCTCGAACCAGCGGGCCAGCGCGTCGCGGCGGCGCCGCACCAGGTCGAAACCACTCGGGTCGGACGCGACGGTGAGCAGCGGGTGGGCGAGCAGCAGCCGGATCGCCCGGGACGTCTCCTCGGCCTCCACCCGGTCCAGCTGGCTGCCCAGGCTGCTCATGCACCACCCGCCGCAACGCGCCCAGGCAACGCCGCGCCGCCCAGCACCCGGACGTCGATGATGTAGTCCGGGCCGGTGAAGGCGCCCCTGGGGGTGCGCAGGGTGGCCCGCGACCCGTCGGCGGGGGCGCGTAAGACGAGCTCCACCCGGCCGTCGGCGGACATGCCCCGGCGGTGCCCGGCGGCATCGGGCGGGGCGCTCAGGGCGCGGCCGAGCAGCTCCAGCAACCGTTCGAAACGGCCGTGCTCCAGGGTGCCCAAATTATCCAGGGAGCCAAGACCGGACAACCGGACCGGGCCGGCGGTGGACAGCCGCCCCCAGGCGGCCTCCAGCTCGGCGCGCTCGTGGGCGGCGCGGTGCTGCCGGGCGCGGCGCAGCTCACGGACGTCACGGACAGTGGCGGTGGCGCCGGCGTGCTGATCGACGCGGCCCCGGGTGCGCAGGTGCGGGGAGACCGGCACCCGCGGTGCGTCGGCCCACGGGGTGGCAGGGGGCACCAGGTCCTCGTCGTCGAGGCCGAGCTGGGTGTGCCGGGCCGGCCACAGGCCGAACGCCGCCGCCGCCAGCCGGTGCGCGTCGGCGCTGGTGGGGCAGGCCGCAAAAGCCTGGGCCAGGGCCCGGAAATCGGCCGCGGCCGACGACGCCCGGCGGCGGGCCTCGGTGTGCCGCTCCAGCACCCGCATCAGGGCGACGATCGCGCGGCGGGCGACGTCCTGCAGCGCCGCGGCGCGCGGCGCGGTGCCGTCGGCGGGGCGGAACCAGGCGCGCAGGCCGTCCCATCTCGCGGTGCGCTGCTCGAGCCAGGCGATGGACGGGTCGGTGCGGGGCAGGGCGGGCAGGTCGGCGCCGCGCAGCGCCCGCTGCTGCAGGCCGGGCAGGCCGTGTGCCTCGATCCGGGCCACCGAGGCGGCGATGGCGCGCTGCCGGTTGTCCAGGTTGGTGACGAATTCCTGCAGGTAGGCGATGGTGGCCTGCTTGACCTCGTGGAAGGTGTCCAGGGCGCCGGAGTCGTCGCGCAGCAGCCGCTGCAGCTCGCCGTTGAACTGCTTGACCCCGGCGACCAGCGACTCCAGGTGGCCTTCGAGCTCGGCCAGCGTGCTGTACACCCGCCGGTCGGTGGCCGCGGGGTCGGTGAGCATCGCGGCGAGCTCATCGAGGCGCCCGGCGATGGCGTCGAGCACCGCGGTCTGCAGCGCGCCGGTGGCTTCCAGCACCGCGGCCGCGCGGGAGAAGCCCTCCAGGGCGGCCTCGCCGTGACGGGTCAGCGAATAGCGCAGGTTGTTGCGCTCGAAGTCCTCAGCGGTGGAGTAGTGCGCCGCGTGGTCCTGGGTGCGGTCGATGAGCTGCCAGTCCCGCAGCTGGTCGAGCACCGGCACGAGGTCCTCGTCGGTCACCGGGGTGACGTGGCCGACGGTCTGCAGCCGGGCGGCGACGTCGCCCAGGGTCAGCCAGGTCTCCAGCCGCTCGTTGGCCGCCCCGAACGCGTAGAGCACCGCGGTGTTGAGCTCGGCCCGCTCCGTGGTGGCGAAGCGGAACAGCTCAACAGGTAACCGGGGGTAACGCGCCACGGACGCACACCGTAGTAGCCAGCCCCGACAGCACGGCGCACGCCCGCCGGTGTGCTTCGTGATCGCCTCGCCAGCGGGGTTCGCAGCTGCCTACATACACCGCTGGTGGCCACGTTACGCGACAAGCGGGCCGCACTGCCCCGCTCGGACGCCGTCACGTCCATGCTCGGGAGGTATCACTCCTCGGCAGCACCGTCAGCTGCACCAACCACGCCATCAACGCCAACGCCGGACTCTCCAACATTCCATGCCAGGGGTGAGCTCATCGAGCTGAGCGTTGGCCCGGCGCAGGTGGCGCGATGCCCTCCAGGCCGTCGAGGCCGGCGAGGGTCGCGACCCCCCGATCCGGTGTGGCTGCGCTGGACGGATCGTCCACAACGAGCTCGACGAGCTTTCTCGCCGGTCTGCCCGCGATCAGCTTGGAGGGCCCCAAGCTGCCCCAAGGCGGTCGGCAAGACCGCGGCAGCCCAGTCGCGGTAGTCGGGATAGCCCTGTCGCGCGGCGCCGACCGCGCCAGCCACCAGGTCAGGTATCCACCACAGCGGCTCGCGGGGCCCGGAACGAACTGCATCTCGCCGAGCCGCACCGGCAGAGACTACGGCGACACCCCGTCACGGCACTGGCAGCGGCGCGTCGTGTCCCGCACCCCGACGGGGTGTAGGTCGCCGACGGCTACCGGGTAACAGCAACCGCGCTGCGAAGCAGGGAAGATCGTCGCTCGGCAGGTGATCCGGCTCCTACCCTCAGCTTTCGACGTGGAACACTGTGAGGGTTATGACGAGCGTCAGCATGCCTAAAGCATGCTACCGTTGAGCCATGGGTGCCATTCAGGTCAAGAACGTCCCCGAGGATCTCCACGAGGCGCTGCGCCGCAGGGCAGCCCGCGAAGGTATGGACCTGCAGAGCTACCTGCTGCAGGTCATCCGACGCGAGCTGTCCCTGCCCAGCGAGACCGAGTGGCGTGACGAGCTCCGCGCCCAACCGACGGCGATCGGACTGCCGGCCGCTGCGGAGATGCTCCGGGCCGGCCGTGCGGACCGCGAGCGTCATCTGGACGGCCGTGGCGATCGTCATTGATGCCTCCGCGCTCGCCGAGGTCGTTGCCCGTAGCGAGCGCGCTGGTCAGGTCGAGGCACTTTTCGGTGGACAGCCCCTGATCGCCCCCGATCTGATCAACTGTGAGGTGCTCTCGGTACTCCGGGGGTGGCTGGCTCGATCCCTCATCGACTCGCCGTCCGCTGCCCGCGCGGTGCGCAACCTCACCACCGCGCCGATTCGCCGGTACACCACGTCCCCGATGGTCGACGAGATGTGGTCCATCCGCCACAACCTCACCCCCTATGACGCCTCCTATGTGGTGCTGGCCCGCCGGACCGGCGCTGCCCTGCTGACCCTGGACGAGCGCTTGATGCACGCGCCGACTCTGGGCATCCCGCTGCTCACGATCCACGGCAAGGGCACTTCTTAGACGGTATGTGAGTTCGGGCTGGGGCCTCGCTCACATGTGATCGTGGGTTGCCGGCAGGAGCGGCCTGGCCGGTAGTGCCACAGATGTGGGAGGCCCCAGTGATTGGGAATCGTACGAGTGTT
>JBOHFT010000208.1:0-7626 GCA_050699815.1 Pseudonocardiaceae bacterium | reverse complement strand
ACCCGGAAATGACCACTGGAGAGCGGTATGCGTCGAAAGGCGCCCGTACCGTTCGGGAAGGGGCCGACGGAAAAGGACCCGAACCACGGGCACCTCGCCGGCGGCCTACTTCACCCGCCGGGGCCAGGTGCGCACCCCCAGCCGGGCTTCGATGATCCCGCGGCGCTCGGCTTCCGGAACCGTCGCGGCCGCCAGGGCCATCCTGCCGACTCGTGCTCCGACCTGCCGCGAGCCCCGGGAACGGGCCACCGCCCAGCTCCAGCGCACGATCGTCCCGATTCCCATCCGGGCTGGCCGGCCGGGGCCCGGTGGGGCGAGCTGGCTGGCGTAGAGCTCCTCGAGATCGGCACCCGAGGTGATCAGCGCGGCCACCACCGACCCGGCCGAGGTGCCGACGACGAGGTCGGCGCCGCGCAGGTCAACCCCGTGGTCGGCCAGCCCGGCGAGCATCCCCAGCTCCCAGGCGATACCGGTGATCCCCCCGCTGCCCAGCACCAGCGCCCTGCCCGCCATCCCGGCCTCCTCCCGGCGCCCGCCGGGCGGCTGCACCGGCGGCGATCACCCGCCATCGTGCACCCGGTTGGCGAGCGCGACGAACTCCCGGTCCGGATCCGTCACCAGCGCGTGGATCGTCGTCACCACCGGGCAGGGCCACGCCAGCGGGCAGATCCGGCAGTTGCCACTGGGCGCCACTGTGTGCTCCATCAGCAGCCCGCGGATGACGACCATCAGGTCGGTGATCAGCTTGCGCGCCGAGTCCATGTCCTCGGGGGACCACTCGTAACACTCGAGCGCCAGGGACTCCGCATCGTCGAGATGGCGGTAGAGGTCGGTGCGCAGCAGGCCGAACGCGTCGGCGAGCGCTGATGAGATCGAGTCCATCGGATGCCTCCTCGTGGTCCGGCGGGGTCCGCTGCCCCGCCCGCGATAAGAAAACAGCTTGCCCGAGGGACAAGTCAAAAAATTCTGGGCCAAGGTGGCTGGACTGGCAGAATTGTCGCGGTCTAGGATCGGCCCGGGAGGTGACGATGCGCGACCGTGAGCCGACGATCCGCAGCCGGGAGCTCGGCGAGAGGCTGCGCCGGGCGATGAAGCAGGCCGGGCTGACCGGCCAGGCAGCAGCTCACCTGCTCGCCTGGTCGCAGAGCCGGGTGTCGCGGCTGCTGTCCGGCAAGCGCGGCGGCAGCGAGGTGGACGTCTCAGCGTTCCTCGCAGTGTGCCGGGTCAAGGGCGACGACCGGGACCAGCTGCTCGCACTGTGCCGGGAGCAGAACACCCCGGGCTGGTTCCAGCAGCACGGCTCCCGGCTGCCCAAGCAGCTCATGACCTACATCGACCACGAGGACAAGGCGGTGACGATCAGCGAGTTCCAGTCGACGATGGTGCCGGGCCTGCTGCAGACCGGCGACTACGCCCGCGCGCTGATCCACGAGGCGGGCACGGTTCCGGCGGACGAGATCGACGATCGGGTGGCTGCCCGGCTGGCCCGGCAGGGTGTGCTGAGCCGGGACCGCGCAGCACGGTTCAGCTTCTACATCCACGAGTTCGTGCTGCGGCTGCCGGTCGGCGGCCCTGTGGTGATGGCCGAACAACTCCACCACCTGCAGCTGATGTCGATGCGCCCCTCGCTGACCCTGCGGGTGGTGCCGGCCGCGCTCGGCGGGCACGCCGCGATCAACGGGTCTTTCATTCTCATGGAGTTCGCCGAGTTCAAGCCGGTGGTCTACCTGGAGAATGAGACCTCCAGCCTGTTCCTGGAGGAACCGGTAGAGACCGATGCCTACCAGCGCATTCTGGCGGCACTGGCCGAGACCGCGCTGGGCGTGGGAGAATCGAGGGAGCTGATTGCCACCCTGGCAAACGAACTCTCCGCGGATCGAGAGGATCATGATGACCGCGCCTGAGCCGGACGGGATTGTCTGGCACACGAGCAGCTACACCGGCACCAACGGTGCCTGCGTCGAGGTCGGCTGGCGCACCAGCAACTACAGCTGCGAGGGAAGCGCCTGCGTCGAGGTCGCGCCCGCGCCCGGCGGTGTCCTAGTCCGCGACTCCAAGGACCGCACCGGCCCCGCCCTGACCGTCCCCCCCGCCACCTGGCACGCCCTCCTCACCACCGTCACCCGCTGACCCCGCGCCTGGCCGCCATCCGATCAACCCGCTCGACGGCCAGGTCATCAGCCAGGACGGCGAGGGACGGCAGATTGAGGGCGGCCGGGTCTGCCGTGTAGGTGGCGAGCACGTGACCGCGGATGACTGATCTGATATCACCCGCGCCCACGTCCAGCCCGGCCGAGCGCAACTCGGTAAGCCGGCGCTCTCCTACCTCCACTGCCGTTCTCGGATCGGTGAGTGAGCAGGGCACCGTGCTGCGCCGCTTCCGGCATACGACCACCGCGTCCAGGTTCGACGGCTCGATGCCGCCCTTGGTGACGCTGGTGGTCATCTCGCCTTTGACCGGCTGCACCGCGGTCACGACCAAACCGGCCTCGGCCAGTGCCCGCACGAGGGCGACCCAGCCTGACAGCCGGGCCTGATGGAACGTGAAGGCCAGCAGGCCATCTGATTTCAGGACCCGCGCGCACTCCTGCCAGACGCGAGTGATGGCTGCCTCGAACTCCACTGGCGATGCGCTCTGCACTTCATCAGCGCTGCGGGTCGTTGCAGTGCCGCTGGGGTAGTGGGCAAAGGGCGCCAACTGCCGGAGCCAGGCATGGAAGAAATCAGCCAGTTCGGAATAGTGCACGTTATCCATGTAGGGGGGATCGGTCACGATGAGGTCGAACGACTCATCAGGAAAGTCGGTGTGTGACGAATCTCCGGTGCGCAGGTAGATGGTTCCCGGCGCCAGTCCTTCCGCCGGCCACGCATCCACTACCGTGGCCTCGGTCGGCAGAGACAGCCCGGAAGCCCGCTCCACCCGGCCGTTGCGGAGGATGTGGTCGGTCGGCGCCTGCTTGTAGGCATGCGCCCGCAGCAACCTGCTCTGGAAGAGGGTCGAGAACGAGCCGGATGAGGCAGGCGTGCCCCACGGGTGAGCTTCGAGCGGTGTCCGCTCAGGTTTGAGAATGTGATGGCTGAACATGTGGCGGACGGCACCAGTTCCTTCTCCCTTGAAGGAGCAGAACATGTTGTTGAACTCGAGTGTTCCGGAGAACAGCGCCACCAACGCCTCACGTTCGGCCGCACCTGTGCTCAAGTCCCGAATCGTCGCGGCGAGCAGCCCGAGCGAGTAGAGCTGCCGGTCGTTGAAGAACTGCCGCCAGCTGGTGAATCCCCAGCGAATCGCCTGACGGGTGTTCTCCCCGTGGTCCAGCTCCCCCAGTGGCAGGACGAGGTCCGCCGTTCGCCGCTGGAGCAGGCCGGAGCACTCCGCGTAGAGAGATCGGTCGAATTCGGTGATGGGCTCGTAGCGTTTCTTGCCGTTCAGGCCGAGCACGAGCTTGGCGTACATCTCGCGGCGCGGCACCTCGCCCGCCAAGGCGTCCAGCACCTTCGGTGTGTGCCCGTTCGGGCAGGTCATGATGCCGCGGACGACCGCCCCCTGACGGGGGACGTGATGCCCATTGCGGCACGTCAGACGCTCATCGTCGTACCTGCCGGGTATGATATCAAGACAGGTCGGGCACACGATCCGCGCTGCCGGGACACGCTTGGGATAAGCGTTCTGCGAGAACACATGGGTCGAGAAGAGACGAGTGCGCACACCACAGGCGGGGCACGCCGCGATCGCCACCCAGAAGTAATACAGGACCGGCTCACCGATATCGGTACGGTGCACGCGGTCGATTTCGGCCCGGCTGCCCTCCTCGACCAGTTTGTACGCACGCTCCAACTCGCAGATGTCCCACTCCTGGACAGCTTGCCGCTGGACAAGCGTGGCAACCGGATTGATGTCCCAGCCGATGACTTTGGCACCGAGCTTGGCAGCCTCGACGACGGTCGTTCCTGAGCCGGCGAACGGGTCGAAGACGGTCAGACCGTCCATCCTGGTGGCAGTGTTGTATGCGTCGAGAGCAGCTGCGCGATCCTCGGTGACAGCGGCGGTAATGATTCCCCTGAAGACGCTGCCCAGGCGTTTCGCCCACCACTTATGCGTGCTGGTCGCGGGACGATGGATTTCCTTACGCCAGGACTCGTGCTCACCGATGCGGCTCAGCGCGGCTGCGGGAAAACCCTGCTCCAGCGCCGTCACTGAAGGCACGCGAGACCGCACGCACTCCTGGGCCTGCCCGATGGTCAGCGGTTCACGATCGAAGAGCGTCACTCGTCGTCACCGACCGTGATGTGCTCATCGACCTGTTCGGCGCTCTTCATCGTCACCGCGCCGCCGCCCTTGCCCCTCATACGGTACGCCGCGAAGCGATGCTCCTGGCCCGCTGAGGGATTGGGCGCAAGCTGCGGCGTCAGCTTGTTCGTCCGCAGATCGAAGGAGTAGCCGACGACCAGGTGCTCGGTCTCGGCCCGCACTAACTCGCCGACCTGCTCCAGGCGGCCGTTGAGCGTCACGCCATCAGGCGCGATGAGGGTGGCCTGGCCAGTCGTGCCGCTCGTCAGGGCGAACGGTGTGGGCGCCACGTACATCTTGCGGTCACGGACAAGCAGATCGCCATACGACCCGAAGCCCCGGAAGCTTGTGTTCCGGTGGACATAGGTGTGGTCCGCGTTGAGGAAGTCGCCATGGCACAGGACCAGGTCAACGACCGGATACTCGGGGTCGTCGGTGCTGGCCGGGTAGCGGCCGAAGGCATAGTAAATGGTGCGCCCGTTGTGCTTGCCGGTTGGCACTCGGCTGTTGCTGTCGTAGCTCGCCTCGCGACCGGGCCGCTGAAGTCCCTTGACCTCGTACCCTTCCGGATGGTGCACAAGGGTGAAGTCCGGGTAGTTGTTGCGGCCGATGGAGTCATGCTGGAGGTCGATGTCGCCCAAGCGGGCGCTCACCCAGTCCTGGAAATGGAACTCCTTGTCAGACCGGCTGACACGCTGGATCAAGACGGCGCGCTGCATGGCTGCACAACAGGCCACAAAAACATCCGCACAGGTGGAGGAGCTGGTAGTGGTCAAGATTGCCGTCCTGCTCGTCTCGCGCTGAAGGCGTCGGGGAGCCCATGATCGGCCTTAGGCTAGTCGGCTACCCCGACATCCCAGTGCGTGCCCCGATCGGCTGGCCGCTCGGCACATCCCCTGGGTGACGGTCACCGAGAATTCAGCCATTCAGGCTGGTGAAGGGCTACTCGGTGAGCTTGCCCAGCGGGCCGGTGAGGGCTAAAGGCGGTTGCAGTCGGGTCTGGCACCTGGGCTAGCCTTGGCCGACATGACCACGCACGACACCCTGGCCGTCACCCGCCTGCGCGTCCCGGGCAAGGCATCCCTGGACAGCGACGTGGAGCGGCGCTGGGGCCAGGTATGGGACGAGCGTGGCCTGTACGCCTTCGATCGTTCCCGCACCCGCGACGAGGTGTACGCCATTGACACGCCGCCACCGACGGTGAGCGGTTCCCTGCACATCGGGCACGTGTTCTCCTACACCCACATCGACTTGATCGCCCGGTACCAGCGGATGCGGGGCCGGGCGGTGTTCTTCCCGATGGGCTGGGACGACAACGGCCTGCCCACCGAGCGGCGGGTGCAGAACTACTACGGCGTGCGGTGTGACCCGTCGTTGCCCTACGACCCCAGCTTCGTGCCGCCGGACAAACCCGGCAAGCAGCAGGTGCCGGTGTCACGGCGGAACTTCATCGAGCTGTGTGAGCAGCTGACCCTGCTGGATGAGCAGGCGTTCGAGGAGCTGTGGCGGCGGCTGGGCCTGTCGATCGACTGGTCGACGACCTACCGGACGATCGATGACCGGTGCCGGACAGCGGCCCAGCTGACGTTCCTGCGCCGGCTGGCCCAGGGCGACGCCTACCAGGCGCAGGCCCCCTCGCTGTGGGACACCACGTACCAGACGGCGGTGGCTCAGGCCGAGCTGGAGGACCGCGCCATCACCGGTGCGTTCTACCGGCTGCGGTTCGCGACGCCGGACGGCGAGGGCGTGCTGATCGACACGACCCGCCCCGAGCTGCTCCCGGCGTGCGTCGCGCTGGTGTGCCACCCCGACGACGAGCGGTACCGCGGGCTGGTCGGGTCGACGGTCGCCACGCCGCTGTTCGGCGTGGCGGTGCCGGTCCGGACGCACCGCCTGGCCGACCCGGACAAGGGCACCGGAATCGCGATGGTGTGCACCTTCGGTGACGTGACCGACGCGGTGTGGTGGCGGGAGCTGCAGCTGGAGACCCGCACGGTGATCACCCCCTCGGGGCGGATCGCCGCCGAACCACCGGCCGGGATCGGCTCCGACGCCGCCCGGTCGGCGTACGGGCAACTGGCCGGGCTGTCCGTGGAAAAGGCGCAGGCCGAGATCGTGCGACTGCTGGCGCAAGACGGTGCGCTGGTCGGTGAGCCGCGCCGGCTGGAGCACGCGGTGAAGTTCTATGAGCGCGGCGACCGACCACTGCAGGTGATCACGACACGGCAGTGGTACATCCGCAACGGCGCCCGCGATGAGGACCTCCGGGCCGCGCTGAAGGCCCGCGGCAGTGAGCTGTCGTGGCACCCGGGGTTCATGGAGGCCCGGTACCAGAACTGGGTCGACGCCCTCAACAGCGACTGGCTGATCAGCCGGCAGCGGTTTTTCGGTGTGCCGATCCCGGTGTGGTATCCGCTGGATGAGCACGGGGACCCACGCTATGACCGGCCGCTGGTTCCCGCGGAGGATCAACTGCCCATCGATCCCGCCAGCGAAACCCCGCCCGGGTACACATCCTGCCAGCGCGGCAAGCCGGGCGGGTTCGTCGGTGACCCGGACGTGATGGACACCTGGGCCACCTCGGCGCTCACCCCGCTGATCGCGGGCGGGTGGGAACGCGATCCCGACCTGCTATCGCGGGTGTATCCCATGGACCTGCGACCGCAGGCACACGAGATCATCCGCACCTGGCTGTTTGTCACGATCCTGCGTAGCCACCAGGAGACCGGGCAGCTTCCCTGGCGGCACGCGCTGATCTCGGGATGGATCCTGGACCCGGATCGCAAGAAGATGTCGAAATCCAAGGGCAACGTGCTCACCCCGATGAGCCTGCTGGAGAAATACGGCTCCGATGGGGCCCGCTACTGGGCCGCCAACGGCCGCCCCGGCACCGACACCGCCTTCGACGAAGACCAGATGAAGGTGGGCCGGCGCCTTGCGCTGAAGCTGCTGAACGTGACCAAGTTCGTGCTCGGCATCCTCGGCGACGACGTCATCGACCTCGAGCCGGTCGCACTGGCACACGTGACCCAGCCGATCGACAAGGCGCTTCTGGCCCGGCTCGCCGACACGGTCGATGAGGCGACCGGCGCGTTCGACGGCTACGACTACGCCCGGGCGCTCGCCATGACCGAGGACATGTTCTGGCCGTTCTGCGACGACTACGTCGAGCTCGTCAAGAACCGCGCCTACGGCGAGGCGCAGCACGCCGACCCGGCAGCGATGCTGTCCGCCCGCGCCGCCCTGGTCCTGGCATTGCGGACCTTCACCCTGCTGTTCGCGCCGACGTTGGCCTACGCCACTGAGGAGGCGTGGTCGTGGTGGCATGGCCACCACAT
>JBOHFT010000207.1:0-7631 GCA_050699815.1 Pseudonocardiaceae bacterium | reverse complement strand
GTGCCGGTCTGATATCTGGTCACGCATGACGCCACCCACGTCGCTCGATGACGATCTGCTCGCCCGGGCGCGGGAACTCCGCGCAGCGGGACGGTCCCCCAAGGGCAGCCGGATCACGCCGCTAGTCTTCTTCGGCGGTGACTGGCTGAGCACCGTACCTATCCTCCTCGGTCTGGGCCCATTGACGCCACCAGTTCCAGGGTGATCTCGTCGAGCGAGTTTACGACGACGTCGGCGAGCGCAAGCGCATCCTCGGATGGCGGAAAAGCCGCATGGGGCACGGCAAGCACCCCCAGTCCGGCGGTAGCGGCCGACCGCAGCCCGTTGCTGGAGTCCTCGATCGCTATCGCCTGCCAAGGGTCCACGCCGAGCCGCTGCACCACGGTCTGATATACCACAGGCGAGGGCTTTCCCGCCCCCACCTCTTCTGTGGAGACGCTGACCTGAAACCGCTGCGCTAACCCAGCCGACTTCAGCACGGTGTCGATCAGCCGCCGCGGTGAGGACGAGGCGAGCCCCAGGGGCCAACGGCGACCCAGCCGCTCGACCACCTCGACCGCACCCGGGATCAGAGGTAGCCGCGCGTCGTACTGGGCGGCCATCCGGTCAAGGACGGTGGCCGCCACCTCATCCGGCTCGGCGGGTATGCCCACCGTGTCAGTCAGGTACGCCGACCACTCCGTCGTACTCATGCCCTGCATCGCTCGGGTCGCCTCCGTGGGCCAGGGCCGGCCGGCTTCGGCGGCAACACCGCGGCGAACGACGTCCCACAACTGCTCCGAATCCACGAGCACGCCGTCGAGGTCGAAGACCACCGCGTGCACCACGTTCCTGGTCATCATGCCTCCACCAGTCGCCTCCGAGGAGTTCCGTACCGATTCTCACCAAACGGCTCCCACGTGGCTCGCTTTCATGGGGTCGGCGAGCGGGCTGGGCGAAACGGTGCGGGCCGCGAGCTGGCAGCACCTGAGCCAGCACGTCAGTGCCGACCACGGTCAGTTCCGGAGTTGGCCGCCCAGGGTTGCGAGGCGCTGGCCAGGCAATGAACGGCGGCCTGATTGCTGAGATTCTGATCAAGACCACGCCGTTCGATGAGTCACCCGGGCACGGCGCGTCGGCGTCGCCTCATGCCCAATGGTCCAGGCGGGGTCCACAGCAAGAGTCCCTGATCGTCGGCGTGCTGTTCGGGCTCGCGGGCACCGGCACGTCAGCCGTGTCCGTCGCGCTGCCCGAGCTGGCGGCCGGGCTCGGGGTCGACGCGGCGAGCGCGGCCTGGGTGATCAGCGGGTACGCCGTCGCCCTCGCGGTGCTCACCGCCGTGCACGGCCGGATCGCGGACATCGTCGGCGTGCGCGGGCCACTCGTCATCGGCGTCGTGCTCATGGCGACCGGGGCGCTGGTCGCTGCTGCCGCGCCCACGTTCCCGGTGCTGGTCGCGAGCCGGGTCCTGCAAGGCGTCGGCGCCGCGGTCGTCCCGCCACGGGCGCCGTCGTGGCCGTGGCGGGCGCGGTGCTGCTGGCCACGGGCGTCCCGGCAGCGCTGGCCCGGATCCGGGCCCGGCCCGACGGGTTCCTGCCGCGCGCGATCGTGACCAACGGTGTGGTGCTGCGCAGCGCGTTCGCCGCCGCCGCGATCCCGGCGGGGTGGGTCGCGCTCGGCGTGACGACGCTGGTGTTCCTGGCCGGTGCTGGCGTCGGCGCCGCCGTGGTGGGGGGCCTGGGCGAGGTGCTGGGGAGCAGCGGCGCGCTGATCGCGCTGGTCGTCCTGCCGGTCGCCGGGACGCTCGTGATGCTCCGGCAGCTCCGGGCGGCCGCGCCGGTGGACGTCGAGGTCCCCGCAGCGAGCTGACGCCACCGAGCCGCGTGCAGCGGGACCTCGCCGCATGTCCTAGGAATGTCCCGGTGCCGGTAACGCTCCGATCTGCTGTGCGCAGCGCAGTATTGCGTCGGTGCTGCGGTCGGCGTCCTCGTCTGTGGTGTGCCATCCGCAGACGCTGATGCGCATCGCGACTCGCCCGTTCCAGGTGGCGGGCCCACACCAGCAGGTGCCGTCGGTCTGGATGGCGGCGATCAGGCGGCTGGTTGTCTCATCGCAGCCGGCACGGACCAGGACTTGGTTGAGCACCACGTCGTTGAGGATGTCCAGCCCGGCCCGCGCCAGCGCGTCGCCGATCCGGCGGGCCTGCCGGCATGCGGTGGCCACCAGATCTGCCAGCCCGGCGCGGCCGAGGCAGCGAAGTACCGCCCATACCTCGATCTGGCGGGCGCGCTGCGAGGACTGCGGTGTGTGATGCATCGCCTCGAAACCGCTGTCCGGTGGGAGATAGTCGCCGACAGAGGCGAAACTGCGGCGGAGGTGTTCGGCGCGGCGAAGAAAGACGATCCCGCTGTCGTAGGTGACATTGAGCCACTTGTGCGCATCGGTGACCCATGAGTCGGCATCGGTCAGGCCGTGCACGAGGTGCTGGCGGGTGGGGTCGGCCAGCGCCCACAGCCCGAAGGCACCGTCGATGTGCAGCCACGCCTTGTGCTCACGTGCCCAGGACACGATCTGCGGAAACGGATCGAACGCCCCGGTGTTGACCTCCCCTGCCTGCGCGCACACGATGACCGGCCCCTCGACAGCAGGGAGCAGCTCAGCCCGCATCCGCCCCTGCTCATCGGCCGGGACCCGGTGTACTCGGTCCCGGCCCAACCCGATGAGCCCCACGGCTTTGCTCAACGTGGAATGCGCCTTCTCCCCGGCCACCACGGTCAACTCCGGGGCGCCATACAGGCCCTGGCGCTGCACGTCCCAACCCAGGCCAGCGAGCTGGTGATCCCGCGCGGCGGTCAGCGCGGCGACGGTTGCCATTGTCGTCCCGGTCACGAACGCGACCACGCTGGTGTCCGGCAGCCCGAGCAGCTGCACCAGCCACTTCCGGGTGACCTCGTGCAGGCGGGCCGCCACCGGGCTCATCACCGGAAGAGCGGCGTTTTGATCCCACGCCATGCCAAGCCAGCCCGAGGCCAACGCGATCGGCAACGTCGCGCCGTTGACGAATCCGAAATACCGCGGGCCGGTCGTGGCCACCGTCGCGCCCGAGCCGGCCTCGTCCAACAACGACAGGGTCGCTACCGGGTCCGACGGTTGCTCCGGCAGTGGCTCATCGAAACGATCCAAATCCGCCAGCGCGGCTGGTGTCGGCGCCACCGGCCGATGATCGACGTTGTCCACGTACCGACGTGCGCGGCGGGCCGCCTCTCCGAGTAACTCGTCACGTCCAGCCCACGTTGAGGAATCACTCACGGTGACAGTCTGTCAACGGAGCTGGATCCGCCGCCGCGCTGATTCTCGACGGTGGCGGGGAAATACGTCCTCATGGTCGCAGCTTACGTTGCGGCACAGACTCGCCTCGCTCCGCTTATGGCCAATCGACGCCCGTTCGTGCACTCTGTTGAGATAAGTTCCGCCATGTCACACTTCTCATAAATTGACATGTCCCCAGTGTTGGCAGAGAGGTGCGGTGACGAGGGTCTTCGTCAGCTACGCCAGCGAGGATGTGGCCATGGCCTGCGAGGTGCACCGCTGGCTGGTCGAGGTCGGCCGTGGGGTGTTCCTGGACCAGAACCCGCGGCACGGGATCGCGATCGGGGAACGGAAGTGCGGCGAAAGCCTCGGGCAACCGCTCGCCGGCTGCGGGCTCGCCCGCGGCCGGGCGCAGCGGCTGGATCCGCTGCCAGGCCGGCTCAGTGCCGTCGCACAGGCTCGGCGGGCAGATATCAAGATAGGTAGCGGTCCTGATGCCGTCGGCGAACTCGGGCACGCCGTGCTGCTCGCAGAGCCGGGCGAACCCCGGTGCGAAGGCAGCCTCCACGAGACGAGCCGGGCCCACCTTCGGGTGCGCCGACTATTCGGTCGCCGTGCCTAGCCATTCGACATCGACGGTACACTGCTGCAGTCGAGTCGCCGCCTCATCCAGTCTCTCTGGAGGGCTCCGGTGTCCGGGACGGAAGGGATTTCCGCCAGCAGATTGCGGAGTTCGTGCTCCGGAACTAAACGAGAGCACATGCGCTCCGGTAACGCCGAGTTGCGCATTCAAGCTTACTCGTGCCGCGCGCCGATCCCCAACCGGATCGTGCAGCAGGGCTTCATGGTCTTCGGTCGGCGTACCCCGCGGGGAGTCCGGGATGCACTACACACCCGACCTGAGACGCAGAGCTAGCAGTTGCCATCGACTGGCAACTGCACTGCGCTAGTCAACGGTCCGCTCGTGGTCGACGGACTCGAAATCATAGTCGAGAAACTCGCCCAACCCCGCTGAATCACCGACGAGAGGAGGAGGCGATGAGCAAGATCACCGTCGATGGAACGAGGGTCGGCGATGTGCGAGAAGAGTTCCGGCTACTCGTGTCTGGCACTGCCTTCCAGCCTGAACGGGCCGGTGGCACCGGCGCGCGCGCAGTGCTCGAACGCGACGGAGCCGTGATCCTGAGCGGACTGCCGCCAGAACCCGACAGCCTGGTGCTGGCCGCGGCGGAGGTGCTCGGCACCCGGCTGAGACGCCTCTATCCGGTGCGCGAACGAGGCAGCGACCGCGATGACCGCATCCATCTGCACAACGACAGCCACCAGGTCGTGGTGAACGTGCATGGGCGGCCGACCCAGCTGCGCGATCCGGACGAGGACTACGTGCTCATCCAATGCGTGCACCAGGCGTCTCGCGGCGGCTCGTCCGTCGTCGCCGACGGCTACCGGCTCGTCGACCGGCTGCGCGACGCGCACCCGGACCTATGGGAGTTCCTCACCACCGTCGATGTCGACTTCTACGGCGGCTGGGGCTCGCAACGGGGCGTTCCCACCACGCCTCAGGTGTGCCGCCACGTTGAATGGACCCGCGGCGGCCGGCGCGTCGTGCGCGCGAACCAGGGCGCCCGACCGATGCCGCGCGCACCCCAGGCGGAGCACCAAGAGGCGATGCTAGATCTGTTCGCCGACATCCGCGCCACCCTCGCCGCAGGCGCACCGCGGCTGACGGTGCGCGATGGGGAGATCCTGCTCCTCGACAACTACCGGTGCTGGCACGGCCGGGACCCCCACGACACACCGCGGCTTGTTCGCATCATGACGGTCAAGACGACTGGTGCGATGTGATCGGCGACAGCTCACCTTATAGAGATATATGCATCTAAAAACAGGTTGCAAGAGGCGAGTTCGCTGAGGTTCACTAAGCAGCAGCAAGACCGATATGTCCCATACGGGAGCCTTGGGTGCTTTACCGGCGGATCCAGCGTCGGCCTGCCAGCGGCTCGCCCCGAGAGGTGAAGAATGCACGATCACTACGCAGAGGCGGTCAAGAAACCCGACCTCATCGCGATCGCGCCGAACCTCATCTGCCTACGGTTCGAGCTGATGAAGGTCTACTCCGCGTTAGCGGCGGTCAAATATCTTCTCGAAGCCGGCGTGGTCAAGCGGGGCGACACACTGATCGACAGCTCAAGCGGTATCTATGCGCACGCGCTCGCCCTCGCCTGCCATCGCTATGACATCAAATGCCACATAGTAGGTTCGATGACGGTGGACCGGACACTGCGCCTGCAACTCGAGCTGCTCGGCGCCACCCTGGAGCAGGTGCCGACCTCCGACAGTTTGCGGCTCGACCAGAAGATGCGGGTTCAGCGCATTGCGGAGATTCTCAGAGACAACCCATCGTTTCACTGGATGCGCCAATACCACGACCGCATCCACTACCTCGGGTACCGTACAGTCGCCGAGCTCATCGACCGGGAGCTTCCCGGCAGTCCGCTTGCCATCGTCGGCGGCGTCGGCACCGGTGCCTCCACCGGCGCCATCGCCTCGTACCTGCGCGAGGCGGGTCGCGACGTCACCCTCGTCGGCGTGCAGCCATTCGGCAGTGTCACCTTCGGCGGCGATCACATCCCCGACCCGGAAATGATCATCGCCGGAATCGGCAGTTCCATCCGGTTCGAGAACGTGCGACACCAGCTGTACGACCGGATCCATTGGGTCTCCTTCGACTACGCCAAGTCCGGCGTGGTCCACCTGCTGCGAGCCACCGGCGTGTTCGCCGGGCTCTCCTCCGGTGCGTCCTACCTCACGGCGCTGTGGGAGCGCCGTACGGACGACTCGCGGATCCACGTCTTCATCGCGGCCGACACCGGACACCGCTACGTGTCCGCGGCTTTCACCAGGGACTTCGAGGCGCGCGACATCGACACCATGTCACCAAAGGAGATCAACTCGCTCGACGCACTCGCCCGACCGTGGTCGGCGATGACCTGGTCTCGCCGACAAGCGGACGGGCCGAGCACGCTACGAGCCGACGTCGCGGGGAGCTGACTGTGGACAGCCCGCAGAGGACAATGCAGCCGGAGCGAGGTCACCGTGTTCCCACCACGAAACGTGGCTGAACTAGCCGACGCCGTCTTGGCCGGTGCCTACGGTCCTGCTCCGGGGGGAATTCTCGCGACCAGCGCGTTCTGGCTCCACCACGGAACCCGGCTCGCCGGCGGCCAGGCAACCCACCTGACGCACTGCCTGCTGGTGCGCAGCGGGCGGTCGTTCGGCGCGTGCTCGTTCGAGGCTGGTGAGCTCGACTACGGCATCTGCGCCGACGCGTGCGGCCGGCCGCTGAGCGAGCTGATCCGGGACTACCCGCTCCCGGTCCGGATCGCCGCTCTTGACGCGTACCTGGCCGAGGTGCGACCGCACCGGGAGGTCGCCGGAGCGGAGCCGGTCACACTGCCGGCCGGCAGCCCGGAAACCCGCGCCGCAGCACGGGACTCGGCCGTTGCCAGCCTGCTCGACATCGAGCCGGCGGCAAAGGTGGCACTGATTGGCGTAGTCAACCCGTTGGTGGCCGCGATCCGCGATCGGGGTTGGTTCTGCCTGCCGTGCGACCTCACCGTGCGGCGTACGCAGTGGGGCGACCTGGTCGCCCCGGTGATGGATGAGGTGCTCGACGCGGCCGACGCCGTCATCGCCACCGGCATGACACTCGGCAACGGCACGTTCGACGTGCTGGTCGAGCACTGCCGACGGCGTGCGGTGCCACTGGTGATGTACGCGCAGACCGGCAGCACCGTGGCACGGGTTTTCCTCGGCACGGGCGTCACCGCGCTGTGCGCCGAGCCGTTCCCGTTCTCCCACTACAGCACGGAATCAACGGTCCTGTACCGCTATCGCGGGTCCGCCGGGCACCCGGAGCTCCGGGAGACGGAGTGAGGTCATGAGCACCGGTGCTTCTGATGCGACTTCCGGAATAGGCACGGATGCGGGAGGCACCACGGAGGTGGATGCGGTCCCCGGCGACCTGAGGATGGCGGGGGCGCTGTGGCCGCTGCTGGCCGCCGTCGCGCTCGGCCTCGTGCCGTTCACCGTGTTCTCCACGTTCCTGGTGCCGATCGCCGAGGAGACGGGCAGCAGCGTCGCGGTCGTCGGTGGGTTACGTGGGCTCGGCGGGCTGGCGGCACTCGTGGTCGGGGCTGCCCTGGCGCCACTGATCGACCGGGTGCCAAGGACGTGGACCGCGGCGGCCGGACTCCTCCTGCTCGGCGCGTCGGCGGCGCTCGGCTCGATCGGGGGGTTCTACCCGCTCGCCGCCTTCTGCCTGCTGATCGGTGGTTCGATGG
>JBOHFT010000206.1:0-7748 GCA_050699815.1 Pseudonocardiaceae bacterium | reverse complement strand
TGGCCCAGGCGCATGTCCACGGCGTGACCGTGGACTGGGAGACGGTGTTCGCGGGGCGCGGTGCCCGGCGGGTGGAATTGCCGACGTATGCGTTCCAGCGACAGCGCTACTGGCTGCACGCCCCCGCCGCTGTGAAGGATGCGGCCCCCGCTGACCGTGATGCGGCCGAGGCTCGGGTCGGGGATGAAGATCCGGAGGCGACGTTCCGGCAACGCCTGTCCGGACTGTCAGAATTCGATCAGGATCGCGCGGTGCGGGAGTTGGTGTGCGCCCACGTGGCTGCCGTGCTGGAGCACGACTCGCCGGATGCGGTCGAGGTGGCATGGGCGTTCAAGGATCTCGGGTTCGACTCGTTGACCGCGGTGGAGCTGCGCAACCGGCTGGCCGCGGCGACCGGGCTGAGCTTGCCGACCGCTGCGCTGTTCGACCATCCCACGCCGCTCCTGCTCGCTCGGCATCTGCGGAGGAGCATTTTGGGGTTGGAAGCCGGGATATTCACCCCAGTGGCCGCGGCTGTCGATGACGAGCCAATCGCGATCGTGGCAATGAGCTGCCGGTTCCCCGGGGACGCGGGGTCTCCAGAGGAATTGTGGCAGCTCGTCTCCGCGGGCGTGGATGCCATCTCGGGCTTCCCCACCGATCGCGGGTGGGACCTGGAGCGGTTGTACGACCCAGATCCTGACCGGTCGGGCACGAGCTATGCCCGACAGGGAGGCTTCCTCGTCGACGCGAGCCAGTTCGACCCGCTGTTGTTCGGGATATCGCCGCGGGAGGCGTTGGCGATGGAGCCACAGCAGCGGCTGCTGTTAGAGACCTCCTGGGAGGTCTTGGAGCGGGCGGGCATCGACCCTGCCTCGTTGCGGGGCAGTCCGACAGGAGTATTTGTCGGTGCCACATCCTCGGATTATGGTCCGCGTCTTCATGAATCGGCGGAAGGGTTCGAGGGTTACCTCCTGACGGGCACCACACCGAGCGTCGCCTCGGGTCGTGTCGCCTACACCTTTGGTCTAGAGGGGCCGGCGATCACGGTTGACACGGCCTGCTCGTCCTCGTTGGTGGCGTTGCATCTGGCCTGCCAAGCGCTGCGCCGCGGCGAGTGCTCGCTGGCGTTGGCCGGCGGAGTGACGGTGATGGCCAACCCTGGCATGTTCGTAGAGTTCTCTCGTCAGCGTGGGTTGTCCCCGGACGGGCGGTGCAAGGCGTTCTCCGCCGACGCGGACGGCACGGGCTGGTCTGAGGGTGCGGGCATGCTGCTAGTGGAGCGGCTGTCCGACGCCCAACGCAATAACCATCCGGTGTTAGCGGTGGTGGCCGGCTCGGCGGTCAACCAGGACGGCGCCAGCAACGGGCTGACAGCCCCCAACGGGCCGTCCCAACAGCGGGTCATCGCCCAGGCGCTGGCCAACGCCGGGCTGGCCCCGGCGCAGGTCGACGCGGTCGAGGCGCACGGCACCGGCACCGTGCTAGGCGACCCCATTGAGGCGCAGGCGTTGTTGGCGACGTATGGTCAGGGGCGGTCGGGGGATAGGCCGTTGTGGATCGGGTCGCTGAAGTCCAACATCGGCCACGCCCAAGCGGCGGCCGGGGTGGGCGGGGTCATCAAGATGGTGATGGCCATGCGTCACGGAGTGCTGCCGCGGACCCTACATGTGGATGAGCCGTCCCGACACGTGGACTGGGCATCGGGCGGGGTGCGGCTGCTGACGCAGGCCATCCCCTGGCAATGCAACGATCACCCTCGCCGCGCTGGGGTGTCCTCGTTCGGGATCAGCGGCACCAACGCGCATGTCATCCTCGAGCAAGTCCCACCCGCCGGCAACGAGATCTCAGTCGACGATGCTGCCCGCGAGCCTGGGGCCGCGCGGTCTTTGGCGGTGCCGTGGGTGGTATCGGCGAAGAGCGAGGCGGCGTTGAGTGCTCAGGCGCGACGGTTGTGGGCGTATGTGGACGCTCACCCCGAGCTGCGTCGAACCGATATTGGGTATTCGTTAGCGACGGCTCGGGCCGCTCTGGAGCATCGTGCGGTGCTGGTCGCCCAGGACCGGGAGGATTTTCTTCAAGGGTTGGCTGCGCTGGCTCGGGGCGGGACCGCCGCGAACCTGGTGCAGGGCGTCGCGCGCGAGGGGGGAAAGGTTGCGTTCGTGTTCCCCGGCCATGGCTCCCAGTGGACGGGGATGGCGCTGGAGCTGCTCGACTCGTCCGCCGTCTTTCGCGAACGCATGCAGGAGTGCGACGATGCGTTCGCGCCGCTTGTCGAGTGGTCGTTGGCGGATGTCCTGCGCGGTGAGCCAGGCGCGCCATCGCAAGAGCGGGCAGATGTGGTCCAGCCGGCGTTATTCGCGATGACGGTGTCCCTGGCGGCGCTGTGGCGCTCGTACGGCGTCGAACCGGCCGCCGTGGTCGGGCATAGCCTGGGTGAGATCGCCGCCGCGTGCGTCGCTGGTGCCCTGTCGTTGACGGATGCCGCCAGGGTGGTGGTGGGACGCAGCCAGGCGGTGGCTGACCTGGTCGGTCGTGGCGGGATGTTGTCCGTCCCGCTGCCCTTGGAGCGCTTGAGCCAACGCCTGGAGCAGCTGGGCGAGCGGATCGCTCTCGCCGCGGTCAACGGACCTGGCTCCGTGGTCTTGTCCGGTGGCCCCGAGGCGCTGGACGGGTTGCTCGGCGAGCTGTCGGCGCAGGGGGTTCGCGCTCAGAGGATCCCGATCGACTACGCCTCGCACTCGGTGCAGGTGGAGGCCATCCGCGAGCGGTTCCACCGCCTCGTGTCGCCGGTTGCTCCACGCACGTCGGAGATCCCCTTCTACTCCACAGTCACCGGGCAGCCGCTGGACACCCGCGTGCTGGACGCCGAGTACTGGTATGGCAATCTGCGGCAGACCGTTCGTTTCGACCAAGCGACCCGAAGCCTGCTGGAGCAAGGTCACCAGGTCTTCATCGAGGTCAGTCCGCATCCGGTGCTGACGGTAGGAGTGCAGGAGACGGCCGACGAGGCGGCCAGCGAGGCGGTCATCATCGGTTCCCTGCGCCGTGACCACGGCGGCTTGGACCGCTTCCTGACCTGCTTGGCCCAGGCGCATGTCCACGGCGTGACCGTGGACTGGGAGACGGTGTTCGCGGGGCGCGGTGCCCGGCGGGTGGAATTGCCGACGTATGCGTTCCAGCGACAGCGCTACTGGCTGCACGCCCCCGCTCGGGTGGGAGACGTCGCCTCGGCGGGGTTGGGCTCGGTCGATCACCCGTTGTTGGGCGCCGCGGCGGCGTTGGCGGATGCTGACGGGCTCTTGCTTACGGGCCGCCTGTCCGTCCAGACGCATCCGTGGCTTGCCGACCATGCGGTGTGGGACACGGTGGTATTGCCGGGAGCGGCGTTTGTGGAGCTGGCTGCTCGGGCTGGTGAGGAGGTCGGGTGTGGCGGGGTGGAGGAGCTCGTCTTGGAGGCTCCGCTGGTCCTGCCCGAGCATGGTGGTGTTGCCGTGCACGTGCGGGTGGGAGCGGCCGATGAGTCTGGTCGGCGGTCACTGAGCGTGCACTCCCGGGTGGAGGTTGCGGGACCTGAGGCGCCTTGGACGCGCCATGCCCGTGGCGTGCTTCTTTCGGGTGCGCCGCCGGCGCCCGCCGGTTTGGCCGTGTGGCCGCCGGTTGATGCGGTCGTGGTGGATGTGGGTGGTCTTTACGACCGTCTGGCAGAGCAGGGTTATGGCTATGGGCCAGCGTTTCAGGGGTTGGAGGCCGTGTGGCGGCGCGGGGACGAGATCTTCGCGCAGGTGCGCTTGCCTCTGGAGCTCGAGACTGATGCCAACCGGTTCGGGTTGCATCCGGCGCTGCTGGACGCCGCGCTCCACGCCGTGGGGCTAGGGACCTTCGTCACGAGCGCGGACGCGGGCCAGGCGCTGCTCCCGTTCGCTTGGAGCGACGTGCGGCTGTACGCCACAGGCGCCTCGGCGTTGCGTGTCCGCCTTTCACCGGCTGGCCCGGGCGCACTGTCCCTACAGCTGGCCGACAGCTCTGGTCGGCCAGTGGCTTCGGTGGGTTCCCTGGTCATGCGGCCGGTATCCGCGGCGCAGCTCACACGCGCTCACCATGATTCGCTGTTCCGCGTGGCCTGGACCACGTTGCCATCACCTGCTGCCCCCATATCGCCTTCGACCTTGTGGGCTGTGGAGGGAGCCGATGGGCCCGGGCTGAGCGCGGCGCTGCACACCGCCGGGAGCTCCCCAAACCTGGCTTCTTTGGGCGAGGCGATCGCCTCAGGCTCGCCCGTCCCGGACGTGGTGGTCGTTCCTTGCGTCGCGGGCTCTGACGGCGATGGTGCGGGGGCTGCACATGTGGCTACTCATCAGGCGCTGGCATTGGCGCAGTCCTGGCTCGCCGATGATCGATTCGGCTCTTCCCGGCTGGTGATCGTGACTCGCGGCGCCGTGGCGGTCAACCCCGGGGACGATGTACCGGACCTGGCCCACGCCCCGGTATGGGGATTGGTGCGGTCGGCGCAGTCCGAGCACCCTGACCGGCTCGTGCTCCTGGACATCGACGATCAAGATTCGTCATATCGGGTGTTACCGGCGGCGTTGGCCTCTGGCGAACCGCAGCTCGCTGTCCGGGCCGGTGTCGTACGCATCCCTCGGCTGGCCCCATTAGCCTCCTCAGCGCCGGAGAGTGCTCCTCGGCTGGACCCTCAGGGCACGGTCCTGATCACCGGTGGTCTCGGCCTGTTGGGTGGGTTGGTCGCCCGCCACTTGGTGGTCGAGCTTGGCGTGCGGCATCTGTTGATGACCAGCCGCCGTGGGCGCGAGGCCCAGGGCGCCGCGGAGCTCGAGGCGGAGCTGGCCGAGCTGGGGGCCAGCGTGGACGTCGTCGCGTGCGATGTGGCCGACCGGGATGCGCTTGCAAGGCTGCTTGCGTCAGTGCCCGCCGATCATCCGCTGACGGCGGTGGTGCACGCCGCGGGCGTGGTGGATGACGGGGTCATCGACGCCTTGACTCCAGAGCGGGTTGATCGAGTGTTGCGGCCGAAGGTGGATGCCGCGCTGCACTTACACGAGCTCACCCAAGATCTGGATCTCTCGGCATTTGTGCTGTTTTCCTCGGTCTCGGGCACGTTTGGCAGCCCGGGTCAGGGCAACTACGCGGCAGCCAATGCGTTCATGGACGCGTTGGCCCACCATCGCCGCGCACGGGGTCTTCCCGCCACATCCCTCGCCTGGGGACTATGGGCTCAGCACAGTGCAATGACCGGCCGCCTCGACGAGGCTGATCGCTCACGCATGGCGCGTGGGGGCGTGGCCGCGCTGTCCACGCGAGAGGGGCTGGCGCTGTTCGACGCCGCCCGCACCGTAGACGAGGCCCAGTTGATCGCGGCGCGCCTGGACATTGCGGCGCTGCGTGCACAGGCCGGGTCTGGGATGGCGGTTCCGGCGGTGCTCCGAGATCTTGTGCGGGCCCCAGCGCGGCGGGCCGTCGATGCTGGTTCACCGGGGTCTGGCGCCGTGGACACGTTGAGGCAGCGCCTGGCGGGCCTGCCCGAGGGCGAACGCAACCGCATGCTTCAGGAGGTGATAAGGACGCATGTCGTGACGGTGTTGGGACATGTGGGACCGGATGCGGTCGATGCGGGGCGAGCATTCAAGGAACTCGGGTTCGACTCGCTCATGGCGGTCGAGTTGCGCAACCGTCTGAGCGCGGCCATTGGGTTGCGGTTGCCGACGACGCTGGTTTTCGATCACCCCACACCCACTGCGCTGGCCGAGTACCTGCAGGCTGAGCTGCTGGGCTCCCAAGACCGGGTTGTGGCCCCGGTGCCGATGGCGCCAGCTGTCGATGAGCCGATCGCGATCGTGGGGATGAGTTGCCGGTTCCCGGGGGGTGTGGGGTCTCCGGAGGAGCTGTGGCAGCTCGTCACCGTGGGTGGTGATGCGATTTCTGCGTTTCCTGCCGATCGTGGCTGGGATGTGGAGCGGTTGTATGACCCCGATCCTGATCGGGCGGGGAAGTCGTATGTGCGTGAGGGAGGGTTTCTCTACGACGCCAGCGAGTTCGACTCGGGGTTCTTCGGGATTTCCCCGCGTGAGGCGCTCGCGATGGACCCGCAGCAGCGGCTGCTGCTGGAGATGGCGTGGGAGGTGTTCGAGCGGGCAGGTATCGACCCAGTGTCGGTGCGGGGGAGCCAGACCGGGGTCTTCGCCGGCGCGATGTACCACGACTACGCGACAGGCCTGCGGCAGATACCGGACGGCGTCGAAGGTCTTCTGTTGACGGGTAACACCGGCAGCGTGATATCGGGCCGTATCGCGTACGCCTTCGGGTTGGAGGGGCCCGCGGTCACGGTGGACACGGCGTGCTCGTCGTCGTTGGTGGCGTTGCATCTGGCCAGCCAGGCGTTGCGTCGGGGAGAGTGCTCGTTGGCGTTGGCGGGTGGGGTGACAGTCATGTCGACTCCCGGCACGTTTATTGAGTTCAGCCGGCAGCGTGGCCTGGCGCGGGACGGGCGGTGCAAGTCGTTTGCGGCGGCCGCGGATGGGACGGGCTGGTCTGAGGGTGTGGGGTTGCTGTTGGTGGAGCGGCTGTCCGACGCGTTGCGTAATGGGCATCGGGTATTGGCGGTGATGCGGGGCAGCGCGGTGAACCAGGACGGCGCCAGCAACGGGTTGACCGCGCCGAACGGGCCGTCCCAGCAGCGCGTGATCGCCCAAGCGCTGGCCAACGCCGGGCTGGTCCCAGCCCAGGTGGACGCGGTCGAGGCACACGGCACCGGCACCGTGCTCGGCGACCCGATCGAGGCGGGCGCGTTGGCGGCGGTCTACGGTGCGGATCGGCCGGCCGGGCGGCCGTTGTGGGTCGGGTCGTTGAAGTCCAACATCGGTCACGCCCAAGCCGCGGCCGGCGTGGGCGGGGTCATCAAGATGGTGCAGGCCATGCGTCACGGGCTGCTGCCGCAGACCCTGCATGTGGATGAGCCGACCAGACATGTGGATTGGGCGGACAGTGGGGTGGCGCTGCTGACCGAGGCGATGCCGTGGCCGGACACCGGCCAGCCGCGCCGGGCCGGGGTGTCCTCGTTCGGGATCAGCGGCACCAACGCGCACGTGATCTTGGAGCAAGCCCCACCCGCCCAAGACCAACCCGCTGACGGTGGGTCTGTTCCCGACGCTGGTGGGGTTGGGGTGTGGGTGGTGTCGGCCCGCGGTGCGGGGGCGGTGGCGGGGCAGGCGGGGCGGTTGGCTGAGTTCGTGCGCGCTCGGCCGGAGTTGGACGTGGCGGATGTGGGTCATGCGTTAGTCACGACTCGGGCGGTATTGGAGCATCGCGCGGTGGTCGTGGGGCCCGCGGCAGGAGCTGCGGATCTGGGCCTGGACGCTGTCGACGCGTCCGGGGCTGATCGTGAGGGGCTGTTAGCCGGGTTGGACGCGTTGGCCTCGGGCAAGCCGGCGCCGGGGGTGGTCCAAGGCGCGGCGGTCGCCGGACGCAAGATCGCGGTGCTGTTACCGGGCCAGGGCGCGCAGCGGGCGGGGATGGGCCGCGGGCTGTATACGGCGTTCCCGGTGTTCGCGCAGGCGTTGGACGAGGTCTGCGCCGAGCTGGACGGACACCTGGGTCGCTCTTTGCGGCACGTGCTGTTCGCCGAGGACGGCTCAGCCGACGCGGAGCTGTTGGACCAGACGACGTTCGCGCAAGCCGGGCTGTTCGCGGTCGAGGTCGCGTTGTTCCGCCTGGTCGGGTCCTGGGGGCTGACCGCCGATTTCCTGGTCGGC
>JBOHFT010000205.1:0-7782 GCA_050699815.1 Pseudonocardiaceae bacterium | reverse complement strand
CCACCATCTTCGCGGCTTCGTCCTTGTACTCAGGAGTGAACGACCGACGATTCTTCGACACGTAATTCCTCTCTTCCGGAAAGGGAACCCTAGTGGGTTCACTGTCCGGAAGATCCGGGACCCCTCAATCGCGGTGCGTGTGTTCAGTGCCCCTGGAGTTGGCGTACGCGATCGAGTTGAATGGTGAATTCTTGGTCGCGTCGGTGGCGTTGTTTCCAGAGCACGGCGAGCCAACGGAGCGCGCAGGTGCGTTGGGCGGCGTGGAAGCGGTGTCTGTTGTGGTGATCGACGCCGAGGTGGGCTTCCAGCTGGTGCAAGGTGTCGTCGGGGATGGCGCGGGAGCTGATGTGCTCGATCTGATCGGCGGCGTCGAAGGCGACGTCGCTGCGGCCGGAGAATTCGAAGTCGACGCAGCGCAGGGTGTGACCGTCGTGCAGCCAGTTGAGCAGGTTGGAGTCCCCTCGGGAGAAGACGGGCGGGGCGGGTCAGGGTGTGCGCGTCGCCGCTGTCGTGCCAGCGGCGCAGCGGGGTGAGCATGTCCGGGGTGTGCGGGTCGGTGGGGTGTTCGGCGAGTTGCCGGGGCCAGAACTCGGTCAGGCGGGTGAGGTAGTGCTCGGCGGAGTCGATCCGGTCCTAGGCCGCGAGTGGCTCGCTGAGGGGGATGTCCTGGATCGCGCGGGTGGTCTCGGCGAGCGCTTTGAGGGCCGTCGTGGTGTCCTCGACCTCGAGCAGGGGGTGGCCGGGGAGCAGGCTCATGCCAATGGCGGGCTGGTCTGATGCCTCGTCTATCCATAAGGGGGTGGGTGCGTAGTCGGCGCCGTGGCGGGCGAGCAGGGTCAGGGCGCGCCACTCGCGTTGGGCGCGCTGCCGGTCGTCGAGCTTGATGCAGATCGGGGCGTCTGGCGCGGTCCAGGAGTAGACGTGGTTGTTGCGTCCGCCGGTGAGAGGGTGCAACCCCCAGGTGTCGAGGGTCTGCTGATGCTGCGCCCCACCCTCGGTGCGGCTGCGGCGCAGCTCTGTGAGAAGTGCTGTGGGGGCTGGGGGACGGTCGGTGGAGACCAGGTGCATAGAACGCTCCCTGGAGCGGGTGATGCGGTGGATACGGCTGTGGCGGGTGTAGCCTAGGAGGGAGGTCCAGCGAGGTGTGGGAGGCCGGTGCACTGGGGGGTCGTGGCGCCTGATCCGGCGGGAGCGATCCCGAGCGGGGGGAGGGCGAGGTGCACCGCGTGGTGTACCTCGGTGGGGTCCAGGGTTCCCATGTCCAGGATGGTGAGCTGGGGATCGCGTTGGGCGAGCTCGGTGTATGCCTGGTTGACCCAGTGCAGGTAGCAGCGGTGTTCGGCGGTGGGTGCCTGCTGGTCGCGCTGGGATGTTCGGCGCAGCGCCTCGGTGACGGGCAGGCGCAGCCAGGTCATCACCATGGCATGCGCGCTGGGCAGGAAGGCCAGGACCTTGGGGAAGAGCTCGGGCAGTGCCTGCCCGTAGACCTGGAGGGCGTGGTGCTCGTCGGCGATCAGCGCCGGGTCGGTCGAGAGGTAAGCGCCCGCCATCAGCCGGGCGGGACGGCGGTGGGCGGTCAGGTCGGAGGCCATCTGCTGCCGCGGACGCTGACCAGCCAGGTACAGCAGGAACTCGGTCATGGCCCGATGCCGGGAAGACCTCTGGGTGGGCAGCTGGAGGCATCCGAACTGGAATCGATCGCCCAGCCGCTCAGCGAGGAACCGCAGCCCTTTCAGGTCCTCCACCCGAGGGGTGCCCGTCGCCTTGACATCAATACCGACAATTTTCCCATCCGGGCGCTCGAGGAGGAGATCCACCTCCACGCCACTGCGGTCCCTGAAGTGCCAGAGCGTCGCGAAGCTCTGCGACCAGCTGAGTTGCCGCACGAGCTCGGTGGCGGCCAACGTCTCCAGTAGCGGTCCGAACTGCGCCTGCGGTCGCGTGAGGCCTGATGCCGTCAGCCCCTGGAGATGCGCCGCCAGCCCGACGTCGGCCATCACCAACTTCGGGCGCCGGACGACCTTGGCGCTGAGGTTGGTCGACCAGGCCGGGATCAGCCTGATCAGGAACGCCGTCGCGAGGTGAGCGAGATGGGCGCTGACCGTTCTCGCCGGGATGCCGAGCTCGCTCGCCATCGACGCGGCATTGAGCTCGGTGCCGGTCCGTGCCGCGCAGAGTGAGAGCAGGCGGGGGATGTCGGCGAGTCGCTCCAGATCGGCCAGCTCCCTGATCACCCGCTGCGTGATGGTGCGGACGTAGCTGTCAAACCACGCGCGCCGACGGCCGGCCGGCCGGCGCACCGCCTCGGGGAACCCGCCCCGGAGCAGGCGCTCGAGGAACCGGTCAGCAGGAAAGCTACCGCCGATCCGTCCCAAGATCCACCGCCGATTCGTCCGGACGTCCACGATCACGTTGGCGACGGCGTCGGCCACTACCGGGAGGTACCGATGACCCTGCGGCTGTGGACGGCCTGGTCCCGGGCTCGTGGAGCCGAGGCTGGTGGTGGCCTTGGGGGAGACCGACCTGGACGCGCCCGGTGCGGCTCAGCGATGCGGGCCGCTGTGGCGGGCGCCGCGCTGACGTCCCTCGGCGTGCGGCCGGTCGGCATGTACGGTACGGCCGAGCTGACGGATCAACGGCCTGCGCAGGTGTCCTGGTAGCTGACACCGGGGGCATAGAACTCCCAGGTCGGTTTGTCGAGTGGTCCGCCGGCTCGGAGGCAGGCTTCTCGCACCTCGCCGCCGGTGAACCTGCCGAGGAAGGGCAGCTCCCACAACCTGACAGTCCGGTCATCACTGGCGGTGACCAGGGTGCGCCCGTCCGGGGCAAACGCCACGGCCCACACCGTGCCGGTGTGGCTGCGAAGAGTCCTGAAGCGGGAGGTTGATTCAAGGGTCTGCTGGAGGCTCGCGTGGGTTTGCGGGCTGGCGTCGAACTGTCTGGCAGCGACGCCGAGTTGAAGAGCACCCCGGGGATCTTGGTCGCGGATCCTGTCTGCCTGAGTCACCATGCTGCGGGCGATGGTAATGCGTTGGGCGTCGCTGGCCTGGTGCTGCTGCCAGACCGCGACGCCGGCGGCGATCAGCGCGAGCACCAGCAGGGTCGACAGCACGGTGATGGTGCGGGTGCGGGTGCGGCGACGCCGTTCGCGCTCCTGGACGGCGTGGACTCGTTGGGCGGTGGCGTCGAGGAACGCCAGAGCCTCGTCGTCGAGCTCGACGAGGAGAGCCGCAGCAGGGTCGCTGCTGTCGCCGGTCATGCCTAAGGTGGTCCGGGTGGCGGTGAGCCGCTCGGCGTCCCAGAGGTAGTGCTCGGGCCGGTCGGCGCTGTCCCAGTCTGCGGCTGCTTGTTCGACGGTCCGGGCGGTGCGCAGGGCGTTGGTGATGTCGGCGGTGGCGGTGTCCAGGGGTCGCCACCCGGTGAGCAGGGCCTCGTGCGCAACCGTGAGCCACACCTGGCCGTCGTCGTCGGTGCCGCTGAGCAGCAGGCGGTGGTCAACGAAGACCTGCAGCGCGACCCGCAGCGGATCAGCCAGGCCGGTGAACGTGATCCGACGGCGGGCGCGTCGGCCGGTGTCGTCGACGGTGACCAGGCGAGTGAGCCCGGTCAGCACCTCGCGTTCGGTCAGGCCGCTGGCCCGCACTGCCTCAGTGAGCGCGGTGTCGGCATGCTGGGTCAGCGCACCTTGGACGCCGCCGAGGTCGCGGTAGCGGGCCAGGGTCAACGTGCCTCCAGCGGGCAGGCCGTCGGCCAGCTGGCGCAGGATGAAGGCAAGCAGCGGCAGGGCCTCCCCGCTGCCGGTGCCGGCGACCAGCGCAGCCGCCAGGTCGTCCTCCAGTCGCAGCCTGGCCACCTTCGCGGGCCCTTCGATGACGTCGCGCAGCGTCTCCCGGTCCAGCGGGGCCACCACATGGGCCTCGATCCGCCGGCCGGTCAGCGCGGGGAGATCACGCAAGTCATCCAGGAACTCCGACCGCATCGCCGCAACCACGTGCCCGGGCCGGTCATGGCGTCGCGCAGCAGCTGGGCGAATCGCTCTCGCGCGTCCGGGGTCGTTCGGGTGAACAACTCCTCGGCCTGATCGATCGACACCAGCAGCCGCCGCTGGTGCGGGCTCGGGCCGACAGCCAGCAGGTCGTCAGCCACGCGACGGAGGCCATCGGGGCCGGCTTCAAGCCTGCCGCGGACATCGCTGGCCGACCAGCTCAACTCCAGACGGGTGGCGGTGGCCGCCAGCGCCCGGGCCAGTTCGGGCAGCGGATCGGTTCCCGGCACCAGTGACGGCACCGCCAGCCATGCCGGGTCGCTGTCGAGCAGCGGCACCACCGCGGCGTTGAGCAGGGAGGATTTCCCACAGCCAGAAGGCCCGACGAGGGCCAGCATCCCGCCGGCGCTACCCCTCGCGCGCAGCCGGTTGCCGACCTCGCGGGCCTCGGCCGCGCGACCGAAAAACACCCGGCTGCGCGCCGCGGTGAACGGCTCCAACCCCGGGAAGGGATTATCGCCCTCCCGCCACGTGCCGACCCCGTCATCCAGCAGCCGCACCGCCTGGAGCACCCGGTCGCGGGCTTGCCGGGGATCGGCCAGGTAGTCGACGTGCTGCAGGCGCTGCATCAGCGGGTGCACCACGTCGGCCTCCGCGTGCAACGGCATCAGCCGGCAGCCCACCGCGCGCGGTCGCCACCTCAGCCGCACACCAGGTCGACGCCAGAAACGACGACGTCACCACCCCGATCACCGCATCGACCCGGCGCAGCTCGCCATCCAGGCGCTGCTCCCAGTCCTCACCGACACTGATGCCGTCGCGAAGGTCGTGGTCGAGGAACAGCTCGTGACCCACCGCCTGCAGCCACCTCGCCACCTCGTCGGCGATCGCCCGGTCCGGGGTGGCATAGCTGACGAAGACGCGAGCCACGATCACCCCCAGCCACTGTGTCGTCACTGCGGACGATACGGGCAACCTCTCAGGCGACCCAGCTCAGGCATACAGACGGTTGGGTGGGGATCACCTGGCCGAGCAGGTCGCACGCCTGGTCGACGGGTTGCCTGCCGCTGACAGCGACGCCGACGCCGTCGGCTCACCGTGGCAGTGCCGCCGGAGAGACGAGTGGCTTGATCATTGCGTCGTACACCGGACCGCCGGGGAAGGGCTGGATCTGACCGACTGGCTGGTATCCCCATGAGCAGTACGCGCGCTGCGGTACCGGAGCTTCATGCCGCACCAGCAGCGTGATCCGCTCTTCGGAGAGCCCAGCGGTGAGGTGAGTGTGCAACAGACGGCCGACACCGCGTTGCCGGTAGGGTCGCCGCACTGCGATCTCGATGATCGCGAATGTGCGTCCCGGGTACTCGGCAGTGATCTCGTCGGGTAGCGGTGTCACGGCGCCATGCCACCACTTTGTCCGGGCCCGAAGCTGGAGGCCGAAAGCAAACCCGACGGGTTCGCCGGCTCGCCGTGCCACGACGAGCCGAAAGTTGCGTTGATCGATCGTCCGCGACCAGCCGGACGTGAAATCCTCCACCTCCGTGGGTCCCTCGTGGTACGGGGGTTCGGCATACACCTCGGCATACAGGTCACCGACGGTACTGCGCTGGTCCAGACTCGTGTCTGTGCCGTAGACGGTCAGCGTGAGCTGGTCCACTCCCACTGGTGGGGAACCGCTCGGGGTCATGGTGACGCCGGAAGAAGCAAATGGGCTGCGCCAGCGAAGTTCTTTGCTGGCGCATATTTCTGCTGCCCGAGCAGGTCAACGGTACGGCGCAGTTCGGCGATAATCCGCCCGGAGCCTCGAATCTCCCGCACTCCGTGAATAGCATCACTGGTGACGCTGATGGCCTCATCGAATTGGCCAAGCCGAGTCAGGACCGAGCTCAAGCCGACCGTATAGCCAACGTGGTTGCGGGAAAACGACGTGATATCCACACTGGCAAGAGCGGCGCGGGCGGCTACCTCAGCGGACTTACCCTTCCCGCCGGCCAGCGCCACCCGCTTCTCGTGCCACGCGAGATCGGCGGGACCCCAGAAATCCAGCCAGAAGGGCTCATCCCCGCGTCGCCCGTGGTCGAGCCACTGCCGGGCCTGGCTGATAGCGGCCACGGCGGCGGCGCGATCACCTGCTTGGGCATGCCCGACGGCTTCCCGCGCCGCAAGAAGAGACAGCAGGGTCGGCGACGGCGGCTGACCTTCCTGCGCGGCGGTCCTTGCTGCTTGGGCAAGGTCCACCGTCTCCCGGCCGCCACCCGGGATGTCACTGGCTTGTAGCGACATAGAAGCAAATGCCGTCACCCGGGCGTAGGGAACACCGGCCAGATCAGCAGCATGACACGTTTCCAGCCACCAGTGCCGTGCCTTCTGCTGCCAGCCGGCGTCATAGGCGAGCCACCCGGCGTGCTCCATGGTCGCCGCTGTGACGCTCTGCAGCTCGCGTCCGACCGCGGATGAGTAGCTGCCCCGGCGCAGGGCGTCCTGTAGCCGTCGCGCCATCCCCTCCGCCACCTGGTAGACGGTGGCACCCCCGTGACGGTCGTCCAGCTCAAAGAGACGACGCAACGCCGTCCAGCACTGGGCGGCCTGGGCGGCATCGATCCGTCCAGGGGTGGCGACGGCCTGCGGCAGCAGCACGGCCACGGCGAGACCCGCGGCCCCACCGAAGACATCACGTCGGTCCACGCCATCCAGGATAGGCGGCTGGTCGAGGTGGCCAGAGACACCCAGCAGCACGGCGGGCGGTGCTCCCAGCGCGTTCGCGATATTGGCCAGGATCACCGTGTCCTGCGCGGCGCGGCTCACGCCGCGCTCCAGGCGCGAGATCGTTGACTGGGAGTAACCCGACCGGTCGGCGAGGTCGTGCTGCGTCCACCCCGCTGCCTGGCGCATCAGGCGGATGAGTATCCCGGTCTCGCCCGCCGCCACCGCAGCCCGGCCCTGCGGTGAGAGGAGCACCTCGACGACCGCACGCGCGTGGTCCATGACCCTCCCCCTCGTCTTATTACCGGCGCGCTCAACCGTTTGCTGCGCGTCGTGCACTGTACCGGCCAGTCGCACCCGCTACGCGATAGTCAGAGGCGGATCGGAGCCAGCGGTGATGTCCACCGCAAGGCCATAGTCGCGGCATGTCATCATCAGCGCGGAGCGCGCCTCAGCCCAACCATCGCCTACCGCGTGAGCTGCTGCGTGGCGCTAGGCGGTCACTCCGAGATGCGAGCATGGCAAGTCCAGAACGGCATCCAGCCGCCGGGCCAGCGCGAGGCTGGCGAACCGCTCCCCTTTCTCGACCTTGCCGATCAAGGCGCCACTGTCATGAGTCCGCCGCCCCAGCTCAGCTTGCGACAGCCCGCGCACCGTTCGCCAATGCCGCAACTGCGCACCGAAGAAATGCAGCGCCGACTCCAGTCGGCGGGCAGACATCCCACCCTGCCCACGTCCAAGCTCTGGCGAGACGGGCGCTGGCCCAGCATCGTCGACGCCGAGCGACTCGCCGGAAACCCACATCCGTGCCGTGGATCAGAACTGGCCCGGCCGGCGAGGCCCCAGGAGGTGACCACTGTGGTCGATGACGATCCACTACACCAGGCGTTGCACGGTGTTCTCGTTGCTGCGGTGGCGTCGGGGCCTGGTGGCCCGAGTGGGATCGACTCGGTCCAGTCCCGGGCGTGCGCGGCGCTGTATGCCCTGCTGGTGGCCCATCCCGTGGACCGGCGGGGCCGGTGCCGGTCGTGCCGGCATCCAGGCGCCGTGCTGGGGGTTGCGCCGGCGCCGCTGCCGGTTGCGTATCCGTGGGC
>JBOHFT010000204.1:0-7811 GCA_050699815.1 Pseudonocardiaceae bacterium | reverse complement strand
CTATAGCTCGTATCGCCACTCACAGGAGCTCGCTCACGCTCAGGACCGCGCGGTAGGGCAGCCCGGCCGCCTCGATCGCCTCGCGGGCGCCGAGGTCCCGGTCCACCACGGTGACCACGCCGACGACCTCGGCGCCCGCCTCGCGCAGCGCGGCCACCGCGGTCAGCACCGAGGCGCCGGTGGTGGAGGTGTCCTCGACGGCGAGCACCGGACGGTCGGCGACGTCCGGACCCTCGATACGCCGGTGCATCCCGTGGTCCTTGGTCGACGTGCGCACCACGAAGGCGTCGACGGGTGGGCCGGGCGCGTGCAGCACGGCAGCGGCGACCGGATCGGCGCCCAGGGTCAGGCCACCGGCGGCCCGATACGACCAGTCGGCGGTCAGCTCCCGGACCAGCCGCCCGATCAGCGGCGCGGCCTCGTGGTGCAGGGTGACGCGGCGCAGGTCCACGTAGTAGTCGGCCTGCGCGCCGGAGGACAGCGTGACCCTGCCGTGCACCACTGCCAGCTCCCGCACCAGCACCGCCAGCCGGGCCCGGTCCTCAGTCGGCCGCCCGGAGGTCACGTGCGGCCACGTCCGGTGCGCCCGGCGACCCGCCGGACCAGGCCGCGGGGCAGCACGTCCGCCAGCCCGACCAGGGCCCGGTACTGCACGCCGGGCACCGAGATGGTGCGCCCACGCCGCAAGTCGGCCAGGCAGTCGCGGACCACGTCGTCGGCGTCCAGCCACAACGCCGAGGGTGTGCCGGTCATGTCGATCCCGGCCCGGGCATGGAACTCGGTGCGCACGAATCCCGGGCACAGCGCGAGCACCTGCACCCCGGTGCCCTGCAGGGATACCGCCAGGCCCTCGGAGAGCATCGTCACGTACGCCTTGCTCGCGCTGTAGGCGGAGCCGCGGCCGGGCAGGAAACCGGACACGCTGGACACGTTGATCACCGCCCCCTGCCCCCGGAGCACCATGCCCGGCACCGCCGCGTGGGTCAGCCGCAGCACGCTGGTCACGTTGACGTCCAGCTGGGCCTGCAGGCCGACGATATCGGCGTCGACGAACTCGGTGGCGATCCCGAAACCCGCGTTGTTCACCAGCAGATCCACCGGGTCTCCGGTGCGCAGCCGCTGCTCGACCCGCTCCCGCTCACCGGCGTGGGCCAGATCGGCGGGAAGCACCTCGGTGCGCACCCCGTGGCGCTGCGACAGCTGGGCGGCCAGCTGCTGCAGGCGGCTGGAGTCCCTGGCGACGAGCACCAGGTCGTAGCTTTCGGCGGCCAGCCTGCGCGCGAACGCGCCCCCAAGCCCAGCCGTAGGCCCAGTAACCAACGCAGTAGGCATAGTCCGCAGGCTATCCCGCCCCGACCGCGTTCTGGATGCAGACTGCCGTAATCAGGTGCCGCTTTACGGCAGTCTGCATCCAGAACGCGGCTAGGGACAGGGACGGCGGGCGTAGGTGAGGTGGCGGAGGAGGGCTTCGGCTGGGCCACGGTAGCCGCGGCGGCGCATCGCGTCGGCCACGAGCACGGTCAACGCCCAGGTGACCACGCCCACGATCTCGACCTCGGTAAACCCGAGCCGGTTACCGAGGCCCCCGCCGTAGGCGGCCAGCACCGCGACGAACACCACGGACTGCAGCAGGTAGCAGGTCATCGATCGCTGCCCGCAGGCAGCCAGCGCGGTGATCACCGGCCCGGGCCGGTCCCGCGCCCGGACGCGGATCGCGATGAGCCCGGCGATCGCGGCGTAGCCGATCCCGCCGCCGTAGCCGGTCAGGTTGTGGGACAAGTCCGCGAGCATGGCCACCGTATCGGACGGCGGCGTCCACCACGAGACCCTCTTCAGCGCCCAGGGAAAACCCCCGACAGCGGCCAGCCCCACGCCGAGCGCGGCGACGCGCACCAGCAGCGGACGATACCGCTGCGGCTCGTCGAGCAGCCGGCGCCGGGCCGCCCATACCCCGACCATCAGGGCGGGGACCAGCGTGAACAGTGCGTTGACGACGCCCGACTGGGCCCATTCCAGCACCCTGATCCCCGCTGCTCGCAGCGGATCGGCCGTGACATTCGCCGTCGTCTCCAGGGGGCTCCACCAGCCATCCAGCAGGGGGAACAACACCATCGGCACCATCCACAGCACCGCCGTCCACAGCGCCATCATGATCAGCAGTGTGCGATCCCGGGCCTGGACTATCACCCCGGCCAGCAGGACCGCCAGCAGTCCGTAAGCGCCGATGATGTCTCCGGGGAACAGCAGCAGGGCATGGAGGAAGCCGAACAGCACCAGCCACCATCCCCGCCTGCGGACGAGCTTTCGGACGGTCACCGCATCGACCCCGCTGCTGGTGTGCCGCCGGAGCAGCTGGACGATGCCGTAGCCGAACAACAGGGCGAACATGGGATATACCCGGTCACGCACAAAAGTCGCCTGCAGCAGCAGGACCGTCTGATCAAGGACCGGATGGCCGCGCACCCACACACCGCTGCCGTAGGTGCCGTCCCCGTACAGGTAGTAGGTGACGTTGGCGAGCGCAATGAGCAGCAGCATCATGCCCCGCGCCAGGTCCGGCGCAAGTGAGCGCACCGACACCGCGGTGGCGCCGATCGGACGTGCCGTCACCCGGCAGTGCCCGCTTGACCGTTGCGGTGGACCGCCGGGGTGCCAGCCAGCCCGGCAGCAGGTCCAGTGGACATAGTCCCGGGGCTTGTCTCGCCCCGGCCCAGCAGCCGACGGTAGGTGAGGTGGCGAAGGAGCACTTCAGCCGGGCCTCGGTCACCGCGGCGGGCCATCCGGTCAGCGAGCAGCACCGTCAGCGCCCAGGTCACGGTCGCCAACGCCGCTATCTCAACGATCCCGAGCCGGTTACCGAGTCCCCCGCCGTACGCGGCCAGCACCGCCACGAACACCACGGACTGCAGCAGGTAGCAGGTCATCGATCGCTGCCCGCAGGCGGTCAGCGCACTGACGACTGCCCCGGGCCGGTCGCGGGCCTGGATGCGGATCGCGACGAGCCCGGCGATCGCGGCGTAGCCCACCCCGCCGGCGTAGCCGGTCATGAGGTGCGCCCCGCCCGCGAGCAGGGCCACCACCTCGGATGGCGGCTGCCACCAGGTGGCCCGCACCAATGCCCAGGGCAGGCCCCCGACGGCGGCCAGCCCCACGCCGAGCACGGCGATGCGCAGCAGCAACTGCCGGTGCCGCTCGGGCTCGTCGAGCAGCCGCCGGCGGGCCGCCCACACCCCGAGCGCCAAAGGAGGGACCAGCATGAAGATCGAGCCGACGAGGCTGCCCTGCACCCATTCCAGCACCCGGATCCCCGCTGCGTGCAGCCCGTCGGTCGTCAAGCTCGCCTTCTCGTGTACCGGACTCAACGGGTGCTCCAGCGCGCGGAACAGCGCGACCGGTGCCATCCACAGCACACTCATGATCAGCAGGGTTCGGTCGCGGGCCCGGATCAGTACCTCGGCCAGCAGGACCGCGAGCAGCCCGTAGGCGCCGATGATGTCCCCGGAGAACAGCAGCAGGGCATGGACGAAGCCGATGAGCACCATCCACCATCCGCGCCGACGGATGAGCCTTCGGACGGTCATCTCATCGGCTCCGCGGCTGGTGTGCCGCCGCAGCAACTGGACGATGCCGTAGCCGAACAGCAAGGCGAACATGGGGTATGCCCGGCCTCGTACAAAGACCGTCTCCAGCAGCAGGACCAGATGGTCTGCGACCGGGTGACCACGCAGCCACATACCGTCGCCGACGGAGTTATTCCCGTACAGGTAGAGTGGGGCGTTGGCCAGCGCGATGAGCAGCAGCATCGCGCCCCGTGCCAGGTCCGGCGCAAGCGACCGCGCAGACACCGCGGTGGCATTGATCGGGCGAGCATCGACAGCCCTGGATCTCGTCATGATTGTCCCCCCGGGGGGGAGATCGCTCAACCGAGTCCCGGCGTTACTCAGCGGAACTAGCTACCGGCCCAATCCGCGGCATCGGGCACCTCGGCGGGCTCGTTATCAGCCTCCGGGCTGGCGGCATCGAGCAGGTCGGCGATCTCGTCCAGGGCGCGCAGCAGCCGCTCCAGCCGGGCGGGCGTGGCGGTGACCGGGGCCGCGGCCAGCACCCAGTCCTGCTCCAGCCAGGTGACTGAAATGTCCCCGCCCACCGCATTGCTGGCGAAGGCCAGTTCGGGAGTGATCAGCTGGCGAGCCCGGCCCGGGTCGGTGACGAGCGCTACCCGGTCACCCACCGGGCCCAGCGTCACCAGCCCGGGGTCCCGCGGTAACGGGTGGTCTGGCAGCCACAGCTCCGCCACCAGATCGCCGGCGTGAACTCGCCGCAGCACGGCGACCACCACGCTGGTGGTCTGGCCGCCCTGCTGGTGGTCGAAGACCCGCACCCAGCGACGGCCCAGCGGGGTGAACAGGCTGCCGATCACCAGATCCCGGGCCATCCCGGCGCCGCCCCGGCCGATCACGCCATGGCACCACCGGTCGGCCAGCACCGGATCGGACAGCACGAACCGCCACCCGCGCAGCGCCGCCCAGCGGCGCCGTTCCCGCTGCTGCGCAGTACGGCGCCGGTGATCGACGGCGAGCAGCACCACACCCGCCACGGCGGCCAGCCCGGCGATCAGAAACCACACCAAAGACACCAGCCGAGCCTAATCCCGAAAGCCCCCCGCCCGGCGCGCGCCGCGCGGGCGGTGAACAGCATCCATGTCGCGGTCATCGTGCCCTGACCCGGCGGACGAGGGCGACGAACTGGTGGTGCGGGTCTTTCACGAGGGCGTGGATGGTCGTCACCACTGGGCAGGGCCACGCCTGCGTGCAGGTCCGGCAGTCACCGCTGGCCTGCAGCTCGTGCTCGATCAGCAGCCCGCGGAGGACGAGCACCAGATCGCGGATCAGCCCGCGCGCTGCGTCCATGTCATCGGCGGACCACTCGGCGTCCTGAGTCGCCAGCGACTCCGCCTCGTCCAGGTGCAGGCGGAGGTCGTCAAGCAGCAGGCCGAACGCGTCGGCGAGTGCTGGTGAGGATGTGTCCAACGGATGCCTCCCGGGTTCCGGCGAGGCCCACTGCCCCGCGGAGGACCAGGGAACCGCCCCGGACCGAATGCTGGTGCGCGACTCCAAGAACCCCCACGGCCCCGCCCCACCCTGCGCTGAACCGCGACATGGATGCTTATCGCTGTTCAGGAGCGGGAAAAACAGCGATAAGCATCCATGTCGCGGTCCGGGGGTCACGGGCGGGTGACGGTGAGGGCGCCGGTGCCGCCTGCGGCGGTGTCGTCGAGGTCGACGAGGGCGGTGTCGCCGTCTCGGATCTCGCCGGAGAGCAGTTTGCGGGCGAGCTGGTCGCCGATTGCCGTCTGGATCAGCCGGCGCAGTGGGCGCGCGCCGTAGAGTGGGTCGAACCCACCGAGCGCCAGCCACTCCCGCGCCGCGTCGGTCACCTCCAGGGCCAGCCGCCGGGCGGTCAGCCGCTGGGCTAGCTGGCCGATCTGGATGTCCACGATGGAGGTGAGCTCCTCGGTGGACAGCGATCCGAAGACCACCAGATCGTCGAGCCGGTTGAGGAACTCGGGCTTGAAGTGCCGGCGCACCACACCGAGCACGGCGTCGGTGCGCTGCCGCTCGTCGAGGGTGGGGTCGGCCAGGGCTGCGGAGCCCAGGTTGGAGGTGAGCACCAGGATGGTGTTGCGGAAGTCCACCGTGCGGCCCTGCCCGTCGGTCAGCCGCCCGTCGTCGAGCACCTGCAGCAGCACGTCGAAGACGTCGGAGTGGGCCTTTTCCACCTCATCGAGCAGCACCACGGAGTAGGGCCGACGGCGGACCGCCTCGGTGAGCTGCCCGCCCTGGTCGTAGCCGATGTATCCGGGTGGGGCGCCGACAAGGCGAGCTACGCTGTGTTTTTCACTGTATTCGCTCATGTCGATGCGCACCATGGCGCGCTCGTCGTCGAACAGGAACTCCGCCAGTGCCTTGGCCAGCTCGGTCTTGCCGACGCCGGTGGGCCCGAGGAACAAAAACGACCCGGTGGGGCGGTCAGGGTCGGCGACGCCGGCCCGGGCCCGTCGCACCGCATCAGAAACGGCGCGCACCGCCTCGGCCTGGCCGACCACGCGGCGGCTCAGCGCGTCCTCCATCCGCAGCAGCTTGGCGGTCTCGCCCTCCAGCAGCCGCCCCGCGGGGATCCCGGTCCAGGCGGAGACCACGTCAGCGACATCGTCGGGGCCGACTTCTTCCTTGAGCATCACCTGGGGGTCGCGGGCCGACGCGGTGGCCTCGGTGAGCTGCTTTTCCAGCGCGGGGATCTTGCCGTAGCGCAGCTCGGCCGCCCGGCCGAGGTCACCGTCGCGCTCGGCGCGCTCGGATTCGCCGCGCAGCTGCTCGAGCTGCTCTTTGAGCTCCCGGGCCGCCTCGATGACGTTCTTCTCGTTCTGCCAGCGGGTGGTCAGCCCGGCGAGGCGCTCCCGGCGGTCGGCCAGCTCGGCACGCAGCACGGCGAGCCGCTGGACCGAGGCCGGGTCGGACTCCTTGGCCAGCGCCATCTCCTCGATCTCCAGGCGGCGCACCGCGCGCTCCACCTCGTCGATCTCCACCGGCCTTGAGTCGATCTCCATTCTTAAGCGCGAGGCCGCCTCGTCGACCAGGTCGATCGCCTTGTCCGGCAGGAACCGGGCGGTGATGTAGCGGTCGGACAGGGTCGCAGCGGCGACCAGTGCGGCGTCGGTGATCCGCACGCCGTGGTGCACCTCGTAGCGCTCCTTGAGCCCGCGCAGGATGCCGATGGTGTCCTCGGTCGAGGGTTCACCCACGAGCACCTGCTGGAAGCGCCGCTCCAGCGCGGCGTCTTTCTCGATGTGCTTGCGGTACTCGTCCAGGGTGGTGGCGCCGACCATCCTCAATTCGCCGCGCGCCAGCATCGGTTTGATCATGTTTCCGGCGTCCATCGCGGACTCCCCGGTGGCGCCGGCGCCGACGATGGTGTGCAGCTCGTCGATGAACGTGATGACCTGGCCGGCCGAGTCGGTGATCTCCTTGAGCACCGCCTTGAGCCGCTCCTCGAACTCGCCGCGGTACTTCGCGCCGGCCACCATCGAGCCCAGATCCAGCGCGACGACCCGCTTGCCGCGCAGCGATTCGGGCACGTCACCGGCGACGATGCGCTGGGCGAGGCCCTCGACGATGGCGGTCTTGCCGACACCGGGCTCGCCGATCAGCACCGGGTTGTTCTTGGTGCGCCGGGACAGCACCTGCACCACCCGGCGGATCTCGGCGTCGCGGCCGATCACCGGGTCCAGCTCGCCCTTGCGCGCCCGGTCGGTGAGGTCCAGGCCGTACTTCTCCAGCGCCTGGTAGGTGCTTTCCGGATCGGGGCTGGAGACCCGGGCCGAGCCCCTGACGGACTGGAAGGCTTCGCGGAGGGCGTCCGGGGTGGCGCCGTGCCTGCACAGCAGCTGCCCGACCGCGCCCGCGTCGGCCGCCAGCCCGACGAGCAGGTGCTCCGTGGAGACGTACGAGTCACCCATGTCGGTCGCCAGGTTCTGGGCGTGACCGAGTGCCTTGGCCGCCTGACGGTCCAGCTGCGGCGCGGCCACGGTGGAGCCGGTGGCCGACGGCAGGCGCTTGGTGATGGCGTCCAGCTCGGCCCGCACTGCTGTGGCGTCAGCGCCCACCGCCGCGAGCAGCGGCGCCGCGATGCCGTCACCCTGCGCCAGCAGCGCCCCGAGCAGGTGGGCCGCCGTCACATCCGGGTGGCCGGCCATCGAGGCCGCCTGCACGGCCGCCGAGATGGCTGCCTGCGTCTTGGTGGTGGGGTTGAAG
>JBOHFT010000203.1:0-7855 GCA_050699815.1 Pseudonocardiaceae bacterium | reverse complement strand
AGAGGGCGCTGTCGCCGCCCTCGCCACCCGCGCCGCCGTCGCCACCCGCGCCGCCCTCGCCACCGGGCCCAAGGAGGCTGTTGCCGCCGGTGCCGCCGGTGCCGCCGGCGCCGCCGTCGAAGCCAGTGCCGCCGTTGCCGATGATGGTGCTGCCGCCGCGGCCACCCGTGCCACCGGCGCCACCTGCGCCACCCCTGCCGCCGGGGCTAATGATGTTGCTGCCGCCTGCCCCTCCGGAACCACCGGGACCTGCGAAGCCACCATTGCCACCGTTGCCGATGGTGGCGTTGCCGCCGCGTACGCCGTCACCGCCGCGTCCGCCGTTACCGCCGTCACCGGGCGCGGCGAAGGCGGCGCCCGCACCAGCCAGCACCAGACCGGCCGCCAGGACACCGGAGGAGACGAAAACGCCGAGCCGCCGCCTGTTGTTGCGATCCATGGGAAAAACCTCCGTAGTCGTGATCTCAACTGTGACCTCACGTGACCTAACCTTGACACGTCAGATCAATTCGCGGGCTCAGGTCCCACATCGATCACGAACACCGCCCTTGTCTGGCTTCGTCCGTCACGGAACCACTGAGCGGGTGGTTTGAGCCCGCCATGAGGACTAATCGCGATAAGGGTCACCATGTAACAAAAATGAGACGGGACCATTCGAATGGCCTAGCGTGCTCTCCGATTGCATCACCGTCCGTTGGTTAGACAGCCATCCTCGGTCACCTTACTCACGGCTACTCACCGAACGTGAGTCCCCACCGTGAGTGCTAGGTTAATCGGATTCAAACAACACAGCAGACTCGGGAGTCCGGGTGACCGGTGGAGTCAGCGCGCCGCTGCCAATTCGACCGCAGCCATACATAGCTGCACCGCACGGCAACTTACCTGCGCATCCTCACCGCGGCGTACTACCAGGAGGGGTGGTCAGCAGCGGGCGGCTCTCCCCTACCGCGAGATCCCACAAGTCGACGCGATCCCGCCCGGCGGCGGCCCAGGCGGCGCGGGTGCGCTCGACCGGTTCGAGTGCCGGTTCGCGGGAGAGCCGGAAGGTGCCCCAGTGCATGGGCACCAGCACCCGGGCGCCGACGTCGCAGGCGGCCCGCACGGCCTCCTCCGGGTCGACGTGCATCGTGCGCATGAACCAGCGCGGGGCGTAGGCCCCGACCGGCAGCATCGCGGCGTCGATCCCGGGGTAGCGGGTGCCGATCTCGGCGAAGAACGGGCCGTAGGCGCTGTCCCCGGCGTGGTATACTCGTAGGCCGCCCGGCGCGGTGAGCACCCAGCCACCCCACAGCGTCGCGCAGTGGTCGAACAGGCCCCGGCGGCTCCAGTGGTGCGCGGGCACGAACGTCACCTCCAGCGCGCCGAAGTGCACCGACTCCCACCAGTCCAGCTCGGTGACCGCGGTGAAACCACGCCACCGGAACCACCGGCCCAGCCCGCCGGGGGCCACCACCGGGGTGTCCCGGGGCAGCGTGTGCACCGTCGGGGCATCCAGATGGTCGTAGTGGTTGTGGCTGATCAGCAGCAGGTCCAGCGGCGGCAGCCGATCCAGGCCAGGCGGGGTGAACCGCTGGCCCGCGCCCAGGATCCGCTGGGACAGCACCGGATCCACCGCCACGGTGCGCCCACCGAGGCGCAGCAGGAACGACGCGTGCCCCAGCCAGGCCAGCCAGGCGTCAGCGGCCGGAAACGGTGCCCGCGCGGCCACCGGAATCCGCGCCACGCCCTCGGTGGCGCCGGCGAAACCGCCCTCCCGCCGCAGCCGCAGGAACTGCAGCGGCCCTGGCAGCGGCGCGCTGACCCGATCGGCGAAAGAACGCGGCCAGCGCCTGGCCGGTACCGACGTTGCGGCCCTGCGAGCAGGTCTCACAACGCCGGCCACGGGATCGCCGGCCAGGCCCCGTTGGGGGCCGGGAAGGTCTCGGTGGCCAGCAGGCGGTCGGCCCGTTCCTGCAGGGCCTTCAGCTCCGTCCGGGTCAGATGCTCAGCCAGCGCGACGCCCAGCGCGCCGTCCAGCTCGGATCGCACCCGGCGCAGCACGGCCAGCGCCGCGGCGGGCAACGGCTCACCGAGGAAGCCCCACAGCACGGTGCGCAGCTTGTCCTCGTGATGCAGGCAGATCCCGTGGTCCACGCCGTACACCACGCCGTCCAGCCCGGCGAGCACATGCCCGCCTTTGCGGTCGGCGTTGTTGAGCAGCACGTCCAGCACGGCCAGCCGGCGCACTCCTTCGGTATCGGCATGCACCAGCAGCGCCGGGTCGCCGTACCGGTCGTATGCCTGGAGCACCCGGCGCCAGCCGGCCGGCACCGCGTCGGCCGGCACCACGTCCACCAGGTCGCGTTCCTCCTCGGTCTCCACCCAGAGCTGCACCATGCCGGGTCCCAGCGGCCCGGCCCGGAGCACCGTGGGCGGGACCAGCGACCAGCCGGTGGCCTCGGACAGCAGCCAGCTGGCCACCTCACGGCCCGCCAGGGTGCCGTCCGGGAAGTCCCACAGCGGACGCTCCCCGCGGATCGGCTTGTACACGCAGTCGGCGCTGACCCCGTCGCAGTGCACCGTGCAGAACAGGGTGGCGTTGGACGCGTCGACGATCCGGCCGGTCACGTCGATGCGGCCCTCGTGCAGTAACGGCAGCGCCGCCGGGTCGGTAGGCAGCACCACCGGCCCCGCTCAGGCCTCGGCCTGGCGACGGTAGCCATTCTGCCGCGGGCAGATATGCCCTTTCGGCTCCAGCGGCTCCGCGCACAGCGGGCAGGGCCTGCGCCCCGCCGAGATCACCCGCGCAGCACGGGCGGTGAACGCCCGGGCCTGCTGGAGTGACAGGAACACCCGCACCGCGTCGGGGCCCTCCTCGGTGTCGTCGAGCACCACCGACTCGTCCAGCTCCTGCTCGGTGACGGCGAGCAGCTCGACGACGATGGCCCGCGACTCGACGTCCCAGCCCAGCCCCATGGTGCCGACCCGGAACTCCTGCTCGACGGGGGTACGCAGCGGCTCGGAGTCCACCCCGGCATCCTCCGAGCCGGTGGCGGCATCGACACCCAGGCGCCGAGCTACCTCGTCGAGCAGCGCGGACAGCCGTTCGGCGAGCACTACGACCTGCTCCTTCTCCAGCTGCACGCTGACCACCTTGGCCTCGTCGACGGCCTGCAGGTAGAAGGTGCGGTCACCAGGATCGCCGACCGTGCCCGCGACGAACCGCTCGGGGCTGCGGAAGACGTGGATGACACGAGACATGGCAGTACCGACACTAGAGCACCCACGACTGCCCGGCAGCACGCCTCCCCTGGTCACGCGGTGCCGGTCGGCCCCCCGGGAGTGGCGTCGGACGAAGGCCGCCGCCGGCGTCGGCGCTTGGGTGGGACCAGTGACTGCAGATCCCCGCCGGAGTCGTTGACCCGGTGCACGAACGGCCGGGTCTCGGTGTAGCTGACGGCGCTGATCGAGCCCGGGTTGGCGACGATGCGCTGGAAGCCGTCCAGGTGCAGGCCCAGCGCATCGGCGAGCACCGCCTTGATGACGTCACCGTGCGTGCAGACCAGCCACACCACGTGTGGGCCGTGCTCGGCGGCCAGCTTCGCGTCCCACTCGCGCACCGCGGCCACCGCCCGCGCCTGCAGCGCGGCCAGCCCCTCGCCGCCGGGGAACACCGCCGCCGAGGGGTGCGCCTGCACCACCTTCCACAGTGGCTCCTTGCCCAGCGTGCGCAGTTCCCGTCCGGTCCACTCGCCGTAGTCCACCTCGATGAACCGGTCGTCGACGGTCACCTCGAGCCCGCGCGCCTGCGCCAGCGGGGCCACCGTCTCCTGGCACCGCTGCAGCGGGGAGCTCACCACCGCCGCCAGCGGTAGCTGCGCCAGCCGCTCGACCAGCGTCTCGGCCTGGGCCCGGCCCTGCTCGTCGAGCGCTACCGCGGGGGTATGCCCAGCCAGCACCCCCGCGGTGTTCGCCGTGGATCGGCCATGCCGCAGCAGGATCAGGGTGCCCACAGCATCACCCTACGCACCGGGCAGGTCAGGTCGCGCTGATCGTCCCGGTGGCCAGCAGTGCCAGCACGACAATCCCCAACGCCACCCGGTACCAGACGAATAGGTAGATGCTGTGCCGCTGGACGTACCGCAGCAGCCACGCGATCGCGGCATAACCCACCACGAACGCGATCAGGGTGGCGATCACCAGCTGGGCCACCGAGGGCTGCAGACCGGGCCCGCCGACCGCGAAGGCATCGGGGATCTGGAACAACCCGGCGGCGATGACAGCGGGGATGGCCAGCAGAAATGAGTAGCGCACCGCAGCGGGCCGGGTCAACCCGAGGAACAGGCCCGCGCTGATCGTGCCCCCGGAGCGGGACACCCCGGGCACCAGCGCCAGTGCCTGCGCGAAGCCCAGCGCCACCCCACCGGTGACGGTGAGCTGCTGCAGCGGGCGTTGCTGCCGCCCGTAGTGCTCAGCGGCGCCCAGCACCAGGCCGAACCCGATCAGGTTGGCTGCGATGATCCACAAGTTGCGCCCCGAGGTCTGGATCTGGTGCTCGAACAGCACGCCGAGCACCCCGATCGGGATCGTGCCGATGATCACCAGCCAGGCGATCCGGTAGTCCGGGGTGGCGCGGACCTGCGCCGAGGCGAACCCGCGGAACCAGGTCGCCACCAGGTGGCCGATGTCGCGGGCGAAGTAGATCAGCACCGCGGCCTCGGTGCCCAGCTGGGTGACGGCGGTGAACGCCGCGCCGGCATCGTCGCCGAAGAAGATCTCCGAGACGATCCGCAGGTGCCCCGACGAGGAGATCGGCAGGAACTCGGTGAGACCCTGGACGAGTCCCAGGACCAGGGCTTGCAGCCAGCTCACGCGGATGCACCCTACGGGTGCCGGTGGTGGCACCCGTAGGGTGCACCCCCGTGCAACAGCGTCTTCTCGGCCGCAGTGGGCTGCGGGTGTCGCGGCTGGCGCTGGGGACCATGACCTGGGGCAGCGACACCGACGCCGAGGAGGCCGCTACCCAGCTGGTCGCCTTCGTCGACGCCGGCGGGACGCTGGTGGACACCGCGGACGTGTACTGCGAGGGCGAGTCGGAGCGGATCCTGGGTGGGCTGCTGGCCGACGTCATCCCCCGCGACGAGGTGGTGCTCGCCACCAAGGCGGTGGCCAGCCGCGACGAGGGACCATTCGGTGGCGGCGCATCCCGTGGCGCGCTGCTCGCGGCGCTGGACGGGTCGCTGCGCCGGCTGCGCACCGATCACATCGACCTGTGGCAGCTGCACGCGTGGGATCCGGCGGTGCCGCTAGAGGAGACGCTGTCCGCGGTGACCGACGCGGTGCGCGCAGGCAAGGTCCGCTACGTCGGGGTGTCCAACTACACCGGCTGGCAGCTGGCCACCGCGAAGGCCATCTCTGACGTGCCGCTGGTGTCCACCCAGGTGGAGTACTCGCTACTGGAGCGGGGGGTGGAGCGCGAGCTGGCGCCGGCGGCGGCGTACCACGGGGTGGGCCTGCTGCCCTGGGCACCGCTGGCCCGCGGGGTGCTCACCGGCAAGTACCGCAACGGCACCCCCTCCGACTCCAGGGCGGCGTCGCCGCACTTCGCGCGGTACGTCGAGCACCACCGCACCGACCGGGCAACCCGGATCGTGCAGGCTGTAGTCACCGCGGCCGACGGGCTGGGCACCTCCCCGCTGGAGGTGGCGCTGGCCTGGGTGCGGGACCGGCCAGGCGTGGTCGCACCGGTCGTCGGCGCCCGGGACACCGCCCAGCTGGCCGGTTCGCTGGCCGCCGAGGAGGTGGAGCTGGCCCCCGCGATCCGGGCCGCGCTCGATGACGTCAGCGCAGTGCAGCTGGGGTATCCGGAACGCCCACTCGGCTGATCCGCCGCAGCACAGCGGCCATGTCCCGCGCGGCTCGCAGCGTGCCCCGGGCCGATCCGGACACCTTGGACCGCCCACCGGCCCGCGGGCGGTACTGGACAGGGAACTCACGCACGAGCCAGCCAGCAGCACCGGCCCGCAGGAGCAGCTCAAGGGGGTAGCCACAGCCACGGTCGGTGATGCCCAGGTCGAGCAGCGCCTGCCTGCGGGCGACCCGGATCGGGGCGATGTCGTGCACCGGCAGCCCGCGGCGGCGCAGCACAGCGGCCACTGCCATGTTCCCGGCCCTGGCGTGCCATGGCCAGGCGCCGGCTTGCGGTGCCCGCCGGCCGACCGCGAGATCGGCCCCCGGGCACCGCGCGCCGACGACCGCTGCGACCAGCTCGGGCAGGGCCTGCGGCGGCAGCGATCCATCGGCGTCTAGCACCGCGACCAGATCGGCAGTGGCGGCGAGCAGCCCGGCGTGCACCGCGGCACCGTAGCCGCGCCGCGGCTCGGAGACGACGGTTGCACCGCAGGTGGCGGCCACTGCGGCGGTGCCGTCGGTGCTGCCGTTGTCGACGACGAGGACCCGGTAGCCTGCCGGTATCTCCGCCAGCACGCCCGGCAGCGCCTCGGCTTCGTCCAAGCAGGGCAGCACAACGTCAATCGTCAGAGTCACAAGGCGTGACGATAGCCTGGCGGGGGCCCGAGCAGCCTCCGAAGCGCTTACCGACCGGTGACGCCAACACTGCCCCGAGTGGCCTAGCGTGCCGACGAAAACATCAGGCTGCTTGGGGATGACGCGGAGCTGTCGGGTCGGGAATGCTTGGTGAGGCTCGGCTATACCCTCCGAGGAGGTCGGTGTGCTCGGTGCCCCGCGCGCGGCGTTTTATGCAGCGTCGCTCGTCGCCGGGTTGGTCGCCGGGTGCGGCAGCGCTGAGGTGCCGCCAGCCATGATCCCGGCCGGGCCGGCATCGAGCCCGCTGGGCGGGCCCGCCCCCGTGGGGACCGTCCTGCCGCTCGGTGCGCCGGCCACCGCGGTGGTGCTGGATCCCCGCACTCAGACGGTGGCACTGGCGCTGACCGATCCGCCGCGCCTGCTGCTGCGGACGCTGGACAGCGCCGCACCGCCGCAGCTGGTGCCGCTGCCCGGTCCGGCCGCGGATCTCGTGCTCGCGGCCGAGGGTGGCCCGCTGCTGGTGCCGGTCACCGCACCGGGGTCGCTGATCCGGGTTCCGCTCGATGGTGGAGCACCGAGCAGGACGGATCTCGATGGCCCGGCGCACGGGGCGGTCGCGGTGGGCGGTGCAATCGTGGTCGCGATGGGCGCCCGGCTGGCTGTGCTCGACGGAAACCGTCCGCCGCGGTCCCTGCCGGGCTTCGTCGACGCCGCCCGGCTGGTGCCCGCCGGACCCAAGGTCGGGGTGCTCGATCGGGGTCGCAACACGGTGCGCCTGGTGGATCTGTCCTCCGGTCAGACCAGCGCCGCGCTGCGCGCGGGCAACGGGGCTGCCGGTGCGGTGGCCGACCGGTTCGGTCGGATACTGGTGACCGACGCCCGCGACGGTGAGTTACTGGCTTTTGCCGGCGACCCACCGTTGCTGCGGCAACGTTTTCCCCTGCCGGGCGCGCCCTACGGGCTGGCTTACGACAGCCGGCGGGACCTGGCGTGGGTGACCCTGACCGCCCGCAACGAGGTGGTCGGGCTCGACGTGGCAGGGGGCGAACCGGTGGTCGTCCACCGGTTTCCTACGGTGCACCAACCCGATGCGGTGACCGCCGACCCGGTCAGCGGCCGGGTCGTTGTCGTCTCCGCGTCAGGTGCAGGGCTGCAGGTGATCGACCCGGAACGGGTGGTGCGATGATGATCGAGACAGGTGACGGTGATGGCCTCGACTGGGAGTACCAGCCGCTGCGGTTACTGCCGGGGGTTTCCCGGCGGACCGCGGCGACCCAGCTCGCGGTGCAGGCGGAATTCGCAGGCTGGGAACTGTCCCGGGTGCGGATGT
>JBOHFT010000202.1:0-8068 GCA_050699815.1 Pseudonocardiaceae bacterium | reverse complement strand
CCATTCGGGGGCGACCCGGGCCCCTACCGACCTGGAGAGCCACCCTGCTCGGCCGCCCAGCGCTGGGAAAGCAGGCAGATCCGCCCGGCCAGCTCGTCGGCGGTGGTCTCCGGGTCACTGCTGCGTCCCGCCGCCAGGCCCAGCAGGTAGGCAGTGAGCGGAGCGGCTGGCCGGGCGACGTCATGCGCCACGTCCCGCGCCAGGTCCAGTACCCGCGACTGCATGGCAGTCGGCTGCACGAGATCGGCGATGCCCAGCTCCCGGCACACCACGTCGACCCACTCCTGGAGCGTGTTCACGCCGACCATCCTCTCGCGTCTCGCGGACCGGTACCCGGTGCACGCCCCGCACCGCCGCCGGGCAAGGCTTGCGGTGTGCAGTCGACCAGCCCGACCCGCCATCCGCAACGCAGCCGGATGACCCGCGGCCAGCAGCGCGCCTGGGACCGCAACTGGGACCACCTGGGCGCAGACGTGCTGGGCCTGCCCGGCGGCCCGCTGGACACCGCCGGGTGGTTCGGGCGCATCGCGCCGGTCGTGCTGGAGATCGGCTCCGGGATGGGGGACTCGACTACGTCGATGGCCATCGGCGCACCCGAGCTCGACCACCTGGCCGTGGAGCTCTACCAGCCGGGGCTGGCTCAGCTGCTGCTGCGGATCGAGCAGGCCGGGATCACCAACCTGCGGCTGCTGCGCGGCGACGCGCAGACACTGCTCACCGAGCACGTAGCGCCGGGCAGCCTGCACGCCGTCCGGATCTACTTCCCGGACCCGTGGCCCAAGCGGCGCCACCACAAGCGCCGGCTGGTGAGCCCGGCGTTCGTCGCCCTGGTGACGTCCCGGCTGCATCCCGGCGCCACGCTGCACCTGGCCACCGACTGGGAGCCCTACGCCGCGCAGATGCGCACTGCGTGCGTGGGCGAGCCCGGGCTGCGCAACACCGCCGCGGCCGGGGGCTTCGCGGCGCGGCCGGCCTGGCGGCCGGTCACCAAATTCGAGCAGCGCGCCCGGGACGAGGGCCGCGCCGTGCGCGATCTGCTCTTCGTCCGCATCTGATCCCCGATCCCGGGCGTGTCCCGGATCCCCGGCGTGTCCGGCTCCGGTGTGCCGTGTGTCCGCCGGCCGTGTCCATCCTTTTGGGCCGCCGATACGGCAGGATCGGTGACCATGAGCCTGGCGCCCGTCTCGACCATCCCGACAACGCTGCTCGTCTGGGATGCGCCCAACATCGACATGAGCCTGGGCTCGATCCTCGGCGGACGCCCCAGCTCCGCGTCCCGGCCGAGGTTCGACGCCCTGGGCCGCTGGCTGATGTCGCGGGCCGGGTCCGACACCGAGGTCGAGGCGACCGTGTTCACCAACGTCGCGCCAGGCAGCACGGACTTTGTGCGGCCCTGGGTGGAGGCGCTGCGCAACACCGGGTTCGCGGTCTTCGCCAAGCCCAAGATCGATGAATCGGACATCGACGAGGACATGCTGACGCATATCCGCGCCCGGCACGAACAGGGCGTGCTGCGCCAGCTGATGGTGGCCTCCGGGGACAGCCGGGCCTTCCGGGAGCCCCTGGAGACCCTGGTCTCCCAGGGTGTCGGGGTCACCGTGCTCGGGTTCCGGGAGCACGCCTCGTTCGCGGTCAACTCCGTGGTGCTCAACTTCGAGGACCTGGAGGACATCCCGGAGCTGTTCCTGCAGCCACTGCCCCGGATCACGCTGGAGACGCTGCCGCCCGAGGGCGCCTGGCTTCCCCCGCTGCGGCCGCTGTCGGCCCTGCTGCGCTACACCCCCGGGGCGCCCGCGCTATGATGCGGCTGACCGCGCCGGTGGTGCTGACCTGCGACGAACGGTGCACGGTCCTGCGCGAGGCCGTGCTGGACGTCGACGCCGCCGGTCGCATCGGGCACCTCGGGCCCTCCTCTGGGGCGCCCGCGGCACCTGGACCCGTGCGGGCACTGACCGGCATCCTGCTGCCCGGGCTGGTCAACGTGCATGCGCACACCGCGATGACCGCCCTGCGCGGGCTGGGCGGGGACCTGCCGCTGATGCGCTGGCTGACCGAGGTGATCTGGCCCGCCGAGGCGCGGGTCGACGCCGCCGACGTGTACGTCGGCATGCTGGTCGGCGCCTTGGAGATGCTCAGCGCCGGGATCACCACCAGCGTCGAGATGTACTTCCACAGCGACGCGGTGGTGGACGCGGTACTCGCCGCCGGCAGCCGCGCGGTGGTGACCCCGGGCATCATCGCGGTCCCGGGCTGGGACCGGCTGGGCACCTGGGAGCAGATGCTCGACGGCATCAGCCGCTGGATCGACGCCGACGGGATCCGCTTCGGGCCCGGCGAGCGCATCGAACTGGGATACGGCCCACACGCCGCCTACACGCTGCCGCCCGAGGCGCTGGTCGCGGCCGGTGCAGCAGCCCGGGAGCGCGGCGCACTGCTGCACATCCACGTCGCCGAGACCACTGTCGAGGACGTCGCGATCCGTGACCAGTACGGCTCGGTGCCGCTGCTGCTGGAACAGCTCGGGGTGCTCGGCGGTTCCGGTCGGGGCGCGCGGGTGCTGGCGGCACATGCCGTGCACCTGTCCGACGTCGACATCGCGGTGCTGGCCCGGCGCCGCGTGGGAGTCGCGCACTGCCCCGGCTCCAACAGCAAGCTCGCCTCCGGGATCGCGCGGCTGCCCGACCTGCGCGCCGCCGGGATCGTGGTCGGCCTGGGCACCGACGGCCCGGCGTCGAACGACGGCCTCGATCTCTGGGATGACGCGAGGCTGGCCGCCCGGCTGGCCCGGCTGGCCACCGGGGACGCCGCCGCCGTCACCGCCGCCCAGGCGCTGCTGCTGGCCACCCGGGGTGGCGCGGCCGCGATCGGGCGCGACGACCTCGGCACCCTGCGCCCGGGCGGCTGGGCCGACCTGGTGCACATCGGAGCCGACCACCCGGCGTTCGCGGCCGGGCTGGACGTCCCGGACGGCCAGCTGCTGGCCAACCTGGTGTGGGGTGCCGGGGCCCGGGCGGTGCGGGATGTGTGGGTCGCCGGGGAGCAGGTGCTGTCCGGCGGGACGCCGACCCGGGTCGATACCGCGGAAGCACACGCCACGCTGCGCTCCAGAGCCGCCCGGCTCACGCGGTGACCAAACGGAGCCGAAATCAGGGCAGGGTATCCTAACGAGTGGTGCATATCCCAGGTCACAGCTAGTGTCGCGGTCACTGACAGTGGCTGTTCGGGTACTCTGAACCATGTCTGGGTGGACTCGGCGCGCCGTGTCCTCGCGCGTCGGCGATCTCGCTTAGGCTGTGGACTCCTCGGGGAAAGTCTCGGGGAGAGTGGAGACGCGGTGAGTCGGCACGCGGTTAACCAGGACCCGCTGCACGTGCTCTATCTCGGCAGTTCCGCCGAACTGGGAGCACTGCGCCGGTTGATGGAGGCGCACGGGGCGGTGACCCGTAGTCGGCTCACGCCTGCGGTCACCGTCGTCATTGCCGATCCTATGGTGCCCGCGGACCATCCCACTCGGCGCATTGCGGCCACGCTGGGCATCCCGGTGATGGGCCCCTCCGAGGCGGTCGTCGAGTTCGCCAGCTGGCGAACTCATACCGAGCCAATCCAGCGGCCGGTACCGGCTGCCGCCCGGCGGCCCTGGCTGTTCCGGCGGCGCGCCCGGTGAGGTGGCTACGCGGCGGCTAGCCCCGCAACCGCATCGACATGACGAGATAGCGGTATGAGCCGTCCCCATTGCCGGGCTCATCAGCTTTATCCGCGATGACCGGGGTGACCGGGGTGATGACGCACGGGCGGGCCGGGGTGGTGAACGACAGCGTCGCCCGCGGGGTGGTGAGGGCGGCCAGCCCGTCGAGCAGGTACCCGGCGTTGAACCCGATGGCCAGCGGTTCGCCGGTGACCCCGACTTCGAGTTCCTCCTCGGCGCTGGACTCGTCGTCGGCCTCCGCAGACAGCTGCGCGGTGCCCTCGGAGAAGGCCAGCCGGACCGGTGCGAACCGCTGGGCCACCAGCGACACCCGCTTGAGCGCCGCGACGAGCTCGCCGACCTCCACCTCGACGCTGGTGGTGACCTCGGTGGGCCACAGTGACGCGAACTTGACGAACTCGCCGTCCAGCAGCCGGGTCAGCGTCTGCCGGCCACCGGCGGAGAAGCCCAGGAAACCCGCGTCCTCGGCGTTGCCCATCGACAGCACCACCTCGCTGGCCGAGCCGAGCGACTTGGCGACATCGGCGAGCGTCTTCGCCGGAACGATGATGGCGACCGAAGAGCTGCCGGTCGGCTCGAGCTCAGCTGTCTCAGCTGTCTCAGATGCCGAGGTGGATGGCACCGGGCCGGTCGGCGTCCAGGGAATGTGCCGCTCGGCGAGGCGGTAGCGGTCGGTGGCGGCGAAGGTCAGCGCCTCGGAGCCGATCTCCATGCGTACCCCGGTGAGCATGGGCAACGTCTCATCCCGGCTGGCCGCGGCGGTGACCTGGGCGACGGCGGTGGCAAAGACGTCAGCACGCACCGTGCCCGAGGTGGCGGGCAGTTCCGGCACCGCGGGGTAGTCCTCGATATGCAGAAGCGGCAGGTTGAACCGGGCCGAACCGCAGCGCACCGCCAGCCGGTTTCCCTCCACCGCCACCCGCACGTCCTTGGGCGGCAGCGCGCGGGCGATCTCGGCAAGGAGCCGGCCGGACACCAGCACCCGCCCGGCAGCCTTGTCGGTGACGGGCACCTCGATCCGGTTGAGCACCTCGAAGTCGAAACCGGAGACGGTCAACGCGCCGTCGGTCACGTCGAGCACGACGCCCGCGGTGACCGGGACTACCGGACGGGCCGGCAGGCCACGCGCCGTCCATGCGACGGCCTCAGCAAACGCATCCCGCTCAAGCTCGAACTCCACCTCAGCCCACCATCCCTGCGAGTACCCGGTTGCGCCGGGTGCGCCAGCGTACCGCCGCGTGTGCTCGCGGACCGGGGTGGTGGCCCGGCGGGGGTAGGTAGCCCTTCAAGGGCTACCTACCCCTGTGTTGATCACCTTAAACGGCTACCAACGCCGCGACGCCCTGCCCAGCTAAAGCTCAACGCCGGTGAGCAGCGCGGGTGTTGGTAGCCGTTGAGAGCAGTCCCAGCCGGGGTTGGCGGTACTTGAAGGGCTACCTACTGCTCGGCGAGGCCGTGCTCGATCGCGTAACGGGCCAGCTCGACGCGGTTGTGCAGCTGCAGCTTGCGCAACGTGGACTGGACGTGGTTCTCCACGGTGCGGTGGCTGATCACCAGCGCCTCGGCGATCTGCCGGGCGGTGCGCCCCTTGGCCACCTGGCGCAGCACCTCGGTCTCGCGTTCGGTGAGCCGCGGCACATCGGCCCGCGGGTCCAGCGCCATCCGGCGGTACTCACCGAGCACCAGGCCGGCCAGGCCGGCGGTGAACACCGCGTCCCCCTCGGCGGTCCGGCGCACCGCCTCGACCAGCTCCGGCACCGACGCCGACTTCACCAGGTACCCCGACGCACCCGCCTGCACCGCCGCCAGCACGTCGGCGTGCTCGCCGGACGCGGACAGCACCAGCACCCGGATGTCGGGCCAGGTGCCGATGATGCGCCGGGTGGTGTCCGCTCCGGACGGCCCGCCGGAGGCGAAGTGCAGGTCCATCAGCACGACATCCGGGCGGGCAGCCGGGACGATGCGCAGAGCGGCCGCGCCGTCCGCCGCGGTGGCAACCACCTCGAAGCCCCGCTCGGCGAGGTCGCGGGCCACCCCGTCGCGCCAGATTGGATGGTCGTCGACGACCATGACCCGGATCATCACCCCGGCCGTCACCGCGGCTGGCCGTGCCGGATGCGGGCCAGCCGCACCTCCCATTCGGTGCCCCGCCCCGGGCCGGTGTCCAGGGTCAGGGTGCCGCCCAGGTCGGCCACCCGGCCGCGGATCGAGCGCGACACTCCCATCCGGCCGTCGATCTCGGCGTCGGCGAGCTGCCCGTGGTCGACGCCCGGGCCGTTGTCCCGGACGGTGAGCACCACCTCCTCGCCGAGATCCTCGACCAGTACCCACGACTTCGCGTCCGGACCGCCGTGCCGGGCGGTGTTGGCCAGCGCTTCCCGGGTGACGGCGACCAGTTCCTCGACGTCGCCGGAGGGCAGCGGCACCACGGTCGCGGGCACCGAGACCTCGACCCGGGGGCTGGCCAGCGGTGCAAGCGCGGCAGCCAGGTCCTGCTCGCCGGTGGCGCTGCCTGGGGGTGTGGCCGAGAACAGGGACCGCAGGGCAATCTCCTGCTCCCCGGCCAGCCGGGCCAGCTCGCCGGCTTCCCCACCGAGGTGGCCGCCCCGGGATCGCACCCGGGCCAGCACCTGCACGACGCCGTCGTGGATGGACCGGGCCAGCCGCTCCCGTTCGGCGGTGGCCGCCTCGGCGCGGGCCGCCCGGCGGAGCTGCTCGGTGGCGCGCCGGGCTGCCGTCGCGACCAGCCCGAGTACGAACCCGGTCCCGATCAGCAATACCGCGTCGCGGGCGACGTCGGTGGTGAACGACCCGCGGACCCAGACGTCGACCAGGGCGACGGCGACGCCGAACAGCGCCCCGGCGATCCGGCCGGCGTGCACCGCGGCAGCGACCACCGGGCCGCAGGCCCACACGCTGGTGAGCAGCGGGGTGCGCGTGGTGACCTCGGTGAGCTGCTCGGGGGACAGCACCAGCACTGAGGAGCTCACCAGCGTCAGGGTGACCAGCAGGTCGAGCACGATGACGTGGATCCGGCGGGTGACGTCGTAGCTGTAGGCCAGGCAGGTCGCCACGGTCCACACCGCGATCCCGACGAGCACCGCCCACCCCAGATGCGGGCGGACGTAGCCGTCGTGATGCACGACGATCGCCGCGATCGCGAAGGCCGCTGTGACGATCCGCAACACCACCACGCCGCGCCACAGCGGGGTCATGATGTCGGTGGCGGCCGCCATGACTGCGGATTCTTCCAGGTGCCGGGCGGCTAGCATGCATGGCGGGGGGACTCGGAAGGCTTGAGCATGTCCCGCAAGCGCTGGCCGTTGCCGGTTCAGGCGCTGCGGTCGGAGTTCCTGACCGCGTTTTTGGGCACCGAGCAGGCTCGACTGTTCCGTGATCCGTTCGCGGTGGGAACGCTGAGTCGCGCGGCGCTCATCGAGGTGATCGAGCAACCGGCCCGACGAGCGGGACTGACCTTCGACCCGCCGGCCCTGCCACAGCGGATGGCCGCCGATGTCGGCGGCGGTGCTGCGCTGCCACTGCTGGCATACGCCTTATGCTTCCCCCGACCGGTGATTGATCAGGTCGACCACAGGCCCTCGAACGTGCAGGCCTACCGCTCGGATCCGGCGCTGGGTCGGCGGCTGCTGGGCCGCGTAGCACGCCGAGGATCTCGGCGATCTGGCCGGACAGGTGCTCGAACTGCCGATGTTGGTTGTCCTCAATCCGGTCCAGCCGGCTGTCCATCCCGTCCAGCCGACCGTCCATCCCGTCCAGCCGGGCACCCATCCGGCGTTGGCTGTCCTCGATCCGGTCCAGCCGGCCACCGTGCAGGTTGAGGGTCTGTTGCAGCTCCTCGAACCGGTTGTCGTGCTGCTCGAGGACACCCACAATGCGGGTCTGGCTCTCCTCAACCCGCGCCACGAGCTCGTAGAGGTCATCGAGATCATGGCGGATCTGGCTGACCTTGTGCGGGATGTCCTGTTGTGCCGTCACGGGCGGGAGCGTAATCGGTCGGCCCGGTACAACGAGGACGCCCCCGGCGGCCGGGGTGGCTACCGGGGGCGCTGGTCGTCGGGTCAGTCGAACTCGCCGTCGCGGACCCCTACGGTGAACGCGGCCCACCCAGCGGGAGCGAACCGCAGCGCGGGCCCGGCGGGGTCCTTGCTGTCGCGGACGGCGTGGCCACCGTCGGCCAGGTGGGCGACCTCCACGCACTCATTCCCACTGCCGCTGCGGCTAGAGGGCTGTGGCCGACGAAGTCGGCATGATCGAGTCAAGTTTGGGTTATGCGGCGAATCCGGCCTGTTGGGTGAGTTGGTCGAGAGCGCGTTGGTAGTTGCGCGCGGCAGCCCGTAGTGG